>JAYWEM010000104.1:0-64153 GCA_043779265.1 bacterium | reverse complement strand
TCGGCCGCCCAGGAGGTGGACCATGTGCCGTCGAATCGTCGGAGTGCTCGTGCTGTGCCTTTTCGCGCTGTCCGCCTCGCCTGCGCCGAGCCTCGGCGGGGCCACGCTTCGGCGCCCGGAGACCAACATCCCGCGCCTTCTCGAGCTGAGTCGTCAGTTCGAGCAGAAGTGGATTCGCGGTCGCGATGCGCGCTATGAGGCCCATCTCGCGTCCACCCACGCATTGCTCAAGCAACAGCTCGGCGATCCCCACGTGCGGCTGATGTACATCGACGACCAGAACCGGCCCGTGTTCCATCGCTACGACGAGCTGACCTCGGCCCAGACCGTTTCGACCGACGAGGTGTGGCCGGGCGGCGCCGCGGGCTTCGCGCTCGACGGCGACCTCGCCGGGCACGCGTATCTCGCGCAATGGGACGCTGGGCTGGTCCAGCCGGGGCATCAGGAGTTCGGAACGCGCGTCGTCGCTGGCGACAGCGCAGGCATCAACAGCCATGCCACGCGCGTGGCCGGGGTCATGATCGCAGCCGGGGTCAATCCGATCGCGATCGGGATGTCCCCTGCCGCCGAGCTCTACGCGTTCACGTCCGCCGGAGATGATGCCGAGATGGCGCTTTGGGCGACGAGGGGACTGCGCACCTCGAATCACTCCTACGGCACAACGGTCGGCTGGGACCTCAAGAACGGGACTTGGGATTGGGGCGGCAACACGATCGTCTCGTCCACGGAGGACGCACTCTTCGGGAAGTACACCGCCGCCACGAGGGGCTGGGACGAGATCGCCTACAACGCCCCCTACTATTCGATCGTCAGTGGGACCGGTAACGACCGAGGCGAGGCGCCCCTTCTGCCAGTCGCTCACACCCACGGGGACACGGTCACGTTCACGGACACGCATCCGCAGGATGGAGGCGCGAGCGGGTACGACACCATCACGCCGACCAAGATCGCCAAGAACATCCTCACCGTCGGCGGCGTGCTCGACATCCCGGGTGGCTGGACGACGCCGAGCGATGTGCAGATGACGACGTTCAGTGGTTGGGGTCCGACCGACGACGGCCGCATCAAGCCGGACGTGGTGGCGAACGCGTCTCAGGTGACGATGCCCGATACCGGCAGCACGACGGCGTACGGGGTCGGCACCGGCTGCTCATTTGCAGGACCTGCGGTGGCCGGCTCGGTGAACCTGATGGTGCAGCACTGGCGCGCGACACATGGCATGAGCGAGATCCTGACGTCGACGGTCAAGGCGCTCGTGATCCACACCGCCTCGGAGGCCGGGCTCGTCGGCCCCGACTACACGTTCGGCTGGGGACTGCTCGATACGCGAGCGGCGGTCGAGTTGATCGACCAGGACCGCGGCGTGTTCCAGGATCGGATCATCGAGCAGACGCTCTTCCAGGCCGCGTCCGACACCGTCGAGTTCTACTGGGGCGATGAAGCGCCATTCTCGGTCTCGATGGCGTGGACCGATCCTCCGGGATCGGCCTCGTCGGTGCTCCTGCTCGACGATTCGACTCCCAAGCTGGTCAACGACCTCGATCTGCGCGTGTATCACGTTCGCAGCGGCGCCATGTTCCAGCCGTGGGTGTTGAACCCCGCGAACCCCTGGGGCTCGGCCACACGCGGGGACAACCTGCTCGACAACGTCGAGCAAGTGCGTGTGGATGCCCCGCCGACGGGCTTGTATCGCGCCATCATCACGCACAAGGGCGTGCTCGACTCGATCGACCAGACCTACTCGTTGATCATCCCGGCCTCACGCAAGGTGTGCCTCATACCGCTCGCGGTGATGCCCCCGACGTGGGGCCAGGGCCCGACGGTGTTCCAGCAGTTCGCGGACCTCGACTCCGACTCCCGGCTCGACCTCGTGTTCACCGACCCCGTCATGGGATTCCGGGCATTCGGCGGCCAGGCGGGCGGATCGTTCTCGCGCATGTCGCTTGGCGCTGCTGGCTCGTTGGGCCAGATCGGGTCTTCGGTGTGGCAGGATTTCGACAACGATGGCGACACCGACGCGCTCGTCGGACTGATCGGCGATGGCATTCGGTTCCTGCGGCGCGACGCCGCTGACGACGACTACGACCTTCGAGCGGATTCGACGTGTCTGGGACCGAACGCCGACCCGGGCTGCGACACGCTGTACGTGATCGTGGCCTTCGATGCCAACGCCGATGGCCGGCTCGACGCGATGACCGCGTCCGGCACCGGCTCGCCTCGCCTGCGGTCGAACCTGGGTGGGCTCCTGTTCGGATCGTCCGCTCCTCCGGGCCTCGCCAACAACGGGCGCATCCAGCAGATCGCGCCCGCGAACATCGATGGCGACGCGAGGCCTGAGGTCTTCCTCGCCAACTCCGACGGACCCAATAAGTTGTTCGATGCCGTCGGCGGCGGCTATGTGGAGATGACGATCCCCGGCACCGGAACCGCGAGCTACGACGCGGCGTGGGGCTACTTGGACAACAACAACATCCCCGATCTGTTCGTGGCCAATCGAGGCGAGCCTGACCAGCTGCTGCTCGGTACTCCGGGCGGATTCGTGTTGGCGAACCTGCCGCAAGGCGATCCCGACAACGGCGCTCGTCCCGGAGTCACGATGGCCGACTTCGATCTCGACGGTGACGTGGACGTGCTGCTGACGCATCGCGGCCGCATCCTGATCAACAACGGCCAGGGGGTCTTCTCTCCCGGGCCCCAGGTGCCCTCCGATGCCATGCTCGCCGCGACCTGGGCCGATCTGACGCGCGACGGATTCCCCGACCTCATGCTCATGGGTCCTGCGGGCGGCCTGCTCATCCACAATAACTCCTGCTCGCCGAACGTCCATTGGCTGGAGCTCGACTTGCAGGGCACCGACTCACCACGTTCGGCCACGGGTGCGATCGTGACGGTGAACGCCGGTCCATTGACGCAGCGCCGTCAGGTCGGCACCGGCCACGGCGCCCGCACGCAGGGCCCGCCGACCCAGCACTTCGGCCTGGGGCCTGCCATGAGCGTCGATGTGCGAGTCGATTGGCCCTCGGGCCGCGTGACCCAGATGACCGGCGTAAGCGTCGATCGCGTGATGTCGATCGTGGAGCCGGCGAGTGTCTCGGTCACGGCCGACGACGAGGCTCCGGGGATGAGCCTCTCGCTGCTCGCCTGGTCCAACCCGATGAAGTCCCGGGCCACGCTCGAATACCGCACATCGGCCGAGGCCGCCGTCCGACTCGAACTGATGTCGGTGGACGGGCGGATCGTGAGGCGATTGGTGGACGCTCGACGCGAGCCCGGCACGCACCGCGTGGTGTGGGACGGACTCGACGATCGCGGCCGTGCCGTCGCCAATGGCGTCTACTTCGGACTGCTGCGAGCCGACGGCGCTCGGACGAGCGCACGGATCATCGTGGCGAGGTGAAGGAACCCATGCTCCATCGCTTGATCCCGGCGTTGCTGGTCATGCTCGTCTGCGCGAGTCCCTCGCTCGCGCAGACGGGTGTGCAAGCGCATTACGCCGACGGCCAAGTGTGGGTGCGCTGGATCGAGGATGCCTCCCCGCCCGAGACGTACGCCATCTACTCGCGCAATGCGCCATTCACGCGGGTCGCCGATGCCGTGCTCCTGGGCCGATTGTTCCGCGAGGAGTGGCTGCCACTGACGCTGCAGTCGCAAGCAGTCTCGCCGCCGCCTGGCTGGGTGATCCCCGATGCGACCGGCGGCCGCGACACGCTCGCTTCGAATCAGGGCTTGTTCGTGGGCACGCCACTCCAGGCGGGGAATCGCTGGTTCGCCGTGGTGCGATACGGCGACACGCTGGCGACGCCCGGCGTGAATCTCACCGGGCCCATCGCGCTGCCGCCTACGTCATCCGCCGATCCGCCCGAGCCGCAGCTGCAGTACGAGTACGGACAGGGCGGGCAATGGCGACTGTCGTGGTACGCGATGTGGGCGCATGGCCAAGCCGATCATCGCGGTGGCCGCCCCGACTTCCCCATCATGGCCAACGCCCACAAGAGCGGCATGCCGAGTCTCTTCCTGCTCAGCCGTCCGATCGCGCTGCCGAGCGGGCCGCGCCCACTCGTCCACTGGCTCCACGGCGGCGGCGGCACGGCGTCCCAATCCAAGCCGGGCTCTCGCAGTTCCATCGGCATCGATCCGCTCGATGGCTTCCTGTGCGCGCACAACGACGACCTCATCCGCTACATGCAAGGTGCCGGTGTCGTCGCGGAGCCGACCAACAGCTGGCACTTCGGATGGACGGTGAACCACAACCCGTTCGATCCGAGCTTCGTCACGCCAGCGCTCACCGACACCGTGATCGACTACACGCAGCGGCGCTACAAGTGGATCCACCAGTGGTTGCTCGCCAAGTTCCCCATCGACCCGACGCGCGTCGCGATCCAGGGGCACAGCCTCGGCTCGGCCGGAACGACGGCGCTCGCCAAGAGTTCTCCCGAGTTGTTCTCGACCGCGACGATCTTCAACAACGGCTTCCTCGTTCCCGAGGACAGCGCGGTGGATGAGATCCCGTCGGGAGCCACGGTGGCCGCGGGCGTCAATCTGTTCGGCATGCGGGCCGACGCGCTGCCCACGAACCTCATCGGGCCCGGCGGCCAAGCGGTCAAGGCGTACGATCTGTTCGATCTCACGACGCCGGTGTCGGCACGACGCGACCGACCGCTCATGCGCAGCTTCCACGGCAAGCATGATGTCAATGGCACCATGGAGTGGGACGCCGATGTCGTCGCGCAGTACCGCGCAGCGGACTCGATCGGACTCGGCGCGCACCTCTACTGGGACGAACGCGCGCATGGAACGGGCGCTCTGCCGGCCTATTTCACCCACGGCGATCTACCGGCCGACCAGAGTGGCCGCGATGATGTGGTCTATCAGGGACGCTATCGCAACGATCGCTCCTACCCCGCGTTCTACGCCCATGCGCGCTATCCCGACAGCCGTGACCCCGGCGACGGCACGCGCGGCACGACCGCCGACTCGATCTACTCGGGCGATGATTGGGGCACCTGGGGCGGCTTCCACGACTGGGCACCCGACACCCTGCTCGACACGACCACCGACTGGGGCTGCGAGTACTGGCTCGTCACAGGCTCCGCATCGCTTCCCGACAACTGCCCGTTCGATAGCCTGGCGATCGACGTCGCCATCCGCCGTCCGCAATCGTTCCTACCGCCTCCGGGCGTGCCGTACGAGTGGTCGGTGACGAATCTCGTCGGCGACACGCTGCAACGTGGCAGCGGCCTCGTTGCCGCCGATGGCCTCGTGACCGCGACCGGCGTCGTCGCGAGGCGATCCCCCGATCGGCGGCGCATGCGCTTCAGACTCGCGCCGCCCGTCTCGGTCGAGGATCGCTCGCCGAATGAGCCACTGCTCGCCCTCTCGATCGCGCCCGTTCCGGCTCGGTCCACCGCGCGCGTCTCGCTTCGTCTCGCGCGCTCGGCTGCCGCCGACGTCTCGGTGTTCGATCTGCAGGGACGAAGAGTGGCGACGCTGGCCCGTGGTCGGCTCGCAGCCGGCCTTCACTCGTTCGTGTGGGACAGCGCGTCGCTCGCACCGGGTGTGTTCGTGCTGCGGGCGGAGGCCGACGGTTCGATCGAGTCGCGCCGGGTCATCACCCTGCGCTGAAGACTCGGGCAGCGTCAGCGGCCAGCGCCCAGCAGCACGATGCGGGCGCGGCTGCTGGTCGCTTGGCTCACCGCTCGTACGAAGTAGATGCCGGATCCGAGCGGCCTACCCGCTCGGTCGCGGCCGTCCCAACGCACATCGAGCCACGGCCCGTCGGGCGTCCCGTTGAACACCTGGCGTACGAGTCGTCCCGAGATGTCGAGCACGTCGACCCTCACCGGCTCGCCGGTCGTTACTCCCAGTTCGAGTCGCCCGCCGGCACGCCATGGATTGGGCCGAACGGCGAGCGAGGTGCGAGGTGACCCCGAGGGCGCGGCGTCCAACACGAACTGTTCCAGATAGTCCATGAGGCCCAGGTACTTATAGGCGGTCAGCGAGTCCTGCTGCATGCTCTCGAACACGCCCCAGCAGCCCGCCCCGCTCCATGCGCCCATGAAGTTGAAGTGCATGAACAGGCCGCCGCCCGCCGCCTGCCAGCGGTTCAAGTGCGTCAGATAGAGCGGCCGCATGGCGGGGTCGCGGTTGGCGGCGATGATCGTCGCCGCGAAGGTCGCATCGTTCTGCCAGCCGCTCTGACCGTAGAGCGCCTGGCCGCCCTCGTAGGCGACATACTCGAGCCCGCGCGAAGTCGCATTCGCAGCATTCGTCAGCGTGAAGTTGTGCGACAGCACGCTCTGCTGGTCGAGCGCGGCGATCAACTGGGGCGTGGTCATGGCGGCGATGGCAGCGCCGTTCATCGAGTTCCCCAGCGGGCCGCCGTAGTAGGGCGCCGTCGTGAGCACATCCGACACCAGGCTCGCCCCCTGCCAGTCCATCACCTCGACGCCGGTATTGGTGTCCGAGTGCATCGCCACCAGCACCCGCACCAGGCGATCGCTGCCCGAGCCGAACACCGCGTCGAACAGCGAGAACAGATGCACGCTCCTCGCCGAGTGCCAGCGCATGGCCGCGACGCGCGAGTTGGTGGACAGCCCCTGCGCCAACCCCTGCTGCGAGGCGTACGCACTCTGCGTGAAGTCGCCCCAGAGTTCGTTGCTGTGCTTGACGAACACACGCAGGTCGGCATCGAGGCTGTCGCGCAGCAGCGTGGCCAACTGGGTCACGTAGTCGTCGTCGGCCAGGTGCGGGATGTTGATCCAGAGGTCGGCATGCTGCCGGTTGGCGAGTTGCGGCAGATACTCGGGCGCGACGCCGTACGCGTTGCCTTGCGTGGCCGCACCCAAACGTGTGCGCTGCGACCAGGACACGAGCGGCGAGTTGTTGCTGGAGGTCCAGTTCAGGAAGCGCAGCACGCGGAAGCGACCGAGTCTCGCGAGGAACTCGGGATGGAACACCTGCGTGGCGTACGTCGACTCGAAGCCCGGCATGATCGCACGCACATTGCGAATCGGGTCAGCCGGGTCGGTGGCGGTGATGCGGATGCGCGAGTAGCCCGAAGGACTTGGCGTGATCTGCACCACCGCACGGCCGGGTGTGCTGCTCACGAGCGAGGCATCGAACCCGAAGTCGATCGTGCCGGTACCGTCGTAGAGCACGATGTACTGCCCCGAGGGCGCGTGTCCGCCCGCCTGCTGCAACACGCGAGCGACGGCGATCTGACCAGGCTGCAGACTCGCGACCCAACCGAGTGAGTCGAGCGTCAGAGGCGGCCCCACCCACGGCGTGCCGTTGCTGTTCTGCGCACTCCAACCGGTGCTTGCCTTGAACACGTCGACGAACGCCCAACTGCGACTGATCGGACCCACCTTCTCGAGATTGGTGCCGAGCTTGGCGCCGAGGTTGCGGAGCGGCACGGCATCGGCGGGCGTCGGGAGCGAACAGACCAGCAGCAGTCCCGCGAGAGTCAGCATCGCGAGGCGCGGCAGCAATCGCGGCATGGGTCCCCTCGGATGTGCGTATAGCGGGCTTCGAGCAGTGAACCTTGGCGGAACTGGCGTCTTCCCCCTGAGGCGATGCGAGGAGTCGGCCGACTCGCGGCACCCTGCCAACTTGGACCTCTGCAGGCGCAAGTGCCTGCAATCGTATGCGGACCGGGCTCCGAGCTTGAGGTGGCAATCCCATGAGCCGAGCTGCACTGAACGCCTCGGGACACTCAAAGAAGCGGAATCGAGCGTTCCGGGCCAGCCCGGCATCAACTGCGGCCGGCCCGGGGAGCTTGGACACGGGCCACGAAGTGCTAGTCTCCCCGGTCATCGGAAGCCCATTCCGCTCCGGGTGGGATCCGCAGGAGGAGCAGATGATCCGCAATGCACTCGCTTTCGCACTCGCCGTTCTCGCCACACTCGGCTCGATTCCCGCGCAAGCTCAGAGCCCAGGCGGCACGCTCGTGCTGCCGTTCCGCGCCGTCGGCGTCAGCGACGCGACGGCGCACGTGAGCCGCGAGCTCCTGATGGGCAGCCTGGGCGATCTCGGCATCGTGATCGTTGGTGGCGACTCTTCGGAAGCGCCGCTCCCTCAAGGCGATTCGGCCTGCGACAAGGCCGACTGCGCCGCGGCGATCGGTCGCGAGCGCGGCGCCTCGCGCGTCGTGTACGGAACGTTCAGCCAACTGGGCGGCAAGATCATCGCGCGGCTCAGTGTGGTGCGTGTGGATGAGGCAGCGCCCTACTACCGAGACCAGCTCACGGCGACGTCCGAGGAGGACCTCGACACCGTTATGCGGCGATTCGCCGAGGGCATCGCCTCGGGGCGCCCGAACTCCGATCGCGCCTCGGTCGAGTCCGTGACGCAGGCCGAGACGATCACGCCGCTGCGACGTGCCACGCGCAGAGGGGCGGGCATCCGCGCTGGATTCCTGTTCCCGACCGGCAACAGCTTCGGAGGCGCCGACCGCCTCACGAATCTTCATGGCGTGTACCGCTATGAGCTGGGCAATGTGCAGATCGAGACGTCCACGATCGTGGGGTTCAGCTGGGGCGACGGCAACTTCGACTGGACGCTGGTCGACGTGAGCGCGGCGCGCCTGTTCGGCACGCAGGACTTCACCACCTACCTGGGCGCAGGGCTCGGCGTGCATTCGGTGACGGTCGAGCGGCGTCAAACGGTCACCTACACCTACCCCGGCAGCCCCCCCTACACCTACGAACAGCCCTACCAGCAGACCGAGACCGCGCCGACGCTCGACCTCGTCGCGGGTATCATGGCGCTGCGCACGTATGATCTCTCGCTCAATCTCGAGCTGCGATTCCACTACGTGTTCGCCAAGTTCGACGAAGTGGGTGGCGACGGAGCGAACGGCGTGCGGCTGACATTCGGAACAAGTCGGTAGCCGATCGCCTCAGCGGATCAGTGACACGCGGCAGCTCTCGGTGCGCTCTCCAGCTCGGAGCCGGCAGAGATAGCTGCCGGTCGGAACGGCCTCGCTGCTGCCGTGCGCGCCGTCCCACACCACGTCCTTCCAGCCCGCCTCCATGTCGCGATCGAGCAACGTCGCCACGCGGCGGCCCGCCGAGTCGAACATCTCGAGCGTCACGCGAACCGCGTGCGGCAGCCGGAATCGGATCGCCACGTGGCCGCGCGAGGGATTGGGCCACGCGGGCGCGAGCAGGCGCGCCTCGGGCCCGATCAGGTCGTCGACCGACGCGGTGGCGGGCAGCGGCCAGCCGTTGGGGTCGAACAGCTCGGCCGGAAACGCCTGCGGACTGTCCTGCACCGCCGCCGTCCATACGCTGTCCATGTAGCTCGCGATCGCACCCATGCCGGGATCGGCATTGGCCCACGCCATGAGCGAGGCGACATCGAGGGCGGCAGTGGATCGTGCCGGCGGCGTCGGCGCGATGGGCGGCTGCTGGTAGATGGCGCATCCGGCCTGCAGGCACTGCCACGCGTGGATCGTGTGTCGCGGCGCCAGGCCGAGGTCGCGGTACGAGCCGCCCGAGGGGCCGTTCTGTCCCGAGGCGATCTCGTAGTAGGTGCCGATCAGAGTGGCCGGGAAGATGCGGTTGACGGTGATCTGCCCCTGCGCGGTGTTCGCATGATCCTTGTTGAGTGCTGCGTGGCTCACGGATCCGGGCGGCGTCGGCAATCGCTCGAAGCCCGTCTGCACACCCGCCACCGTGACACCGCCCACGACGGTCGAGCCCGTGCCCCAGTTGTCCTCGCCGTTCCAGATCGGCGCGCTGTCGATGCGGCCGCCGATGCGCACCAAGTCACGGTTGTTCTCGACCCAGGTCGAGTGGGCGTAGAAGTCCTGGATCGCGTGCAGTGCGATACCGAATCGCACGAACGCCTCTCCCACGCGCTTGCGACCGGCATCGGTCGTCGGGTTGGGGCCGCCCAGACTGTCGCGTGCCCAGCCCATGTAGAACTCGACGTGCTCACGACCCTCGAACAGCTTGTTGTTGTCGAAGTGGAACGGGCTGAAATAGTTGACGAGGCTCGCGGAAGGGTCGCAATAGAAGACGATCTCGGGGCAGTAGCAGCCCGAGCGACACTGACTGATGTCCGGCCAGCGGACGCCCTGCAGGATCATCTTGAGCGTATTGCCGGTGACGCCCTGTCGGCCCAGCACCTCGGCGGTCATGCTCGAGTGCCGGAAAACCTGGAACGCCTGCGACGGGCGCGGCGCGAGTGCGATGAGGCTGATCGCGGCTGCCAGCGCCGCGACGGAGCGGCGTGCGAATGAGACGTGGGCTCGAAGGGGCATTCGGGGCTCCGCAGTGGATGTTCGATGATCCGAGCGGCCCTTGAACCGGCCATCGATGCGCGAGTGTGCCGAAGGCACTGTGCCCGGGCAAGCTCAGCAAGCCCGCCGAGATGTGGCCCGCCACCGGCGCGCTGCTATCCTGCGGGCCCGCTGGCGGGTGCCCTTCTCGCCCGACCGATCCCACGTCCACCTCGTCGGAGACTTCTTGCCCCTCTCGCCCGGCCGAACGCTGGCGCACTACAAGATCCTCGGCGCTCTGGGCGCCGGGGGCATGGGCGAGGTCTATCGGGCGAGCGACTCGCGGCTCGGGCGAGATGTCGCGATCAAGGTGCTACCCGAGGCGGTCGCGGCCGAGCCCGAGTGGCGGGCGCGATTCGAGCGCGAGGCGCGAACGGTGGCGGCGCTCAACCACCCGAACATCGTGGTGATCCACTCGATCGAGCACGAGGGTGGTGTGCACTTCATCACGATGGAACTGATCGACGGCCAGACGCTCGACCGACTCCTGCAGCCCGCCGGATTGCCGCTCGCCCGCATGATCGAGCTGGCGACGCCGATGGTCACCGCGCTCGCCGCCGCGCATGAGCGAGGCGTCGTGCACCGCGACTTGAAACCGCGCAACGTCATGGTGACCACCGACGGCCGCGTCAAGGTGCTCGACTTCGGGCTCGCCAAGTCGGTCGCCGCGGACTTGTCGTCGCTCGACAGCGATAGCCCGACGCTGCAGGAACTGTCGCGCCCCGGCATCACGGTGGGCACGATGCCCTACATGTCGCCCGAGCAGGTGCGGGGCGAGCCCGCCGATGCGAGGAGCGACCTGTTCTCGTTCGGCATCGTGCTCTACGAGATGGCGACCGGCCGCAGGCCGTTCCATGGTGCGAGCCGGGCCGACATCGCTTCCGCGGTGCTGCGCGACACGCCCGAACCGCTGGCGCGTGTCAGGCCCGAGCTGGGCCCTGAGTTCGTACGCATCGTCGAGCGCTGCCTCGAGAAGGACCCGCGCGCACGGTTCCAGAGCGCAGCCGAACTCGGAGTGGCGCTACGCGGACTGACCAGCAGCGACGCCGCCGCGGCCCCTGCGTCCAAGGGCATCCGCTCACTCGCGGTGCTACCGCTGGAGAACGTGTCGCGCGACCCCGCGCAGGAGTACTTCGCCGACGGCATGACCGAGGCGCTGATCTCGGACCTCGCTCGCATCAAGGGTCTGCGCGTGATCTCGCGCACCAGTGCCATGAAGTACAAGGGCGTGCAGAAGTCGCTGCCCGAGATCGCGCGCGAGCTGAACGTGGACGCGATCCTCGAGGGCTCGGCGCTGCTCTTGGGCCAGCGGGTGCGCATCAGCGTGCGACTCGTCTCGGCGGGCCAGGACGAATCGCTGTGGAGCAATCGCTACGACCGTGACCTGGTGGATGTGCTCGACCTGCAGAGCAACGTGGCCGAGGCCGTGGCCGGCGAGGTGGCGTTGCACTTGAGGCCACAGGAGGCTGCGCGGCCCGCCGAGAAGCGCGCCGTGAACGCCGAGGCGCACTTGGAGTATCTGAAGGGCCGCCACATCGAGGAGGCCACTTCGCCCGATGCCATCGAGATAGCGCTGAGGCATTACACGCGCGCCATCGAGCTCGACCCGCGACTCGCCAAGGCGTGGGCGGGAGCGGCCGACTGCCACACCACGCGCGCCCATCGCGGCATGGCGCCACCCGCCGAGGCGATCGCTGCGGCCCGCTCCGCGGTCGGCACCGCGCTCGCGTTGGATGACTCACTCGCCGAGGCACACGCGGTGCTCGGAGGCATCCAAGCCTCCGAACACGATATCTCCGGCGCGATCAAGACGCTGACGCGCGCCATCGAGCTGAACCCCGCCCTCTCGAGTGCGCTGCTGCGACTGGGACGCGTGTACTACTGCATCGAGCGTCACGCCGAGGCACAGGCCGCAATGCATCAAGCGCTGAGCGTGGACCCGCTGTCCATGATCATCCATACGGCGGTCGGCGACGCCTACTACTACGCGCGCCGCTACGAACAGTCGGTGGACTACTACCGGCGAGCCATCGCGCTCGATCCCCGATTCGATGGCGCACACACCGATCTCGCGCGATCGCTCGAAGCCCTCGGCCAGTTCGAGGAGGCGCGCGCCGAGTACGAGACCGGGCGCCGACTGGCCGGCACCGTCGCCGGACCCTCGTTCGGGCTCGCCCACCTCGCGTGCAGTTCGGGCGACACCGCCACCGCGCGCCGCATCCTGTCCGAGCTGACCGAAGGCCGCGGCGCGCGCGTGGTGTCCGCCTGGGGCATCGCCGCAATGCACGCGAGCCTCGGAGATGCCGACGAGGCATTCCGCTGGTTCGGGACCGCCATCGATGAAGGGGCGACGGGGCTGATCTTCTTCCGCGTTCACCCGCGCCTCGACCCCATCCGAGGCGATGCGCGCTATGCGCCGATGGTGAAGCGACTGGGGCTGGATGTGAGCTGAGGCGGTCGGCCGGAGCCCAGAGTCCCGTGTCGCGGTCAATCCCACTGTGCCAGACTCGCCGAAGCCATGCACGGGGCCCGCTCCGCCTCGAACCCTTCGCGGCGGGCCCGGCCCCCTGAGCTCGGGGGAAGCATGTCCGCGTTGCTCCGCTCATTGATGTCGTGTTCGTGTGACCGTGCCGAACACTTTGCCCTCTGAATCGGCCCGATGGCCGCATTCGGATGAGCGCTCCTCGGCCGGCAGTCCGGGCGCGAAGCACGAGGCGAGCCGAGTCGTCTCCAGTATGAGGTAGTGGGCGAAGCGAGGCATGCGCTACCCCGATGACCACTGACAACCGGGGGATGAGGGCCGAGTCCGTCGCCTGCGCCCTCGGCGTGGCGGGCGTTGCCGCGATGACGCGGGCGTGACCGCGACTGCTTCACGGATCCTGGGAGGTGCTACGTGGGCGCCCATCCCCCCATCACCACGGGAACGGCCGCCTCAGCCTCGCGTCGGTCCGAGGTCGATCGTGACAGCGCCGAATCGTGCGCGGAGGTGATCGAGCGTCGCGTGCAGCAGCAGCAGCGTCCCGGCCAACTCGAGCCCCTCCTCGAGCGCCACGAGCAGGCCGTAGCCCAGCCCCGACACGCCGTGGCGCGACGCCCACATGCCACCCAGCAGCTCCACGCCAATCGCACCCGCCAAGTACACGGCGGCGGCACGCAGCAATCCGCCGCGAGTGCGCGGATCGAGGTTCCGCAGCCAGCGTGAGAGTGCGATCCCCACGAGCAGGACCAGCGGAATCGCGAAGGTCACCCACGTGAAGTGGAACACGCCGCCCGGACCGGCACCCAGCAGCCCGCGCAGCGGATCGATGAACTGCTCGTGAATGGCGAGACTCTCGTCCACCGCCATGAGCAGGAGCCCGAACGAGAGTACCGACCAACCCCAGGCCCCGGCCGCGCGCGCCGTGCCGTGCGCCGCGGCCGCCGTCGCGAGCGCCAACGAGGCGAGCACCAGAAGCAGGCTCGCGAAGAACGATGGCAGGACCTGCTCACGGTCGAGGTCGAGCATGGGCACCAGACCGAGGATCGTGTCGTGCCCGAGCCGGGTCCGTGTGACGAGCGACAGCACGCCGAGTGCGAGCAGCAACGCGGCGGTCCAGGCCAACGGGCGCAGCAGGGTAACGGGCGGGCAGCAGATCCGCACCGCGTGAGGATCACTCATGACGGATCCTCGTGGGAGGTGGGGCAGGCCAGTCCGGAGTATCGGCAACCGGCGAGGCGGACGCCAGGCGATTTCGCGCGGCGCTGTGCCGTAACCCTCCACTCGCAGTAATTGGCATCGTGACCCGCACCAGCGTTGGGGGGAAGGTGACTCTCCTTGCTGGCCAGCCCTCCGGTGAGGCTGCCGAGCATCATGTGACGACGACACCCCGCCACGTCCACCCGCCCCGCGTAGAGGTCGGCGCAGGTGGTGGCGAAGCTGCGCTGGTCCATCCAGACGATGATCGCGCCGCCCTGCATATCGGATACGACGGCGATCGCGAACTGCCCATTGGCCTTCGCGCAGACCTGCACACCACCGGCGGCCCACTGCGGGCGGCCAGCCTGGTCGAGGCGCTGCATGAAGACATCGGAGTCGTCGGCGATCGCCCGTTGGTCCGACCAGGCGACGAATGCGCCCCCTGCGCCATCGCTGCACACCACCGAGTTGCGCTGGTCCTTGAGCCAGTTGGTGACGTTCACCCCCGAAGCGGGTGAGTGCGGCCACGCCGCGAATGCGGGGGCCGAGGCGGAGAACCAGAAAGCGAAGCAGCCGGCGAGCAGGCCGGCCAGGATCGGCGAGAGGTGCATGGGAACCTCCCAGTTGGGGATGCAATGGGACCCTCATACTGGGAAGCGTCATTCCCGGGCAGGAGCCGACACGGGCATGCGAATCAGCCACGGCGGCTGGTGCTAGAGGTGCGCCGGGGACTTCCTGTGCCCAGCGGGAACGCGTACCAACTCGATCGCGACCGCGCCGACGAAGAACAGGTTGGTGAGCCCGAAGAGCGTGAAGCCGAGCAGCGCGCAGGCCATTCCCATCGTCATGAGCAGCACACCGACGATCCACATACCGGCCCTCCCCCTGAGTCCGTGCACGGCGGGCGCATCCTGCGTGCGCGGGCCCGAACGCCGGTGACAAGAGCATCGGCCGTGCCGGGTTGCCGTGGCGGGTGCCAGGTCGCCATTTCACTTGCGGATAGCGGGGCGCGGCGGAGGCGAGTGGCGGGCGGGGAGCTCGGGTCCGGGTGGTCAGGGCCTGGCCGATGCGGGTGGGAATGTGGCGGGGTGGGGGTTTTGACCGAGAGCAAGCGGTGGGTTTCTGGGCGCCGGCTGCTTGAAGACGCTGGGCAGTCACAACTCGACATGCCGATCGTCTTCGCTGACGCAACCGACTGTTCGCGACTCTTGTTCTGGGCAGTGCTCACGCGAATCGACAACACCACCAAAGGGACGCAATATTGCTTCGAGCGTCTGCAGTCGATCCGCGGGAATCACGCGCCACAGGAACTTGCGCTCTTGAGTACCGGGGAGAAGATTGCGCCAGCGTTTATCCGGCCGTATGCGCTCTGCAAGACACCACGGTTTCTCGCGAAGCTTGCCCGGACTTGATGTGGATTGCACGCCGAACCCGACCGACTTGAATGAACTGGCGCACAGGCACGCCAAGAATGAACACGCTGACCCGTCCTGAAGAGGATCACATGGATTCGCAGGCTTCTATCTGGCGCGAACAGTGCGACGCCGCGCGCAGCATCAAGGAACGCTACGGTACACGGAAAGCGCTCGGCTACCTGCTCGGCGAAAAGTTGCTCACCTTCCTCCGGGCCTCGAACGCCCACCCCGACCTGGCGGCCGAGTTGCCGAGCTTCGTGGCCGAGATCAAGACGATCTTCGAGCAGTACGAGCTACACGCGTACCTCACCAGCGTCCGTCGCCTCGGGGCGCTCGGGCACATCATGGGCGATGAGCAGTTCGAGGAGTTCCGGGCGGCTGGCGCGGTTGCGGAGGACATCGTGACGGCGGCCGAAGATGTGCTCTACATCGAGCGGATGAAGACCCTACTCCTCGACGGTCGGTAGGTCGCGCAGCGCCGCCTTCCGAACCGGACTGCCGTCCGCGCGGCACCGTCACCGACGACGGCGCGGCGCCCCCAACTTGAGCGTGGTCTGGCGTGGAAGCGCCGTCTTGCTGCGCGGTGCATCGGCCGCCGGCGGCAGGTACCAGCCGCCGTGGAACCCACGGTTGATCTCGCCCACGTCGAAGGCTGCGGGATCGAACGAGCCACCTACCCACTCGACCATGTCACCGTGCTCGGGGTGCTTGGTGTCGGCCAGCACATGGAGCAGGCGACTGTAGCCCCCCGTGCCGCCGCAATCCTCCGGAGGGCAAGCCCGCTTGCCGTCGACGACATAGGGGTACTTGCCGCCCGGCGCGGCTTCGAGCACCTGCTCCAGCACGACGGTGTGCTCCCACCCGTCGCCGAAGTCGTACTCATAGACGAGGCTGTCCTTGGGTTTGCGGAGCACCTGGCCGAGCGACACCTTCTTCTCGTTCTCGCCCTCCGGAAACTCGGGATCGACCCTGCCATACACCGTGCCCTTCGCCACGAACTGGTGCATGTGGCCGTCCATCCAACCCATGACGTACTGAAGGATGCCGTGGAGTTTGAACAGGGTGACATCGCTACGCACCCGCAGGCGCCGCCAGATGGGCGGGCGGGAGTCACGGAGGGTGATCTTCAGCTCGTAGATGCTGGAGGCGCTCTTCATCGATGATTCCTTCTGAGTTGTCGTGCCAAGCGGTCGCGGGCGAGCCGTAGTGGACCGAAGGCTCTGCGCCGTGAACTCGGCCGGATGCTGGTAGCCATGCGAGGGAATCGTCACCAGGACCCTGCCCAGCTTCATGCTCATCGCGTGCTCCGTCATGGTGGGCTCCGCATCGCGCATCGGCCCCAGATGAAGCACGAACTCGTTCATCGTACCCAGCACGCTACGGCTGGCGGTCCGATCGAAAGCGAGCTCGGCCATCGCTTCCAGCTCTTCGCCGATGACACCCGAATCGACGCCGAGTTCCCGGAGCACCCGGCCGATCGCGTCGGGGATCCGCCGGGCAAGCGTCGAGAGCTCGCGTGCCGGAAGCACAACCGGCAGCCGCGTGGATTCGCTGACCAGGAGCACGACGTGCGAGGTGCGCATGGGCAGAATCGTGGCGTACCAGTCGCCCAGGCGCGTCGTGGCCGGCGGCGAAAACGCCGGCTCGGGTTGGACCTTGAGCTTGCCAAGCAGCTTGGCGGTGCAGCGAACGATGAGCATGGATCAGCCCTGTTCCCCATGAGGTCGAAAGCAACTCTCACTCAGCCTACAGGCTGACTGGCGGCCCGGCCACGCCCCCTCACACGCCCTTGCCATGCGGGATAGCTGACAACGGATGCCGCGAAGGGCTAGGCTCTCGTTGTCATGTCTCCCAACCCTGCAATGCCAGTGAACCCCGAGATCCTGCGGTGGGCCCGCGAGGAGAGTGGCTACCCCACTGTCCGGGTCGCGAGCCGGCTCGGTGTGAAGGAAGAACGAGTCCGGGCTTGGGAGATGGGCGAGCGCCAACCGACTGAACGGCAGATCGAGGAACTTGCCAAGTTCCTCCGCCGCCCCCTGGGCGTCTTCTTCCAAGCTCGTCCCCCGCAACTCCTGCCGCTGGGTGCCGAGTACCGCAGGCTTTCGGGTGTTACTCCCGGGCAAGAGTCCCCTGAGCTGCGAATCGCCCTGCGCCAGGTACTCTCGCGCCGTGAGAATGCGCTGAATCTCATGGAGGAACTGGGCGAGAAGGTTGCGCCGTTCGCGCTCCGAGCCCACTTGCGTGAGCCTGCAGCCGATGTCGGGGCGCGTCTCCGCGACGCCACCGGCGTCGGCCTCGCAACTCAGTTGGCGTGGCCGAACGAATGGCGCGCATGGGCCGCATGGCGCACTGCGGTCGAGGAGATGGGCGCTTTCGTCTTCCTTTATCCTGGCGTGAGCTTGGCAGAGGTGCGCGGCCTCGCGATCCTGCGCGACCCCCTCCCCGTCGTGGCGATCAACAGCAAGGAAATGCCCGAGGCTCGCGCGTTCACCCTGTTCCATGAATTGGTCCATGTGATGCTCGCAGCCGGCAAGGAGGAGTTGCCGGCCATCCGCGAGCGCCGGCCGGCGAGGGAATGGGCCGAGGTCGAGCGATTCGCCGAGAGTGCGGCAAGTCACGCACTGGTTCCGGAGTCTGCGCTTCGGGATGCCCTGCCTTCGCGCGCAGTCGATAGGCCGTGGGACCTCCCGGAAGTGCGGTCACTGGCACGGCGGTTCCGGATCACTCCACTCGCGATGGCCACGAGGCTGCGGGAATCGGGATTCATGACCTGGCCCAAGTACAACGCCTGGCGACAGAAGTGGGATGAGTACGTTGGTACGCTTCGGCCGCGTCGAGGCGGATTTGCGACGCCGGTGGAGAAGGCGGTGAATCGAGCGGGACGCCCCTTCGCGACACTTGTGCTCGAGGCGCTGGCCGCCAATCGCATCACGTCGGTCGACGCGTCCAGGTTCCTCGACCTGAAGTTCGAACACTTCGGAAAGCTTGGAGATCACCTGCGTGATGGCGCGGCCGGCGCCAATCAGGGCGAGTGAGCCGACTGTGGCCGCGATCTACTCGATCGACTCCAGGGGGCTCCAGCACTGGACCGACGATCATGGGGGATCTTCGTTCGTACGGGCGAACTCTTGGAGCGAGCTCAGGTCATCCAGGGTCAGTTCCTTAGGACTGCTCGACCCCAAGGCCGATTTCGAAGAGGGGGAGCTGCTTGGGCACTGTCACATCTCCTCCAGCAGCCAGTGGGCGGCGGGCGCCCAGGTGAACCCCTTGGGCATGGGCCGGCTGGGTGGGACCGCGTCGAGCGTCACCAGGAAGGGGCGGGCGGCGGGATAAGCCGACGCGGCTGCGACCAGCGCCCGCAGCTCTCGCTCCCAAGTCTCGTCGCCTTCACTCTCCAAGCACGCTTGGATCAGGAGCGGCGCGTCCCCGGCGCGATGAGCAATGAAGTCTACCTCGTAGCCCTCGGGCGTACGCACGTAAGCGACCTCGAAGCCGCGGCGTTCGAGTTCCAGCAGGATCACGGTTTCAAGTGCGCGGCCGTGGTGTGCGCGACCACTGCGCTCGAAGAGCGCGATCAACCCCGGGTCCACGGGATAGGCCTTGCGCGGGTTCACCATGCGCTGGCGCTCCGAAGCGCTGTGCATGGCCACCGTGCGCACGAGGAATGCATCCTCGAGGTGGGCCAGGTAGTCGTGCAATGTGTCCTTGCCTACCGACACGCCCTGCGAGCGCAGGGTGTCGTGGTGCTTTTTCACCGAGAATGACCCGCCGGGATTGGCCAGAAGCTGCCGCTCGATCCAGCGCAGCGCCAGCGGATTGCTGACCGCGTGACGCTCGATCACGTCGCGCAGCACCACCACGTCCACGTATCCACCCAGCAGCGCGGCCCGATCCCGGGGCGTGGCTCCTTGCGCTTCTGGAAAGCCACCCTCGGCGAGGTAGCGGCGAAGCTGCTGATCCAGCGCCGCGCGGGCAGCGGGGCGAAGGCGCAGGGCGGGCTCCTGCGGCTCGGCCCCGGCATGACGCAGCACCTCGCGAAAGCTGAAAGGGTGAACGAGTACCTCCATGGCTCGGCCGCGCAGGCTGGTCGCCACCTCGCGCGAGAGCAGCTTGGCCGAGGAGCCCGAGACGAACAGCTCGACGACGCCCCTATCCATCAGGCGGCGGACGAGTCCCTCCCAGCCCGGGACCGTCTGGACCTCGTCCAAGTACAGCGTCATCCCGCCCGATTCGCGTAGCCCCGGGAACTGGCGCAGGTGCTCATCGAGCAACCAGCCGAGGTCCGCGACCGATAGGCCAGACAACCGTTCATCCTCGAGTGAAATCAGGAGCTGTGCCTCACGGGAGCGGCCGCCAGCGATCCGCTCGGCCCGACACTGCGCCAAGAATGAGGTCTTGCCCCCCCGGCGCACGCCGATCACCGCGAACGCCTTGCCCGGGATGCCAGGCAGGACTACGTCACGCCTCGTGAGGGCGACGAGCGGGTCCGCTGCCAGGGACTCGGCGAGCTTCAGCCGAAGGATGTCGTGGGATATTGTCATTTTCATAGGGACAATATCGGACGCAGTTGTCCTTTTGGCAAGGACATTTTTGGGGCTGGCGGTGGGGACGGGAGCTCGTGGATTCGCTCCTTGGGGCTGACCTGACCCCTGATGAGCGACACCCAGAATTCCCGTAAGACACTGTGCAACAGGCAACTACAGCAAGCTACTTCAAGGCCACCGCCCTCCCCGCAACCGTCCCGCTCGACCACGCCCACTGGAAGTTGAATGCGAGACCCGGCAATTCAGGAGAGGGCTCAACACCGCCGAACCCCGCGTCAAATGCGCCTGAACGCGACGACTAGCGAACCGATGAGGACCGATAGTCTCGGTGGTGGTTCGAGCGTTGTAGCACAGTTCTGACACAGCGAGGTTCGGCGATGCGCTCCGATAACGGTGACGAAGCGGGGTGCTGGCTAGGCGAGTAGGCGCTGCCACTGGCGCTGCACCGGGCACGCTGCCCTCAAGCGCTGGCGAAGTACACTGCCAGTCGGGCCAGGCGGGCCTTGGCGTGTTCTCCGCGTGGCGGGAGCTCCAATAGGCGTTCGATCTGCGCGATTGAGCGCTCGGCGGCTTCCCAGTTGGCCTCCCGGTATTTCTGCTGGTCATCGAGCTTGTCTTTGAGCTCGAGCTGGTCATCGCGCCAGCCATCGTTGAGCACGATCGCGCGTGCTGCGACGAACGCAGCGCTCTGGGACTTGATCACCTCTGGCCACCATCGCCGTCGTGCGAGTTTCCGACCGAGCCAGGCAAGCCCGCGAACGATCCCGACGTCCAGGGCCACACCGACAAGGAAGAACAGCACATATGCGGGCAGCCCGTGCCTGCGCTCCGGGAGTCGATCGCCAACGATTTCGGCCATCGCCTGAAGAAGCGTTGCCACAACTGCCAGCGCGACGAACAAGGAGGTCGTCAGCCCCTTGATCACCTCCGCCTTGATCGCGAAGGGGTTCTCCCCCCAGTAGGTCTTTCGGAGCTCTCTCACGCTGTACTCCGTAAGAACCGCGAAGATCCCTGCGCCGCCCAATAACAGTGACGTCAGGTTGATGACTGTCCGGTCCATCGGCCCTCCTCGACGACAGCCTCGAGCGCATAGCTAAACGCCCACAAGCCTCCCCTTCTACGCACTTGCGCCGCGAGCGGCCGCAATCCACTCCTCGCGGGTCACGGCTTCGAACGGTTTGGAAATGGTCTTGATCCGGCCTGCCGCTGTCCAGATCGGCCACTGGGTGGCCAGGTGCGGCCGAGCACTTGCGAGCCAGCTGGTCGGGTTTGGATGCACGAGGACGATTTCGCGAGCGTCGCCGGTCTGCATCCAGTCGGAAACCTGGAGGTTGACTCCCTTGTCGGCGCCTCCGTACCCCGCAAGGACGATCCGCGTCACCGCACCCTCCTCCCGGAGGAGCCGAGTCATCTGGCCGTAGAGTTCGTTGAACGGCTGCCTGAAGTAGGCGGTCACCTTGTTGTGAGTTCCGATCGACAGGCAAGGCCTGTTGGCCGCGAGAATCATCGCCTCGCCCGAGGGATGGAGCACGTGATCGATGTCGCCCCCCGCGACCCGGAGCAGATACTGCCGACTCCCGCTATCCCCGTCCCTCACATACCAGAACCAGCTCAGAGCCCCATGAAGGTGGATCAGCTTCACCGGACCACTTCGGTCGAGGCGGGCAGGTCGCCATGGCCTGATGGCGCCCGGCGGCTCGAAGCCGTCCTCGAAGTCGATGCTGCACTCCGCGAGAGCGCGCCGCGCGAGTTCATCATGGTTCAGGGTTACGACAGCGTCGCAATCACCCCCGAGTTCGCCGACAGCCGAGGCCCAGTTCAGCATGTGCCCGAACGCGCACACGGGTTCGAGCAGCCGCCACGTCACATCATGGATGTAGTCACACGCCTGAAGGAGGGCTTCCCTGAGACTGACGGGGTCGCCCGCGAGATTCTTCTGCCATGCGGACTCTTCCCAGCGACGAGCCATCTCGTAGATCAAAGGCTGCAGCGCAGGATTCTCAAAGTCCCAGAGCAGGTGGTCCGCGACTTGCCGCAACAGGAAGTAGACCTCTTCGTAGTTTGGGGTGCTTCGCATCTGCAAACGGATGAGCGGAAGGACGCAGCGCACCACCGCGACGGCTCGCTGTACCTCCACCTCGGCATGCTCGAGAGAAGGGCGCGGCGGATTTGCTAGGTAGTGCCTTCCATCAGTATGGAGGTGTACTGCGACACCTTCACGAACGGCTCGCGTGATCTCCCACACCGACGGAGAGTTGGCAGCCTTCGACGCGCCCGAGCCCAGAATGAAGATTGCGCTCATGATGAATCCCTTTCGAAGCGAGTAACTCCGCCCGCATCCGAGGGCACGCGTGCCCGCAGATCACCTCATCGACGCACCGCGAGGGCAGCCGCGCGCGTAAGCTCGTAGTCCGAGATCACACTCCTCAGCGCGATGTTGATCGCTTCGAGCATCGGTCGCCGCCCGTCGGATAAAACAATCGGCGGAGGGGCACTCGGTCGCTCGTAGGCCAGCTCAATCAATACCCTTCCCCACTCCGCGCCCTTGCTGAAGCCTGCCGGTGCGCCCAGCTTTTTGTGTAGCGCGCGCCAAAGCTCGCCAGCAGACTTCGTGTCTCGCGTCAGTGGGCGAATCTTCCTGCATCCGGCCGGCGGGACGCCGGTCTTCCGCGCCATAATCAACAGAGCCTCCTGCAACTCATCCAGCGTGAAGTTGGCAAACTCGAAATCAGGCTGCTGGAAGAAGACATTGCCGCAAATCTCGCCGTTCCGATCGGCCTGATTCACCAAACGCACGACGTCCTGCCGGTCGGCGTCGACGGACACCATGCTGAACGTGCGGGTGCGTTTGTCCGCGCGGAGGCTGTCGCGGAAGGCCACCGACTTGCCCCCCTTCTCGACGACGGCTCCTCGCAGATTCACGAGGTCGATTGCATGAACGCGCTCCAATGCGCTCGACAACGCCCCAAACTCAGTATCGCCTTCCACGTACCAACGCACTCGCACGCCGTAGTCCAGGCCATGCGCGCGAAGGAACTGCTCCGCTACTGCCCTGTCACCATCGAGAAGGCGCTCGGATCCGTAGAGCCTCTCCTTCGTCCCAGGGAAGTACCGCCCGAATCCGATCTCATCCTCCTCTGGCAGCGGGGCAGCGAAGATGCTCTCAGCGCCGCGGCGGAGCACCTCAGCCATAGACCGCAACAACATTGCGCCGACGAGGCCACCTCGGAGGCGTTGTCGATGTGAGTCGGACATTAGTCGAAGCACGGTCTGGAGCGCCCGGTTTCGGTCGACAAGCTCTGACTGAATGCACAACTCCCTTCGCATAGCCTCCATCGAGTCCAGTCCCACGGAGCTAAGCCGACGCCTTGCCGCGCGCCAATAGGTCTGAACCTGCCGCTCGTGGGTTTGAAGACTGCCGACTGACAGCCTCACAGAGCCCCGAATTGCTGGGAGCGCGAAGGGCTCGATGGCCACCGCCATGTCGACGATGCCGGATAGCCGCTCGATTCCCTCGAGGAACTCCACCTTTGACGTGATCGCCTGTATCGACCCTCGGTGCAGTTCCAAGACCCTGCGAGCACCGCGCGCGTTAATCAGGAACTGAAGCGGATGGAAGCCAGCCTCGAACTGCCGCCATAGATTGGCGAGCACCAAACAACGAAATGGGTGGAAGAGTGGCTCCGGGGCAGAGCCGCCAACTCCCAGGCCGCGCTTCAGGGCGTTGAGCCACCCGCGCGGCCGAGAGCGGGCGCGTCGCAGATCCGCGTACAGCGCGGTTCGATCCGGCAAGACCTGGACACGGACAAGGCCATGCCGACGGAGAGGGGCCGCGCAGTGGACGAGATCAGCTCGCAAGAGTCCAGCAGCCCAGACTTGAAGCACGTCATCGGAGCTGCAGCGCATTCCCATATCGCTGCAAAGCGAGGCAAATCTGCTCGCGTCGACCAGATCCTCCTGCCAGATGTTTCTCGGCTGAGCGATCCGTCGGGCGAAGAAGAGGCGATCGGCTCACCTTAGGGTCTTCGTCATTCGGGTCCACCTTCGGCGCTTGGGCATCTTGGGCGCTCAGAAGTCCACGGGCCTGCTGGACGCGGGCCGACGCCCGGTGAATGGAAGCGTTTCCGAATCGCGCGTCAACCCGGCGGCCGGATTACTTGAGCAGGGAGCCCTATCCCGATAGGGTCAGCGGGTTCTCTGGCGCTTGTTAGGCCCGTTGGCTCGCTTGGCCGGCCGTACGACGCTGGCGCGATGTCCACCGGGGCAGGCGCTTCACATGCTGCCCACGGAAGGCACGGACCGCCATGAAGCTCACTCTCCAGCAGCTTGAAGCCCATCTCTGGGGTGCGGCAAACATCCTGCGGGGCAAGACCGCGGGACAGGACTACAAGAACTACATCCTGTCTCTGATGTTCTACAAGCGCCTGTGCGACCAGTGGGAATGCGAAGCCGACGACGCCATTGCCGAGCTCGAGCGCCAGCAGGGCCGCAAGTTCAGCGACAAGGAGAAGGCCGTATTCCGGAAGCGCGGCGAGCACCGCTTCCAGATCCCCGACGGATCCCGCTGGGGCGATGTGAAGGCCGCCTCGACGAACATCGGCGAGACGCTGACGAAGGCGATGCGCGCGGTAGCGGACGCGAACGAGGAGCTTCGGGGCGTCTTCACGGTCGATTGGAACCAGCCCGCTCCTGACGGCTCGGGCAAGCCGCTCATTCCCAATGAAGTCGTCCACGCGCTGATCCAGCACTTCGACGAACACGACCTCTCGAACAGCAGCGTTCCCTCGGACGTGCTGGGCCGGGCGTACGAGTACCTGATCAAGAAGTTCGCGGATGACGCCGGCGCCAAGGCTGGCGAGTTCTTCACACCACCCGAGGTCGTCGACACGCTCGTGCGCATCCTGGAGCCGCGGCCTGGCGACACCGTCTACGACCCCACCGCGGGCTCCGGTGGCATGCTCGTGCACGCGGCCGACTACCTGCGGGAGCACGGCCACCACGCCACCAGCGCCCGCTACTCCGCCCAGGAAATGAACTGGGGCAACGCGGCCATCGGAAAGATCAACTCGGTCCTTCATGGCCTGGAAGCTGAGATCAAGGCGGGCGCCAGCACAATCACGGACCCGCAGTTCCTCGACGACGGCAAGGTCCGTAAGTTCTCCTTGGTGCTCGCGAACTTCCCCTTCTCGGACGAGTTCTGGTGGTTGAAGCCGGAGCAGCAGACCGACGACAAGAAGAAGAAGGACAAGCTTAAGAAGGAGACCTTCGGCAAGGAGGGCTTCAAAGACCCCTTCGGCCGTTTCGGCCGTGGCACCGGCTTCCAAGCGCCACCGGCCGGCTACGGCGACTACGCGTTCATCCTGCACATCCTCGCCTCGCTCACCGATGCCGGGCGCGCCGGCATCGTGTGCCCGCAGGGCGTGCTCTTCCGCGGGCAGCCGGAAGTTGAGGAGGAAACCGAGGAGCTTGACGACGACAGCAAACCGAAGGTCAAGCGACGCAAGGCGGACGACGAGCACCTTATCCGCAAGGCGCTGCTCGAGTCGCACCTGATCGACGCCGTGATCTCGCTGCCGCTCAACGTGTTCTACGGCGCGGGCGTGCCCGCCTGCTTGCTAATCTTGAGCAAGCAGCGCCCGGCGGATCGCCGCGACAAGGTGCTCCTCATCTACGCGGCACGCCACTTCCGAGAGCTATCGGCGCAGAATGAGCTCCGCCCGCAGGATGTAATGCGCATTCTCGTTCACATCCATGCATACGGAGACGTGGCCAAGCTGTCAGCTCTCGTGGACGAGCACGGCGGTCGCATCCGCCGGCAGATTGACGTGCGTGAGGCGGAGGAGACTGGGCGGATCGAAGCGGAGTATCAGCCGCAGTCGAACATGCTCGCGACGCTGGACGCCGAGCTGGTCCAGGCGCGCCAGAAGGAGTCGGTGGCCGGGACGAAACAGGAGAAGGCGAAGATGGCTGCGTCGACCGCGAAGCTGGAAAAGCACCGCGAGAAGCTAGCCGCGAAGGTGGCCCAGCGCGAGGAGCGCATCGCCCAAGCGCGGCGCCGTGCTGATGACGATCGCAAGGACGTGGCGGTGGTAGGTGACGAGCTGCGGGCGCTCTACGCCAATCCCGACGAACTGTTCAAGCACGCCCGCGTCGTGGGCCTCGACGAGATCGAGGAGAACGAGTTCAACCTCAACATCCCGCGCTACGTGGACACGTTTGAGCCTGAGCCGCGGGTGGAGGTCAAGGACGCGCTGATTGCGCTGCGGGATGCGGAGATAACGGCACATGCGGCCACGACAGCGCTCAATGACCTACTGAAGGATATCGGCTATGCGGGTTAGCGCTGGCGCTCGACACGACTTCCTGCGGCGCTTCGGGCTTCCCTCCGGCTGGGACGCGCACACTCTGGGTGAGCTCGCACGAGTTGTTGGGGGCGGAACTCCAAGCCGGGACGAGCACCGATTCTGGGACCGCGGAACGATCCCTTGGGCCACGCCGACCGACCTGACTGCGAACGGAGCAAAGCGGATTTCCAACACTGCCGAGTGCATTACGGAAGCTGGTCTCAGCTCGTCGTCGGCAGAGCTGCTGCCGGCAGGCTCGATTCTCTACACGAGCCGGGCAACCATCGGGGCAAAGGCCGTCGCGGCAATCCCAATGGCCACGAATCAGGGCTTCGCAAGTCTTGTTCCTCACTCGGTAGACGCCGACTATCTGTACTATCTCCTCGACGTGCTCACTCCCATTATCAAACGCTTCGGCGCAGGGACCACATTTGAGGAGGTCAGCAAGCGAGACATTCGTACGGTGTGGTGTGCCATCCCTGCGTCCCCTGACGAGCAGCACGCTGTTGCCGGCATCCTCAATGCCGCCGACAAAGCGCTCGACCGAAATGACGCCGCTATTGAAGCGGCGAAGGCCCTGAAGAACGCTATTCTGCAGGGATTCTTCTACGAGGCACTTGGCGAAACCGCGTACGCCAATCGGCCGAGCAAGGCCCTGCCCGCGGGCTGGGCGCTGGTTGAGACGCAACACCTACTTGCGGAGGACCCAAAGAACGGCGTTTCCCCCGAGTCGTCAACCCAACCACCAGGCACACCGACATTCAGCCTTGCTGCAATTCGTGAAGGCCGGGTTGCCCTCGATCGAAGCGAGCACCTCAAGTACGTACGCGTGGCCGAGAAAGTTATTGAGCGCTACCGCATTCGCCGCGGTGACGTTCTTGTGGTGAGAGGAAACGCCAATCCCGACCTGGTCGGAAAGGCGGGAATGGTCGACCAATTCCCGGAAGATTGCATCTACCCCGACATTACGATGCGAGTCTCATTCCGCGCCGAAGGAAGTCCAAGGGTGAGCGCGGCCTTCGCTGTGCTTGCATGGAATCATGCGCTGGTGCACAACCAGGTCCTTCGCCGTGCGAAAACCTCAAACGGAACGCTCAAGATCAATGGTCGCGACGTAAATCAGACCGTCATTCCTGTGCCTCCCGATAGCGAGCAAGACGCGCTTGTCTCACGTATTGCCGGAGTGGAAGCACAACTCGATGCATTGTCCGAAGTCCGCCGCGCACTGCAGCACCTCAAACGTGCCCTCGCGCACGACCTCCTCACCGGCGTAGTCCGTGTGCCAAGTGTAATCATGGAGAATTTGCCATGAGCGAGCACGGCTATGTCGAGCAGCCCATCCTGGGCTGGCTTTGCGGTGAGCCGAAGGAGAAGTACGGCGCTGGCAACCTGGGGTGGACCTTTCGTGGCGAGGACGCGATGGCTGCGTTCGAGCGACCTCTCGAAAATCCGTTGGTGGAACGGCTGCTGGTTGCGGCGGTCCTTCGCATCAATCCGCAGGTGAAGGACGAGGTGCAGGCAAGGCTCGCCGTCGCAGCGCTTCGCACGACGATGTCCCACCCTGACAAGCTCACGGCGAACCGCCAGACACTTGACCTGCTTCGGGACGGCGCCAAGGTCGTACTGGAGCCGGGCGCGGACGCGACGACGGTGTTCTTCATCGAGTTCGACCCGAGCAAGCCGGGCCGGAACGACTTCACCGCAACGAACCAGTACCGCGTTCAGGGCGTGAGGCAGTGCCGCGAGGACACTGTCCTCCTCGTGAATGGCATCCCGCTCGTTGTGGCCGAGTACAAGAGCTACAACACGAGCCGCAAGGACTGGCGCGAGGCTGTGCACCAGCTGCACCGCTACCAGCGCCAAGCTCCGCTCATCCTGGCCTCGAATGTGTTCTGCGTCGCAGCCGACGAGGAGGAGTTCCGCTTCGGCACCGTGCTCTTCCACGACGCCAGCAAGGACGACATTGAGCGCCACCTCGACTCGTGGGGCCGCTGGCTGAGCCTGTACCCGGATCGCCATGGCTACTGGAATGAACCCGAGGCCGCCGACCCGGACGACCCGCTGGAGGCACCGGTTCGCGGCTTGCTGCGATTGAAGCCGGCGCACCTGCTGGACTTCCTGCAGCACTTCGTCGTCTTCGAAACCAAGAAGGGCAAGACGGCGAAGAAGATCGCGCGCTACCAGCAGTTCGAAGCGGTGAACGAGCTGGTGGATCGCACCGTGACCCTCGCCGGCAAGCCGGCCGACTCCCAAGAGCGCACCGGATTGATCTGGCACACGCAGGGCTCCGGCAAGTCGCTCACCATGATCTTCGCCGGCCAGAAGCTGCGCCGCCACCCGGCCCTCGATAACCCCACGGTCCTCATCGTGGTCGATCGGCGCGATCTCAAGACCCAGCTCTCCGACGACTTCGACGCCTGCGACTACCCGAACGTCGAGAAGGCGCTTGGAGTCGACGACCTGAAGCGGAAGCTCCGCGCCGATTGGCGAGGGACTCTCGTGACAACCGTGCAGTCGTTCCAGGGAATGGGCGACCTCGCCCCCCTGGCGCGCGACAACATCATCAGCATGGTCGACGAGTGCCACCGCTCCCAGAAGGGCGACGGCACTGAGAGCTACGCGATGACGATGCGCGTCAAGCTCGCGAACGCGTTTCGCTTCGGCTTCACCGGCACTCCGATTGACCGGACGATGCAGAACACGCACCGCGACTTCGGCCCCCTGAGGGACGGCGTCCAGGAGCGCTATCTCAGCTACTACGGCATTCGGCGCGCGATCCGGGATGGCGCCACCCTCGAGGTTCACTACATCCGCGACGCCGTACCGTTCAAGGTCGACGAGGCAGCCCTCAGCACTGGGTTCGAACAGATGTGCGAGGAGATGGAACTCGAGGACGAGGAAGCCAAGGACTTCGTCCAGCGTCAGCGCGCGCAGTGGAAGGAACTGGCCCGCCACCCCGAGCGCGTGGAAATCGTGCTGGGGCGGATGCTGAACCACTTTCTAGCGCATCCAGATCCGAACGGCTTCAAGGCGCAGCTGGTCGCCGTCGACCGCAAGGCATGCGCTCTCTACAAGACGGCACTCGACCTCAAGCTTCGCGGGCGCGGCCTCCCCGCTGAGTGGTCCGACGTCATCATCTCCGGGGCACAGAACAGCGAACCCGCGGTTGAGGCCTTCGAGTACGCCAAGGCTAAGCAAGACGAGTTGATCGACTACTTCAAGCTCACGCCGGCCGAGTGGGAGACCTGGAATCGAGAACGCTTTGGCGAAGACCGCAGCCGATGGCGCCCGCCGCTCAAGATCCTGATCGTCTGCGACCGACTGCTGACCGGTTTCGACGCGCCCGTCGAACAGGTCCTGTACCTGGACAAGCCGCTCCGCGACCACAACCTGCTCCAGGCGATCGCGCGGACGAACCGCCCCCTGCCCTCCATGAACAAGCGGACTGGCCTCGTCGTGGACTACTTCGGGGTCTTTGCCAGCCTTGAGAAGGCGCTCAACTTCGACGAGAGCGTGCGCGAGGAATCCCTGATCGACTGGGACGCGCTTCGAGCGACGGTGCCGGGCGAGGTGGCACGGTGCATGGCGCTGTTCGACGGCATCGAGATCGAGGACACGCGGGAGTGCCTGCTCTCTGCGCTGCGCCGCCTGCGCGATGCACAGGCCGCCAAGAGTTTCGAGCACAACTTCCGCAGCCTGGAACGGCTCTGGGAAGCCGTGGCCCCCGACCCCTGCCTCTACCCTCACCGTTTCCAGTACAACTGGCTGTGCGGCATCTACGTCGCTCACCGCCGCCGGCAACGAGGGAGCAAGGACACATACGGCGAGTTGTCCGCGAAGACCCGCCAACTGATCCAGGAGAACACGGCCTTCCTCGACATCGCCGAAGCCCTGCCGGTCTTCAAGATCGACAAGGACTACGTGGGCAAGCTCGACGAACTCCCCACGCCCGCGGACAAGGCCGCTGCCCTGGAGGCGCTCCTCACCGTTGAGTTGTCCGAAGATGATCCGAGCTTCATCTACCACCAGCTGGGCGAGCGGCTGCAGGCACTCAAGGAGCGCCGGGACGCGGGTGATGAGGCCATTGCTCTGCGACTTCGCGAGCTCGAGGCGATCGCGGCCGCGGCCGCTGCGACTAAGCAGGAGCCCGAGCGCCTGAACCTCACGGAACCGGGCGAGTACGGGCTGTTCACGATCCTGCGGGCGCATGCCAGCGCGGCCGACGAAGCCTACGCCGCGGAGTGCGCGCGACGCATGGTCGCGCACCTCCGCGGGAACAAGCTGTTGGCGCCGGGCTGGAGCGTGTCTATCGGCGGTCGGATGCGCGTGGAGCAGTCCCTGCTCGCCGAGTCGTGGAATCCTGCCTATGCAGGTCTGGGCTTCGACGCAGACGCTGCAGACCCGCCGTTCCTGAAGCCGGCAGTGGCCGAGCTCGCCAAGTCTGACGGGATGAGCTGAGGCCATGCGGACCGCGACGAAGCACACGATTCGGCTGGGGAGGCGCCGGCTGGACTTCCGCCTGGTGCGGTCCAAAAGCGCGAAGAAGCTGCGCGTCCGCGTCGGGCTCGACGGCGTCGAAGTCGTGCAGCCGCAGTCACGCACGGTACCTGAGGTCTTCGCCTTCCTGGAACAGCACCGGACGTGGGTCCTCGACCAGATGGCCCGCATCGAGAGGCTCCGCGTTGTGCGCCGGCCCCAGAAGCGTAGCCGGAGCGAGATCCTGTTCCGCGGAGAGCCCACACGCGTGCGGATTGAGACCGCGTCAACGCAGGCACGCGGCAACGCGGTGCGGTTTGTGGCTGGCGAGATCGTCGTTCGTCGGGGCTCTGGCTCGCAGACCCCCACAGCCCGGAGCCTGGAGAACTGGCTGCGGAGGCAAGCTCGTGCAGAGATCGAGAGCCAGCTCGCCGTGGTCACGGCGCGCCTCAGGCAGCGGGCGCAGCGCGTCTACGTAATGGGCCAGCGGACCAAATGGGGCAACTGCTCGGCCAGCCGGAACCTCTCGTTCAACTGGCGCCTCATCCTCGCTCCCGAGCACGTGCTCCGGTACCTCGTGGTACACGAGGCCGTCCACCTGGCGGTGCCGGACCACTCCGCGAAGTTCTGGCTGACCGTCCAGAGCCTGTGCCCCGAGACCGAACGCGCGAAGCAGTGGCTCAGCGCGAACGGCCGCAGGCTCCAGGGCATGCTCGCCGATCCCACCCCGCGCGTGGGCCGCGGCGCGCCGACGTCTTAGACGAGCGTCAGGCCGCGCGGCGTGGTTGCGTCGGCGCCAAGGTGCGACAACAGCCCAACCGGCAGGCCGACGGCGACGCCGGCCGCAAACCTCGAAGCCAGCTCGCTGAACTGATGGTCGGCCTGTTCGCCTGGCCGGGCCTCCGCCTGTGCAGCGAGGCTGCGGAATGTCTCGGCGTCATTCCGGCATCTGGCCGCAAACCGGCGGCAGGGCTGAATCGCCAAGGAGACGAGCCCCGCGAAGGCGACGCTGTGGCCGCTCCCGCGGTGCGACGGCGACGTGGCGGGGTCGATGGCGTCGGGCACCATCGCGGTGGCGAGCGCGCCTAGGATGCCGCCCAAGATCTCCGGGAAGGGATCAGACGATCCGGCCTCCGTGGCAACGAAGTAGGCGGCCACGCCACCACAGACCGCCGCGATGGCAAGATGTGCGTTTCGTCTCGGCATCGACTCCCCCCTCCCCTCTTCATTGCGCGCGGTGGACCCTTGGCGGCCCACAAGAACCCAATCATATGACTGTCCAACAACGACTTATCTGCTTTGAACCTCCAAAGGACCACTGGCATCCTACCGTTCGGTTGCTTACTTGCAAGGAAGAACTTTATTCAAGTAGAGTAAGTGCCGACACAAGCCCCCAGGAGGATCCAACCATGCCGCTCTCATCCGCCGAACTTGGGCGACGCCTGCGCGTCGCGCGTGAGCAAGCTGGGTTGAAGCAGGACGACATCGCGAGGGCCCTGGGGCTGAGCCGTGCCTCGGTAAGCCAGCTTGAGGGCGGCGACCGCTTCCCGAACTCTCTCCAGCTGTCGCGCATCGCCGAACTCGTTGGCGAGGACATCAGCGCGCTCCTCGATCCCGAGGGCTACGAGCCCGACCGTGCCCTCGCCGTACTCTTCCGCGCCAGCGCACAACTGCAGGACGACGAGGGGCGCCAGGCGGCTGTGCGCGGCTGTGCGCGGCTGTGCTCCGAGTTCAGCAGCCTCGAAGACCTGCTGAAGATCGACCGCGGCCAGATCTCCCCCGTGTCGTACGATTTGCCCGCCCCCAACAACCGTTGGGACGCGGTCAATCAGGGCGACGACCTTGCCGACCGCGAGCGCAGCCGGCTGAATCTCGGCGACGGGCCGATCCGCGACTTCGTCGAGTTGTTGGAGGCGCAGGGCGTCAGGGCGTTCGAGCTCGACCTTCCCGAGGGCGTCTCCGGGCTTTTCCTGACCGATCGTGGCCATGGCCTTTCGGCCATCGTCGCAGACGGTGAGGTGCCGGAGCGCCAGCGCTTCTCGTACGCACACGAGTACTGCCACCTCTTGGCCGATCGGCGACGCGGCGGCTTCGTGAGCAGCCAGGCGAACCGCGACGACCTGCTCGAAGTGCGCGCCAACTCGTTCGCCGCGAGCTTCCTGCTGCCCGAGGGAGGCGTGCGCGCCACCCTCCGAGCAATCGGCAAAGGTGACTCCGCCCGAAGCATGCTGACCGCCGCGTTCGACGGCGCCGACGCAGTGGACGGCCAGAAGCGCACCCGCGGCGAGTCCATTCAGATCTACGACGTGGTGCATTTGGCTGGAGCGTTTGGCGCGAGCTACGACGCGACTCTTTACCGTCTGCAGAATCTTGGACTGCTCTCGAATGAACAGCGGAGCTCGCTGGCCGAGATGAGGCAGCAGGTCGCCGTTATGCGCTCGATGTTTGGTGGTGCGGCGTCGCAGACCGACGCGCCCGAGGCTCGGGCGGCCACCGGTTGGAAGCGCGACTCGCGCCATCGATTCATCCACCTCGCACTTGAATGCTTCCGCCGCGAGCTAGTCAGCAGACGCAAGTTCGACGAGCTTCGCCGGCTCGTAGCTGTCGGCGACGACGAGGCCGAGGCTCTTATCGCGGCCGTCGAGTCAGCCGGCGCGGAGACTCCGCATTCGCCCAAGGGACGGGCCCGTGAGTCACGTTCCTGAAACGCGGGCGCTGCTGGTCGCCGACACCAGCGTTCTGCTGAACCTGGCGGTCCTGGACCGCCTCGACCTCTTCGCGGCCACCGGCTTCGAAGCGCACGTGCCGAACCACGTGGTCGCGGAGGTGGCACGCCAGGAACACCGAGCGCGCCTGGATACGGCATTGGCAGCCGGGCACCTCACCGAGCTCGAGATCACGGAGCTGGCGGAACTGACCGAGTACGCGAGACTGCGCAAGCGATTCGGCGACGGCGAATCGGCCGCGATGGCCGTCGCCTTCACGAGGCGCTGGAGCGTGGCTGTGGACGAGGTTGGCCCGGTGCGACGCTTGGTGCTTGAGCGGCTGGGCGCCGAGCGCCTGCTCACGACGCCTTCCCTGCTCACTCGGGCCGTGCGGCAGAACGCAATCGGGCTCGCCGACATTCCGGGCATTCGGGCAATCCTGACCGCAAACCGGTTCGCAATGCCGCCGCTTGAACTGGAAGGCAAGTGAGGTAGCTCGGCGCGCTCAGAGGGCGGCGCGGCCGCAGTAGCCACCCAGCCACACCTGGAGCCAAGTCCGGCACGGGTCGAATGTGATGCCAGCCTCGCTCGGTCGAGCTGGGCTGTCGATGCCGTGAGCGCCTCGGTTCTCTCACATCACGATGCGGTCGAGGCACTGAACTTCTTGGTCACTGAAGCTCTCGGGACGGACGCAACTCAGTTCAAGTTCATAGAAGAACCCACGCGCGATGCGCACATTGATGTTCAGCGCAGCGGACCGCCCGAACGCGCAGACGTGTTGGGCAGCCCGGAACAGGGAGCGGCCGCGGTACCGCCGAAGGAATCAAGCGATGACAGAGCACGATCAGGGATTCGGGGCCACGGGCGAGGGCGCGACCGAGGCGGATCGCTCAACACAGGAACAAGGCGCCATCCCGTGGACACCCGAGCAGGTCAAGCGCGTGAGCGGCGCATTCCTCGCCAAGAAGCCGCTGATCTGCCCGATGTGCTCCGGCCCGCTCGTCACCGGGGAGGCGCCCGGCCCGAGGTCCGGCAAGATCGAAGTGGCGTTCCATTGCCAGCGATGCCGTGCCGGCATCCGCGCGCCGTTTCGTCGGTTCGACCCCGTTGACTTCATCCAGCCACCGTTCGAGACGTGCCCGAAGTGCGGGCAGGACGAGTTCGGGGTGCTCATGATCCACGGCGACAACTACACCCGTCGGTGCCGGAGGCGCGAGTGCTGGAACACCGTGACCTACCGCCTCCCGCGGCCGACGAAGGCGGTCATCTACCTCGACCAGCACTTGGTCAGCGACATGATGAAGGCCCTGCACCCTGCAGACCCCGCGCGCGCCGAGCGAGCAGGGTACGCGAGGCGCGTATTTGAGGTACTAGACCGCGCCGTGAAACTCCAGGTCGTGATCTGCCCCGACTCCCGCATCCACGCAAAGGAGTCGATGGTCACGAAAGACTTTAGGGCCCTCGAACGGATGTACGAGCAGCTCTCCCGCAAGGTTAGTTTCCCCGAGGTGTGGGACATAAAGGTGGCGCAGGTCGTGGAGCACGCGCGCAACTGGCACCGCGGTGCCCCCTACAAGCCGTCCGAACTCGTAGTGCAGGATGTCATCGAGGACGACGTACACGGGTGGCACGACAACCTGATGATCGGCATGGCTTACGCCCCGGACCCTGAGACCGTCGCGCTGGTCCGTGCCCGTCGGGACAGGATCGAGACCAACCTGACAACGGCGTGCCACGAGTGGGCCAAACACGGCGGTTCGTTCGATGACTTCGTGGAGGATATGGTGCGCGCGTTCCCTCGCGGCATTCTCAAAGAGTTCGCCGCCCAAATGGAGCGACTGCCCGACCTCATGGCTGGTCGTGTCGTCCCCAACCCCGGGGACTCGGATGAGCCGCTCTGCATGGAGCTCCTGAACGCGATCGCCTATGCGCTTCACGAGGAGGGACTTGAACTCCGAGCGGCAATGGGGCGCGCACTCGACTACTTCAGGAAGGCAGACCACTCCGGTGTCCCCTTCGTACACATCGAATCGCTCGTCTGCGCTGCGCTCGGTTGGCAGTTCGCGCGTGGCGGCCGCAAGAGGAAGTTGGGGCGCGGGACGACGAACGACCTCTCGGTCATCATGCACTTCCTGCCGTACTGCGACGCCATGTACGTCGACAACGAGATGAGCGACATCGTCAACGACCAACGCGTGCGCAAGGAGCTCACGTGGCCGACGCGCGTGTTCAGCCGCAAGACGATCGATGTGTTCATCGCCTACGTGGAGGGACTGGTCGCGAGCTCGCCGGCCGAGCAACTCGCGCTGGTGTGGCGGGTCTATGGCGAGAACTGGGGCCAGCCATTCACCGACATGTACAAGCCGCCAACGCCCTAGCGCTGGAGGCGGAACTAGCACAGATCCAGCACAAATTAGCTCGCTCGCGGGGTCTGGCGAGAACTGCGACGACGCAGCGCTCGAATGCGTCGCGCGCGGAACTCAGCGACGCGCTTCGACTTCGGCCGACTCCCCATTCGCCGCAGCTCTCCCCGCCACGCACCCGCTCGACCACGCCCACTGGAAGTTGAACCCGCCCAACCTGCCCTCCACATCCAGCACCTCGCCGCACAGGAACAGGCCCGGCGCGAGTCGCGACTCCAAGGTCGAGGCCGACACCTCGGCCAGCGGCACGCCGCCGGCGGTGACTTCGGCCTTCTCGTAGCCGAGCGTGCCGGTCACGTGCAGGTCGCGCTCGAGCACGGCGCGCAGCATGGCGCTGCGGCGATCGCGCGGCGTCTGCGCCATGGTCACGCCGCCCAGGCCCGACTCGGCGGTGATCATGTCGGCGATCCGCTCGGGCATGCGCGCGCCGAGGAATCCGCGCACGCCGCGGCCGGAGTGACGCTTGGCGTCGAGCAGCCAATCGGTCTCCAGCGACTCGAACGTGGCGCCGGGCACTAACGATACGGTCACGCGCCGCGTGTGCCCCTCGGCGCGATGCCAGTGGCGCGACAGATCGAGCGCGGCGGGGCCCGAGTAGCCGAAGTGCGCGATCAACAGCGAACCCTGCACGCGCGTCGCGATGCGGCCGTCGGCCCACAGCGCCAGTTCCGTGTGCATGGTCACGCCCTGCGCGCCGCGGCAGAGGTCGTCGTCCGAAGCGAGCGGGGTCAGCGCGGGCACGGGCGGCACGATGGTGTGGCCGAGGGCTCGCAGCAGCGCGTAGCCGGTGCCGTCGCTGCCGGTACGAGGAAAGCTGAGTCCCCCTGCGGCCATCACCACGGCATCGCACTCGAGCCACTCGCTGGGTTCGGCAGCGGGCAGCGGCCACTCGGTGCCGCCGTGCGCCTTCACGCCCGCGCCGAATGCGGCGCTGTCGACCACCTTGCGCACGCCCACACGCCAGCCTTCGTCGCCACGCTCCAGCCGCACGGCCTGCGTACCCGCGCGCAGCACCACACCCGCCCGGTCGCTCGCCGCGAGCAAGGCATCGAGCACGCTCTGCGCGTCATCGCTCTCGGGGAAGTACTTGCCCGTGTCCTCGAGCTTCACCGCCACACCCAGGTCGCGCTCGAACCACTCGAGCGTTTGCGCCGGAGTGAACGCGCGCAGTGCCCGGGCGACCACCTTCTGCGAGCCGCCGTGGTAGTCGCGCTCGGTGACTTCTCGATGCGTCACGTTGCAGCGGGTGCCGCCGCTCATGAGGATCTTGAGGCCCACTCTTGGGTGCGCGTTGAGCAGCGTGACGCGCGCACCGGCCTCGCCTGCGCGGATGGCAGCGGTCAGGCCGGCGGCGCCGGCCCCGATCACGATGACGGAGCGTGGGGGCATCCGGGCACGGTATGCGGTGTTCATCGGCTCGGCGAACCTCTGATGCCCTTGACCTGTAACATGTTAACTTTCTGCCTTGGTTTGCGACATATCCCATTGACATGGTTGCCGAACGAACATATCTTGCCAACGTGTTCGATAAATGGAGGGATTGGTAACATGACAAGACCCGAGTGGCTCGCCGACGCCCCCCACAACAACTTGCCCATCCTGATGGGCCGCAACAACTTCGAGAGCACCGATGTGCTCCGCGGGTGCATCGGGGCGAAAGAGGCGCTGGCGGAGCTCCGAGGCGCCTGTACGCACATCCAAGCAGCCGGGCTGCTGATCGCGACCCTTCCGCTCCTCGAGGCCCAGGCCAGCTCCGAAGTCGAGAACATCATCACTACCGTGGATGATCTGTTCCGCCACATTGGCACCGAGGACAAGGCGGCACCCGAGATCAAGGAAGCGCTCCGATACCGGCATGCGCTCATGGAGGGCGCCGAGCAGTTGAAGCAGCGGCCGCTCACCACCCGCACGGCCGAGGCGGTGTGCTCGCGAATCAAGGGAACCGTCATGGCTGTTCGCACGGTGCCCGGAGTGAAGCTCGCTAACCCGAGCACCGGGGAAGTCATCTACACGCCGCCTCAAGGCGAGTCGAAGCTCCGAGCGCTTCTGGCGGACTGGGAGCGATTCAGTCATGAGCCGCCACCGCCGGATGAACTCGTGAGAATCGCTGTCGCTCACTACCAGTTCGAGGCCATCCACCCCTTCACCGACGGCAACGGTCGAACGGGCCGCATCTTGATCAGCCTCGCGTTGATCGAGGCGGAGCTGCTTCCGATTCCGGTGCTCTATCTGAGCCGATACATCCTCAGGAGCCGGGCCGAGTACTACCGACTGCTGCTCGACGTGACGAGGCACGGGACGTGGGAGCCATGGGTGCTCTACATGCTCCGCGGGATCGAGGAGACGGCCCGCTGGACCACCGGCAAGGTCGAGGCCATGCGCGAACTGGAGCTTGCCACCGTCGCGCACGTTCGCAGACAACTGCCGAAGATCTACACGCGAGAACTCGTCGACTTGGTGTTCAGCGGTGCCTACACGCGGATCGACCAGCTCGTCTCCGCCTCGGGAATCACACGTCAGACGGCGTCGAAACATCTGCACGAGCTCGAGCGCATCGGCGTGGTGAGCAAGCACGCGCACGGCCGTGAGGTGCTGTTCCTCAACAAGAGGCTTCTGCAGCTGCTCACACGAGACTCGAACAAGTTCGCGGCCTTCGACTGAGCTCACACGCCGGCCCCCTACTCCCCGCTGCCGACCAGCGCGAATCCCGCCCAGTAGACGGGGTGCGCGTAGGGCATCGTGCCATCGGCGGCATGCCACGCACGCACGCTCTGCTGGGCGCCGCGCAGCGCTTCGGCGGCATCGACCGGGACCGCGCGATCGAGCAGCCTGCGATAGAACTCGGTCATCAGCCGGGCGGTCGCATCGTCGTCGGCGCTCCACAGTGTGACCAGCACGGATCTCGCGCCGGCCGCAAGGAATGCACTCTGGAGCCCCAACCAGCCCTCGGACGCCGAGTCGAGCCCCAACATCGAGCGGCACCCGGCCAGACTCACGATCCTCGCGCCGACCTTCCACGTCGATGAGATCTCGCTGGCGGAGAGTCGCGAGCTGATGTCGTCTCCCGGTCGGTCGGGCGCCAGAACGAACGACGAGCGCATCACGCGGCTGGCGTCGATCTCGATGTGCGCAGCCAGATGCAGCACATCGCCTCGCTCGAGCGCGCGCCGAGCGTGCACGGCACGCAGGTTCGCGGCACTCGCCAACCGCCCGGTGAGTACGGTGGCCTCGGGGAACAACCGCCCGAGCGAAGCCAGTTCCTCGGCGGCACCGGTCAGCGGCGCCCACTCGACGGAGTCGGCCGCCAGCGTCGGCGCACCGACCAGTACAGCGTGCGGGACGATCGATGTGAGGTCCGACGTGCGCTCGGCGAGCGTGGCGAATGCGAGCGCCGATGGCGTGTAGTGGACCGTGAAGCGTTCGTCGAGCCGACGTCCGTTCGAGTCGCGCAGGATCGCCAGAGGGGCCGAGCCCATGAGGGCGGGACCGAAGACGATGAGGCGCTTGGCCCCCGTCAGGTGCGGCTCGATGGGATCGAACCACTCGCGCGCCAATGCGCGTCCGAGCGAATCCACGAGGCGCGTGTCCGACAGGCGCAACGGCCAGTGCGAGGCGCGATCCATCTCCATCAGCAGCGCATCACGGGCCGGGAGGTCGCGACGGGCCCACGTGCGATCGCGCGGCAGCTTCACCCAGACCACGGGGCCCTGCGAGCGAATGACGCAGGCCCACTTGGGATAGTCGCCGCCGGGTGGAGCGACGAACATGCGCGGCCACGCGATGAGCGCGACGTCCTCGGGACAGGCGCGCTGGACCCGTGCCAGCAGGCCGTTCCACGGATCATCGCCGCCCGCCACTTCGGCCCAGGTGCGCGCATGACCCAGTTCGAGCTCGGCGAACGCGGCATCGGGCTGCCCCTCGGCCGCCAGAGCCAGCGCCAGTTCGCGATGGATGCTGAGGCCCGACTGCACCGAGCTTCCCGCATCGCGCTCGCTCCTCGCCCACGCGGTCTCGGCCTCGGCGGCGGCGATCCGCAGCGACACGATGGCCTCGCGGTCGCGCCCGAGTCGACGCAGCACCTGGCCGTGCAGACCGTGCCGGAGCGTGGCGGTCGCGGGCGGCAGGTCCGCAATCGATGGCGTCGCCTCGAAGGCCTGGCGGATGAAGTGCTCGGCCCGGCGCCAGTCGCCCCGCGATGAGTGCAGGAACGCGATCGCGGTCAGAGTCGAGGCGACCTCGTCGTGACGCTCGCCCAACTTCGCTCTGCGGATCGCGAGCGCACGCAGGAATTGAGTCTGAGCAGCCTCGGGCCGCCTCATCATGCGATCGAGATTGCCCATGTCCTGATGCACCGAGGCCGCTTCGAGCGAGGACTCTCCGAACGCCTGCCGTTGGATCGCCAGGGCGCGTTCGTAGTGCGTCATCGCCACTTCGGACTTGATGCGTCCCGCGAAGTTCTTGAGCACTCGACCGAGGACGAGTTCGGCCTCCGCCGCGAGCGGGTGCGACTCGCGCGCTCGCGGCGAGAGACGTTCGAACACGGCTCGCGCGAGCGAGTCGGCCTCGGCCACGCGGGCCATTCGGAACGCGATGTGCGCCAAACGCATCGCAGCTCGCAGCGACTCGACATCATCGGCCCCGTAGGCAGCTTCCCGCACGGCGAGACAGCGCCTCGCCAGTTCATGGGCCGAGGCCAGCGAGTCACACTCGAGCGCTGCGGCGGCGCGAAGTCCGGCATGGTCGGCCGCTGCGAGCGCCGCGCGCTGAGCGGCAGGCAACTGCGCGCGGCGATGCCACGTGCCATCGGTCGCCGCGAGGTCCACGGCCAACCACAAGGGCGCGCGGCCGTGCGGCTCGAGCACCGCGCGCACACGTGCGGCTGCGAGCACGCGCTCGGCCTGCTCCGGGGCATCGATCGAGCCGAGCGAATCGAGGCGCGCGTGCGTGCGGCTCCACAGTGCGCCGGGCGACTCGATGGATGGCTCACCCGGAGCACAGGCTCCGATCAGCAGCGCGAGCGCCGCGGCCGCGGTCCGGCCGCGTGCGCCTCGGATCATCGTGGCGCGGTCCCCTGCGCTGGAACCATCGGCGCGCGGCGGCCGTTGGCCCGCCACGCGGCGGCCAATGCCGCCTCGGCCTCGCTGCGCCATGGCTCCGGCAGCCGCGCCAAGTCGAGACTCGCCAACCACGAGAGCGCCTCGACCGACTCGCCACTCGCGAGCAGCGCGTGCCCGAGATAGAGGCGGCGCGCCTGTTCGGCGGCGCCCTCGGCACTGGCGGCGCGCAGCGCGCGGACGGCGCCCGGCAGGTCGCGGCGTGCGTAGGCCTCGAAACCCTCGGCGAGCCTTGGGTCGACCGCGCCATCGGCGCGGGTGCGCACCATCTCGCCCGGACTCTGCAGCCACTCGGAGGACTCCAGTGCGCGAGTCGGCGGAGACATGCGCGGGATCACCAGCGCCAGCAGCACGGCAGCGGCGGCCGCGACGATCGCGCCGTCCTGCCAGCGCGGGCGTGAGCGCAGCGGGCGCAACTCGAGTGGCATCATGCCGCGCTTGACCGCGTCATCGCCCGCTGCGGCGTCGGCAAGCGCGCCGCTCTCGGCGCGCGCGCGAATCGAGGCGCCTGCATGCGCGCGCAGTCTGGTCTCGCACTCGGGACAACGCTCGGCGTGCGCGAGCAACGCGTCGCTTGCGGCGATCGGCGTCAGGCCGAGGACGAGATCGGCACAGCTGGCATCGGTGAGATGGTGTTCGGGCTCGCTCATGTCTGGCGACCTCCTCCCGGCTGTTGCGCCTGCCAGTCCGACCATAGGACGGCGAATGCCCCCGGCCTCACTTCACTCGCGTGATGCCCCTTGGTCGCCATGCACGAACCCAGCGCCGTGCGCGCGCGCATCACGATCACATCGACATGCGCCGGGTTCACGCCGGCGAGCACGGCGATCTCGCGGCTCGGCCGCTCGAGACAGGCTCGCAGGAACCACACCTGCCGCGCTCGCGGCGAGAGCTGCCGCACGCAGGCCTCGAGCGCATGCGCGAACTCGCGCGCTCCCACCCAGTCCTCGGGCGAAGGAGCCGAAGGCAGCCGATCGGCGATCATCCTGTCCCATCCCTCCTCGTCCTCGAGCGCCGGACACTCGCGCGACCTGCGGCGAGCCAGATCGACCAGCCCGTTCCGCGCGACGCGCCGGATGAACCCGGCCACCTCGTGGAGCGGGTGCGGCACCGGGTTCCATGTCCCCTCTTCGGCCCGCGCCAGCAGTTCTAACGACTTGGCCGAGGCCAGGTCCTCGATGTCCTCCTGGGACACGGCGGTGATGCGGCCGGCCTGCATCCGCAGCGAAGCGAAGATCGAGGCGTGCAGAAGCCGCCACAACCATACGCGGGCCTGTTCGCGCGCTGCGCCGCGGGCCTGGCTCAGGGCCGGAACCGCCTCGCGCAACGAGCTCGCCCAGCCGGGTGCCTCTGCGGGGGACGGGGGCATGTCCGGTCGATAGTAGCCCCCCGGCCGGGGCCCGGGACAGACCGGAAATGGGCCATCGAGCGGCACTGTCCGATTTCGCGTCAGATGTGGGGGGCTCGTGCGAAGTACCAGCGACGGCCTGCCCGACTGGGGGCCGCCCGCCGCACACCTCTTGAAGGAGTCCGCCATGCTGCTTCGCGCCCTCGCCCGTCTCACGCTCGCGGGCCTGATCCTGGCCGCGCTGCCGGCCCCCTCGAGTGCGGCGGTCGCCCACGGCCACACCCACACGGCCCTGGGTTCGAGCGTGGTCACGACCGGCACCGACGGCTCGCTGCTTGTGTCGAACATCGGCTCGAAGGGTCTGGACGGGGTCTCGATCACCCTGCCCAACAGGGGCTCGTTGATCCGGCTCCGGACGAAGATCAATGTCGGGGGGTCGAACGACCTCTCGCTGCACCGCGTGCCGGGCGACAACACGCCGATCATCAAAGGCTGCGCGCTGCGCAGCGGGCCCGACCGCGTATACAGCGTCGATGTCCCGGCCTCGACCAGTATCGTGGTCGAGGTGTGGAGCAGCACGCAGCTCATGTTCTCGCGCGTGCTCGCGTCGAACACGGAGGTCACGGTGCAGGGCGCGTGCCTGTCCGACAGCTTCAGCTCGCTCGGCTTCTCCACGTCGGCAGGACCTGCCGGCAGTTCGACGCATCGAGTCAGTCTGTCGCACCACGTCGACCAGGACTGCGACCTCACGGTGGATGGCGTCACGGTGACGGGGCGCTCGCTGGTCTTCACGGCCGAGCTCCCCGGGCCGCCCGAACCCGCAGCCGAGGCGAGGCTCACGTTCGCGACCGAGCTCGGCTCGCCTCCCGGAGAGGTCGTCATCACCGAGGAGGCGGTCTCGTCCGGCCTGGCGCTCTCGCCTCCGGCGCTGCCCGCGCACGAGGTCCGCGCGCTCGAGTCGAGCGTCCGAGGGGGGGCCGTGGACGTGGCCGATCCTTCGGCCTGCTCGATGAGCTACGCGGCCGACGGCAGTGGCGGCGAGCTGGTGATCGCGCTGTCGCCGACCCCGACGGGCACGGCGGATCGCGCGCTGCGCGCGCTCGAGTTCTCACTCTTCGCGCGGCCGCCGGGAGTGCTGGGGCACTCGCAGCGTTTCGAGGCCCAAGTCGAGTACGACGACTACTCCGGACTGCCGCCGTCACTGCACGTGGTCGCGGCCGAGTGGACCGCCACGACGAGCGGCGCCTGCGACGTCACGGGCCTTTCGACGATCCCCAGCGACGAGCTGCTGTGGCAGGTGCGCTCAGCAGGCGTTGCAGTCGGTCCGCCGAGTCCTTCGGGCCCCGGAAGCTTGCTGCACGGCTCGACGCGGCCGACCGGCTACGCGATGCGCACCGCCGATGACTTCGTGGCGCACTCGCTCCACTTCGCGCCCGGCACCGTGTTCGATGCTCCGGGTTCGCCTTCGCTGATCGGCGATGAGCTGGTGCTGCACGCGCATGGCGGCGTGGGCACGCCCAGCGCCAAGCGCAAGATCTCGGACGTCCACATCGTGCATCCTCCCGGCACGCCGCCCGGCACCTGGCGCATCGGTGGCGGGGGCGGCGGCAGCGGCGGCTGCGGCGGCTCGCTGCATGCGAGCAGCACGGACGAGGGTGGCCGAGCCTCGTTCGCGAGAGGGCCGCGCCAAACCGTGAGCCTCGATGGCGCCTACGACGGGAGCCCTGCCGCGGACCGGCGCCTGAGCGTCAAGAACCTCGGCTCGAGTGGTCAGGATGGCGTCGAGGTCATGCACCGGGGCCTGCCGAGTGTGTCGTTCGAACTGCACGAGAACCCGTCCGATGTCCCGCCGGTCGCGATGCGACTCGTGACGCTGCCGTGCCCCGATGGCAGCTGCCCGCCCAGGGCCGACGTGGAGATCGAGGAGACCACGAACGGGCAGAGGATCCGCAAGGGCATGCAGGACATCAACCTCCGCTCGCTTCACGTCGAGGTCAACGGCGCCATGCTGCCCTACCCCTCGGCCGACCTCGATGGGGACAGCTGGCTGGAGCTCACCACCCCGCCTTCCTCCACCGGTGCCGCCGCGGTGCGCGGCAAGGTGAAGAGCATCCGCGACACCGGAAACGGCCGCTCGGAACGCACGAGCTTCACGCTCACGTCGCCGATGGAGATCACGTGCGATGACGGCGTGCACCTCATCACCGAATTGCACGTGTGGTACAACCCCGTCGGCCTGACGAGCGTCCCGCTCATCCCCCTGCCGCAGGTGGCGCGTCTGACCGCCAGTCCGCCCGATGGTCCGGTCGATGGGCGCTACGGCGCGTGCGACATGACGCTGTCGCCCCCGGGGCTGCAGGTCTCGGGCTCGCTCTCGCTGCGAGCGGATGTCGCCACACCGCGCGCTGGATTCCTGACGCGCGCCACGTGGGGGCAGGCCGAGGGGCCGGTGCTCCTCAGCTCAGGCGCCTCGAGTGACGAGATGCGTCTCGAGCCCACGGGCATGCTCGGCGCACCCGCGCTGGAGCGCGCGCTGGTCGCATCCGGCGGGCCGGATGACGACTGCGATGGCTTCGTGTTCGAGCGCCTACCGACTTCGATCAGCGTCGTGTGGAGTCCTCGCTCGCTCGTGCGTGTGGCGGCCATGGTGCCTTCTGGCCTCGGCGGACCCGACGAGATGCTGCACGCGCTCGATTGGGAGGACGACGGCGGCGCCCCGACCGAACTGCGCTACGTGACCGGCCTCGCCGGGGGCGGCCCGGCCACCGTGCGCGTGTACGTGAGCGGCGGCCTGGTCACCGAGCAGCTGGCCGATGTGGTCACGATGAGCTCGCCTCCGACCGCGGTCTTCGCGGGCGGCGATCTCGATGGCGACGGACTCCCGGAGATCGACGCGCGTGGTATCGCGGGCGGCTCGACGATCACGATCTCGGGGAACTCGTTCCCGTGCGATCGCGTCACGTTCTCGCCGCCTTCGAGCCCGCCGGCGCTGCACATCAGCAGCGCTCGCGTGCTCCTGAACGGACTGCCCCCCGGCGTCCCGGTCGAAGGCGTGCGACTGAGCGCCGTGATCTCGGCCATCGAGGTCACGAGCGCGCCGCCTGCACTGCCGACGGGCCGCACGCTCGAGCTGCGTGGCGTCACCCCGAATCCCGCCCGCGGACACTCGACCGTGCGGCTGGCACTGGGCGGCCGCGCCGCCGTACGCGTGGACGTGCTCGACATCGCGGGACGCGTGGTGGCGACACTCCAGGATGGCGAACTGGCGGCAGGTGAACACTTCCTCGTCTGGTCGGGCCGCACGAGCACCGGCGGCCGCGCCGCGGCGGGGCTCTATCTGGTGCGCGTCTCGGGTGCGGGGCTGCCGAGCAGCACCACGCGCATGGTCCGACTCGACTGAGATCACGGTGGTAGGACGCGGGCCGCACTCGCGTCATGGCGGGGCGGGGGCTTCGGCTCCCGCCCCGTCGACGTTCGGTGCCGACTCGCTCCCCGATCACGCCCCGAGGTGTGCCATGCGGCGGCGGGTCCACTAGTCTGTGCGCCTCACACTTGTGCCACTCCCCCGACGCTTCTCCTCCGAGGTCGCATGGAACGCCCCACCTCCGGGCCGCACCCGCCCAAGCCCGTGTCGCCCGAAGCCGAGGATGCGCCGACCGTCGATGGCCGCACGCCCGCCCGCGGCCGCGCCAGCCACATCCCCGACTCGATCGGCGGCTATCGAATCATCGGTCGACTGGGCGCCGGCGGCATGGGGATCGTGTACGAGGCCGAGCAGGACCATCCGCGCCGCCGCGTCGCGCTCAAGGTGATCCGCGGCGGCTCGTTCGTGGACGAGGCGCAGGTGCGGTTGTTCAAGCGAGAGGCCGACACGCTCGCGCTGCTCAAGCATCCGAACATCGGCGCCATCTACGAAGCCGGTCGCACCGAGGGCGGCGAGCATTTCTTCGCGATGGAACTCGTTCGTGGGCGCTCGCTCGATCGCTTCCTGAATGAGCGCACCGGTTCGCTCGATGCCGATGAAGTGCGATTCCGCCTGCGGCTGTTCCTGTCGCTGTGCGCCGCGGTCAACTACGCGCACCAGCGCGGCGTCATCCACCGCGACCTCAAACCCTCCAACATCATCGTGTCGGACCACGACGCGGCGGCCGAGGGATCGAGCGCCACGTTCTCCAGCATGTCGAGCGGCCTGCCCGAGCTCAAGGTGCTCGACTTCGGACTCGCGCGGATCACCGGCGCCGACATCGAGGTGGCGACCGCGATCACCGAGGTCGGCGTCATCATGGGGACGCTGCCGTTCATGAGCCCCGAGCAGGCGCGCGGCGACTCTTCGCAGATCGACCTGCGCAGCGACGTCTACTCGCTGGGCGTGATCCTCTACGAGATGCTCACAGGGCGGCGGCCCTACGAGCTGAAGAACATCCCCATCGTCGAATCCGTGCGGATCATCTGCGAGCAGCCGCCGGCCTCGCTGCGCCAGAGCTGGAGCGGCTCGGGCTCGCCCGATGCCGACCTCGAGACGATCATCGGCAAGGCGCTCGAGAAGGACGTCGATCGGCGCTACAGCAGCGCTGCAGCGCTGGCCGAGGACATCGAGCGCCACCTGGACTCGCGGCCGATTCTGGCGCGAGCGCCGAGCACGGTCTACCAGCTGAGCAAGTTCGCGAAGCGCAATCGCACGCTGGTGGCTGGCGTCGCGGCGACCTTGGTGGCGCTGGTGGCCGGCATCATCGCCACCACCACATTCGGCCTGCGCGAGGCGGCGCAGCGGCGCGATGCCGAACAGGCCAAGCAGGACGCCCAGATCCTGGTCGAGTTCCAGACCAACATGCTCGGAGCGATCGATGCCGAGAAGATGGGTCGGCGGCTCACCGCCGATCTCGGGTCGCGACTCGCCCGTGCGCGGCGCGAGGCAGGAGCCTCCGAGAACGATGTCGCACGCTCGGCTGCGTCCTTCCATGCGCAGCTGGCCGAGGTCAACATGACCGACGCGGCGCTGCGGGTGATCGACGCGAATGTCCTCGAGCAGTCGATTGCCGCCGCAACCGAGCAGTTCGGCGACCGTCCGCGCATCCATGCGCAGTTGCTCGGCTCGATCTCGGACACTTACCTGCGCCTGGGTATGTTCGACAAGGCCGAGGCTCCGGTGCTCGCCGCGCGTGCGATGCTGGATTCGGCCGCGGGGCCCACGGCGCCGGCGACACTCCGCATGACGACTCAGCTCGCCACGCTCTACACCTCGCTCGGACGAGCAAGCGAGGCTGAGCCCCTGTTCCTGAGCACGATCGAACAGCAGAAGCGGTCGCTGGGTCCGAAGCACGCCGATTTGCTGCAGAGCATGAATGCGCTGGGGATCCTCTACACGGATGTTGAACGGCTCGCAGAAGCCGAGAGCCTGCTCGCGATCGCGTACAACGGGCACCTCGCACTCGAAGGCGCCGAGCACCCGTACACGCTGACGGCAATGGCCAACTACGCGTGGACGCTCATCGAAGCCGGCAAGTTCGAACAGGCGGAGCCGATCTCCATGCGCGTGCTGGAACTGCGTCGCAAGGTGTCCGGGCCCGAGCATGTCGAGACCATGAACTCGATCAACAACCTGGCCGTGCTTTACATGCAGACCGATCGGCCGACGCTTGCGGAGCCGCTCTACGCCAAGGACTACGAGGTGAGTCGCCGACGCCTGGGCGAGGAACACCCGGATGTGCTCGTGTCGATGACCAATCTGGGGCGGCTCTACAGCCGACAAGGCAAGTTAGCCGAGGCCGAGGCCCTTTTGCGACGGGCCGTCTCCACGACGCGCAAGGTCATGCCGCTGCAGTTCATCGGACTCGGGATCACGCTGCAGTCGCACGCCGAGGCGCTGTTCGGACTGGGCCGCTTCCAGGAGGCCGAACCCGAGTTCATCGAGGCGTATCGGATCCTGCTCGTCAATTTCAAGGACGAGAAGCACCCGGGGATCCAGCGCGCGGTGCAGGCGCTCATCGAGATCTACGAGAGGACCGGGCGGAGCGACATGGCGGCGCCGTGGCGCAAGCGTCTGGTGCCCGAGAACTGATCGCGGCGATCAGTCGGCTCGCGTGCCCTGAGCCAGAAGGACCACCGCGATCAACGCCAGGGCGACGCCCCATTTCTGAGGACGTCCCAACTGCTCGCGCAGCACGAGTTGTGCGAGCAGCACGGTCGAGGCAGGCGCCAGCGACACGATCGTGGCGATCAGGCTGAGCGGACCATGCTGGACGGCTGCGACGTACAGCACGTTGGCGATCACATCGGCGACGCCGGCGAACAGGATCGGGCCGATCGAGGGACTCGGCGGGCGGATCGATCCACGCCTCAGCAGGAGCACGCTGCCCAGCACGACCGTTCCGGTGCCGCGCGCGACGACGAGCGGCCACAGACCCGCGCTCGGCCCGATCTGCCCCAGGCTGACGAGGAAGCAGCCGACGAGCACACCGCTCGCGGCCGCGGTGACGAGCGCCGAACGCGCGACGCGCGGATCGGGTGCCTCCCCCGCGTGCGAACTCGGCCCGCCGCTGATGAGTGCAACAGCCACGACCGCAGCGGCGATACCGAAGCCGCCCGCCCATCCGAGCGCGTCGCCGCCCGCGATCCCGACGGCGACCGGGATGCACAGCGCGACCATCGAGACGAGCGGCGCCGCGGTGCTCACGGTGCCGATGGCGAGCGCGCGGTAGAGCAGGAGCACGCCGAGGCTGCCGGCCACGCCGGCGACGACGCCCCAGGAGAGGTCGGTCGAGCGACTGATGCCGCCCAGCGAAGGCGCCGCGATCGCCAGCGCCAGGAGCCCCACCATCTGCGAGAGCAGTGTCGCCATCAGCACCGGCGCGCGCCTCGCCGCGATACCGCCCATGAAGTCGGCGCAGCCATAGAGGAGCGAGGCGAGACTCGCGAGGACGAACGGCATCACGCGCTCAGTGGTCCGCTCGGTACCAACGACCGCCCTGCTGCACGGCTCGCCCCTCGCCCTCGAGCTTCTCGAGATGCGCGATCAGAGAGCGCTCGGCATACGGCCACAGCTCGGGCTTCACGTCGGAGTAGGCGAGCGGCAGCAGTTCGGCAATCGCGCGCGGCTCGGATTCGAGCGCGGCGTGCACGCGCAGCTCGCGCTCCATGCGATGCGCGAGCAGGTGACGGATGCGGCGCACCGCCGCTCCCTGCGGCGAGCCATGCGCCGGGAACAGCGTCACCGGGTCGAGTGCCGCGACACGCTCGAGCGACGCGAGATACTGCGCCATGTCCCCGTCGGGAGGATCGATGATCACGCTGCCGGCGCCACCCGGCAGCAGATCGCCCACGAACAGCGAACGCAGCCGCGGCTGCCACAGGCTGATCGAGTCGCGCGTGTGACCCGGCGTCTCCACCACCTGGAGCCGCCAACCCGACAGGCCGGGCGTGAGAGGCAGCCAGTCGCCATCCTTCACGGCGACATCGATCGCCATGCGCTCGGCGAGGCGGGCATGCCCCACGACGCGCGCGCCATAGCGCTCGCGCGCCGCGACGACCCCACCCGTGTGATCGCCGTGGTGGTGCGTCACGATGATCATCGTCAGTCGGCGTCCCTCGCCCTGCAGCAGGTCGATCAGCGAGAACAGTTCGGCCAAGGACGCCTCGTCACCGGCGCCGGGATCGACCAGCGCCATCTCGGTCTCGCCGATCAGGTAGGCATTGGTGTGCGTCGAGGGCGGCAGCGGCTTGGTGGCCATGGGATGCAGCACGACTCCCCACTGCATCTCGATCCGGCGGATCGGCTGGCCCGCTCGTTCGGGGCCACGCGCGAGCCGCTCGGCGAGACCGTCCTCCCCTTCGGCGAGCGCGATCAACGCCCACAGGATGGGCGCGACGAACGTGACGTGGCCGTGGCGGTAGCGCTCGAGCGCTTCGAGCGGCTTCACCCACTCGCCGCTCGCGAGTTCCCCGGGCAGCACGCTCGGCGCCTGGCCCTCGGGCACGCGCGCCATGAAGAAGTGCGTATCGAATCGCACGTTGGCGAACACCGGCGTCTGCCAGCGACCGGCGAACGTGAGCTCGTTCGGATCGAATGACCAGCCGTACTCGGCGGCGAGCGAGGCGATGCTGGCTTCGCCGGCCAGGAGGCGTTCACGAGCGAGCGCAAGCGTCGCGGCATCCGCCGTGCCGTTCGTGAGCCCCGCCAGCACGCCCGTCTCCTCGAGCATCTCGCGGAGCGCGCAGGCGCGCGCCGCACGGTCGAGATCATCGGCGATGCCGGGCAGCACCAGCTCGGCGTCGGCCGCATCCACCTTGCCCCCGATGAACGCGTGGAATCCCGGCTGCACCGAGACCACGTCGCTGCGCAGCACCCAGAACACCTCGAGGTCGCGGCCCTTCCCTCTCATGAGGATGACGGCGGCCGAATCGCGGAACCGCTTTGGGGACAGGGCGGTGGACATGGGGCGGCAGTCTAGCGGTCCGTGCGGCGCACAGCGAGGGACCGTGCCGTCGCCTTTGACGCGCGACCGATCGCATCCTTCCCATCGATACGCATCCCCCGCTTCGCCTGAAGCGTCCGATGAGCCCTGCGACCCGACTGCTGATCCTGGCCACTCCTTCGCTAGTTCTCGTCATCGGCGCGACGTGGCCCGGGAAGGCAAAGCTCCCCGGGCCGCGTGCCGATCGGGCTGCGTCGCTACTCGCCGCGCACCAACTTGATCTGCCGCTCCTCGCCGTTCAGGCGCAGACGCGCCAGATAGATGCCGACGCTCTTGGCCTCGCCGGTGGCGTCGCGGCCGTCCCAGCGCACCTGATGCCGGCCCGCAGTCTGCCGACCACTCGCCAGCGCTCGCACGAGGCGACCCTGCAGGTCGAACACCTCCAGGCTCACTTCGCCATCGGCGGGCAACGCGTACGACAGGGCCATCTCGCCACGAGCCGGGTTCGGCGCCGCTGCCAGCGACAGCGTGGCCGGCAACGTCGCATCGCCCACCCCGACGACGGCGGGATTGTAGATCGTGAGTCGCCACGTTCCGCCATTGTCGTTGTTGTTGAACACGACGAGCCCGTGATAGTCACTCGTGGTGGCGACGTACACGAGTCCCTCGGTGCCGCCGGCCCCCAGCGCATTGGCCGCAGCGACGCCACTGCCGCGGCCCGCGAAGTACTCGGCGCCGTTCGAACGGAACAACTCGATTCCGAGGTCGAGGTCGCCGGTGAGGCTCTCGACCATGATAGCGACGTTCTGGCCTCCCACCACGCCACCCGGGATCCACAGGTCGTAAACCTCGGCGACATCGAGCGACGTCCATGAGGACGTGAGCACATAGGGTGAGTTGGCGGGCGGCACGATGGCATCCGCTGCGCCCTCGAACTCGATGTCGTAGCTACTCACGCCCACGCTGCGGCGGATGCGAGGGTAGATCGTGGGTTGCGGGCTGTGGTTCCAGTCGCCGACCACGAAGCTGACGCCCGTGCTGAAGTCGGAGGTGACGAGACTGCCGTAGCCCTCATCCTCGTAGAGGGCGATGCCCACGGCGTCCGCTCCCGTCGGACGCGTCGCCAGGACGTTCCAGTAGGATGGGGTTGGTGTGAAGAGGTCGAACTGCACCTCCTCGCTGCGGGTCACGCGCGCTTCCTCGGTCAGTGTCTCCTGGCGGCCCATCCACAGCGATCCGCTGCTGGCGGCGTTCTCCGCGTTACCCAGCACCACGAAGCCATACCAATCGGTGGCGACCGGTGTGTAGGCGAACCACTCCCCGCCCTCGCTCATCAGGCGCGAGTTGGCGAAGGCGAGCAGGTCGTTGCGCGACTGGTAGTAGTCGCCGCCGCTGCTGCCCACCAGATAGAGGCCGCTGTCGAACCCGGTGACGGTGCTGTGGTACTCGCGGAAGAAGTACGGCACGCCCGTCGTGAGGTAGGTGTCCCATACATCGGCGACGTCGTTGGCCTCCCACGTGAACGGCTCATAGCCATCCATGACCTCGGCGCCTTGTTCGAACTCGGTCAGGTGCGTGTCCGTACCCACGTCGCGATTCACGCGCAGGTAGTCGATGCTGGAACTCGCGTGGTTGTAGTCCACCGCGATGAAGTCCACCGACTGCCCGGAGTAGCTGGACTCCTCGAGCAGCGTCGTGAAATTCGCATCGGCGAACAGCGATTGGTCCGCGTCCGAGGTGCCGTTGGGGCGTGTGCCCACCACGCCCCAGTAGCCGGCGACTGGGTCGTAGTCGTAGAGCCGGAGATCGATGCCCGAGAGGAACGAGACATCGTCGGTGAGCGTGGCGAGTGGCGTGCCGATGCGGATGTCGAACGTGCCAGCGAGTTCGTTGTTGGACCACACGACGAGCCCGTAGATGTCGTCTGCGGGCACGGTGTAGGTGAACGTCTCGTTGGCGCCATTGCCTCCGACGTCGGAGGCGGCCACGGCCGAGCTGCGCCCGGCGAAGTACGTGTCGCCATTGGAGCGATAGAGCGCGAAGCCCATGTCGAGACCAGGGGTCTGCACGTCGAGCGTGAAGGTCACCTCCTCGGTACCGAACAGCGGCACGTCGTATGTGCGCACGACGTTGTAGTCGTTCCAGGTCTGAGTACCCACATAGACGCCGTTGGGGTAGAGCGTGCCGGTGCCACTCTCCCAGGTCGCGTTGAACTGCCCCACCGGCCCGGAGGCCAGGTTCACCTGAAGATGTTCGTTGCCGATGCGGTTGTGGTTGTAGTCGCCGACCACGAAGTCGACGGCCGAGCCCGCCTGCGACGAGGTGCCCACCAGGAAGTTGTGATTGTTGTCGTGGTACACGCGCAGGTTGTGGTTGCTGCCCACCGCAGGCCGCACGGCGAAGGCGGCCCAGGAGTCCCACTGCTGCGTGGCGATGAACCCGTTGGTCGTATTCGACGTCCGGTAGAAGCCGTTGTGGAACATCTCGTTGATGTTGACGAACGATGCGAGCGTGGTCTGCCGCTTCATCGTGTCGAGCAGACCACTGGAGTCGGAGTCGTCCCAGCCCCAGTGGTACTCGGTGAACGTGCAGTGCGCGTCGACGTTGTCGATCATCACGCAGGCTTGGTTGTCGCCGCACGCGTGTCCCTGGCAATTACCGTTCGTGCCGGCGGTGATGTGATACGTGCCATGGCACGTGGCGCAGCTGTTGCAGCCGTCGCCGTCATATTCGTCGCAGCTCCCGAACACATGGCCCATCTCGTGGCGCCAGACGGTCCACGCATCATCGGTGTAGTGCGTGATGCGCGAGATGCCCAGGTTGGCGCTGGCGCGGCCGATGGCGTCGGCGGGCTGGTAGACCAGGATGACGTTGTCGTAGCCGCCATTCCAGTCCTGCCAGAACAACGAGAAGTCATCGCGCAGGTCTCCGTCGCCGTTGTCGTCGGTGAAACCGAAGCTGGCGATGACGGTCTGGATCTCGGCGCCGGACAACGTGTCACCGTCGATGTTGAGGTCGGCCGTCTGATAGTAGTAGTACCCGGTGCCGCCAAGGTGATCGAAGTCCATGTTGGCGTCGGCGGGCGCCTCGTCGACGTACCACTGCTTCGCGAGTGCGGCCTTGGCTGCGGCCGCATTGCGTTCGGTCGTGCTCCACGAGCCCTGGTTGTGGTCGATGAACACGTGGAACACGAGGGTGGTCCCGCGCGCATAGTGCACCGCGTCGGGGTCCTCGCTGTTGAGCAGCGCACTCGAGGATGTCGAGCGCACCGGTTTGCGCAGGCGGGCCGCCGACTCCCCGGCTTCGATGCAATCGGTCTCGAGCGCCGAATCATGGCGCAGCTTGGCCGCTTCGCCATGGGCTCGCGCGGCGGCGAGGTCGGCGGGGTCGAACTGCCCGAACTGCGGCTCGGGAACGACGGGCTTGGCGGCGAGGGCGGTGGGCAGCAGAGCGACGATCGCGAGCGTGGCCGCGAGGGCGAGGCGGATCCGGCTCATCGCTCCGACTCCTTCGCGGGCTCGGGCGTCACGCTCGACGTGGGATTCGCCTTGAGCTTCTCGCGCTCACTCGCACTCGGCACTTGCGCCCCCTGCCTCTGGCGCGACTGCAACACGGGGGGCAGGCCGCGCTGGGCGGGATCGTTGGCCAGCGCGGCGGGCTGAGCGAGACGCAACCGCTCGAGCTTGCCGGCCGCGCCATCCCCGATCGAATGCAGAGGGGTGGCCGGATCGAGCGATCGCACGGCGGGAGCCGAGGCTCCACGCGCAGCACGCGCCGCAGCCACCGAGATCCGTGCCGCTTCGAGCTTGGCGCGCTCGCGAGCGGTCAGCGACGAAGCGGGCCGATCGAGCCCGGCGTCGGTGAACTGCTCGGCCTCGGTCAATGGGCTGGCGGGCCGGGTGCGCAGGCGCAGCGGCGCCGTGCTGCGCGCCGGCGTGACCGCGCGCACCAGCGGGAGCCGCGGAGCAAGGGCGGGATCCTTGGCATCCGCCACGCCGGGCCCCGATCGATCCTCTGCGGTGGCGGCAAGCGGCAGGGCGCATGCGAGCGCGAGAGCGGCGATGCAAAGACGGAAAGCAGGGCGGCCTGAGTTCATGGGCGTGTCCTCCTCGATGGGCGGCGGGCTCTGCCAGGAGCCGGGAGGTGGCTGCCGAGAAGCGAATCGCCGGAGTGAGCATAGCGACACAAGGGGAAACGCAGCCATACCTGATTTCGCACGTGTGCCTGATTTCGCACGCGGGAGTGCCCACGGGCCGGAGCCCTGCGCCGGGGCAGAAAGGCCCCCGCGGACGACGCGGGGGCCCTCTCTGCTTCCGATGCAGCGGGCGCCTAGGCGCTCTTGGCCGTCACTGCCTTGGCCGCGCGCTCGACGACTTCGAGCGCCTCGTCCACTTCGGTCGCAGACACGTCGATCGGCGGACGGAACCGCAGGCTGCGATGACCGCATGGCAGGATGATCATCCCCAACTCGTAGGCCTTGGCGGCCGCCGCGTTGCGGTGCTGCGTGTCGGGGAAGTCGATCGCTGCCATCAGGCCGCGGCCGCGTGCGTTGTTGAACACATCGGGCATCGAGCCCTGCAGCGCCTGGAGTCCGGCCAGTAGATGCGCACCCACGGTCGTGGAGTTCTCGAGCAGCTTCTCCTCCTCGATGATCTCCAGGTAGCGCTGCACGCGCACCATGTCGGCCAGGTTGCCGCCCCATGTGCTGTTGATGCGGCTCTTGATCTTGAAGACGTTCTCCGGCTCCTCATCCATGCGTCCGCCGGCGAGGATGCCGCACACCTGCATCTTCTTGCCGAATGCGAGCAGGTCGGGCTGGATCCCGAAATGCTCGTGCGCCCAGAACTTGCCGGTCAGCCCGACTCCGGTCTGCACTTCATCGACGACGAACAGTGCGTCGTGCTCGTGTGCGATCGCCTGCAGCGCCTGCAGGTACTCGGCACGAAAGTGATGATCGCCGCCCTCGGCCTGGATCGGCTCGATCAAGATGGCGCAGATCTCATCGGGACGCGCTGCGAACGCCGCCCGCACCTCGGCGAGCGAGGCACGCTCGGCCGCCTCGACGCGCACCGTCTCGGCGGCATCGACCGGGAATCGCATCGCGGCATGCGCGACGCGCGGCCAATCGAACCGGGCGAAGTACTGGTACTTGCGGGGGTCGGCCGTGTTCGTGAGCGACAGCGTGTAGCCGGTGCGTCCGTGGAAGGCGTCCTTGAAATGCAGCACCTGCGTGCCCTTCTCGCCCTTGCCGGCGCGCAGGTTGCGGCGGACCTTCCAGTCCATCGCCGCCTTGAGCGCGTTCTCCACCGCCAATGCCCCGCCCGCCACGAAGAACGCATGCGGCATACGGGCCGGGATACCCACGCGGCTGAACGTGTCGACGAACTCGGCGTACTCGCGGGTGAAGATATCGGAGTTGGTCGGGTTCACGATCGCGGCGCGCGTCAGCTTCTCGAGGTATTCGGCCTCGCGCATCCGCGGGTGGTTGATGCCCACCGGGAAGGTGGCGAAGCACGAGAACATGTCGAGATACCAGCGGTCGCGCTTCGCGTCGTACATGCGGCGGCCCGTGCTCTTGTCCAGGTCGAGAACGATGTCGTAGCCGTCCGCCAGGATGTGGCGGGCGAGCGACGCGTGCACGTCGGCCGGGGCGATCTTGCGGCTCTTCATGATGAGGCTCCTCTCTCCGTCGGATCGACGTAGGTCTCTTCCTTCACGGTGGACAGCGCCATGACCGTGCGGGTCTGGCGCACGCCTTCCTGCGACGACAGTTGCGAGAGAAGCAGCTCCTGCAGCGACTCCATGTCCGTCGTGCGCAACTTGAGCAACAGCGAGAACTCCCCGGTGATGTGATGGCACTCGAGCACCTCATCGAGCCGCTTCACACGTTCGATGAACCCCGTCTCGAAGCGGGGATGTTCGAAGAACACCTCGACGAAGGCCGTCACCGTGGCGCCCACGGCTTTCGGGTCCACGATGGCGGTCCAGCGACGCAGCACGCCCGAGACCTCGAGCTTCTTGAGCCGCTCGTTCACCGCGGCGGTCGAGAGCCCGACCTTCTTGGCCATCTGGGCCTGGGCCATCGCACCGTCTCGCTGGACCAGCGAGAGGATGCGGCGGTCCTTGTCGTCCAGCGGATGGGGTGCTGCGCGTTTCTTTGGCATGAGACTAGAATATTTTCGGCAAAGCACCGCGTCAACTTGATTTTTTCTCGTCAAGACGATTCACAGCCTTATCTTGTTCCAGGCCAGCAGCTTGGGCTGCCCTCTGCTAGGGTGCGCCCTCCCATGATCTTCGCACTCGACCTTGAAGGCGTACTCGCCCCCGAGATCTGGCCCGCCCTTGGCCAGCACTTCGGTGTCGCCGAGTTCTCGCTCACCACTCGCGATGTCGCCGATTTCTCCGAGCTCATGGGCCACCGGATCGCCGCAGCCCGCAAAGCCGGGCTGACGCTCAAGGAACTCCAGACCATCGCGCACGCCGTGCAGCCCTACCTCGGTGCTCGCGAATTCATCGAGCGACTCCGCCCCATGGGCAACGTGGTGATCATCTCGGACACGTTCCATGAGTTCAGCGATCCCCTGGCCGCGCGCCTGGGCGGCGTGAACCTGTTCTCGAATCGCTTCGATCTCGACACCGGCGGCATCATCAAGGGCTTCACGCTCCGCATCCGCGGCCAGAAGGAGCGCATCGTGTCGGGCTTCAAGCTCGCCGGCTACCGCGTGGCGGCGATGGGCGACTCGATGAACGACCGTTCATTGCTGGCGAGCTGCGACTTCCCGGTGCTCTATCGCCCGGTGCAGGTGCTGGTCGACGAGTTCCCCAACGCACCGGTCGCGCACGATCTCGACACCGCGCTCGAGTACATGGTCACCGCCCGCCGCAAAGTCGACGAGAACAACGGCGGCTGAGGGGCGGCTTCTGCCTCGCGAGCGCTCAGGCGATCGCGAGCGCGAACTCCCTCACCACTCGCCACGGCGCGCCGCTTCGCTGCTCGATGAGCCGAACGCTCGGGAACTCGACCGAGATCTCCTCAGGCCAGCCTGCGAGTATCTCGCTGCGATCGACCTCCACCCTCGGATTGCGGGGATGCGCCAGAGTGAGATGAGGTTCCTGGGCTCGAATCGGAGTGCCACCGAGCACGCACCCGCGCACGGCGTCGAACGCCGCTCGACCGTCGATGCAAGGCAGAAGCAGGCCGTGGCCGCTGAAAGGGCGCGGGATGCCGAAACGAAGCGTGATCGGCCGTAGCCCGGATGCGAGCAGTCGAGCGGAGATCGTCTCGGCATCCACCTCGATCGCCTCCTCATCACGGCAGAGCGTGACGTGTGCGGGGATCAAGGCGGCCTGCACCGGATCGAGGGCGCGCCGCACGCGCTCCAGTTCGCCCGCCTGGGCCGAAGGCACGTAGAGACTCAGCTGGATTCGCCTCGGCCCGGCGAGCACGGAATCACCCCGGCTCACAGCCCGCGCGCCCACTCGAGCATGGGCGCGGCATCGCGCAGGTCCTCGAGCAGCAGGTCGGGTGCGCTCTCGGCCAGCTCGGCCCGCGTTCGAGCACCGGTCGCCACCGCAACGGCGCGCGCACCGGCGGCTCTCGCACAGGCGACATCATGCTCGGTGTCGCCCACCACGATGCAGCGCTCGGGCGTGACGCCGTGGCGCTCGGCTGCGCGCTCGACGGCGAGGCAGGCGAGTCCATTGCGATCGACTCCCTCCTCGCCGAACGTCCCGAACGAGAAGCGGTCCCACGCACCGAACGACGAGAGCTTGATGCGCGCCATCTCGGTACGATTCCCGGTCAGCAGGGCGCTCACCCAGCGAGGCTCGGCAGCGACGGCATCGAGCATCGCGGGAACGCCCGCCAGCAGGCCGCCTCGCGGTGGCGTCATCAGGCGCCGCATGTGCGCGAGCATGCTGTCCCACAGCCGATCGAGCGCCGCCTCGTCAGGCGACAGCGCGTGCCGCGCCAGGATGTCCGCGACGATCAGCGGGTCGGTGCGCCCCGAGAATCGGATGCCCGAGAGGTCGTCGCGGATGCCGTGGCACTCCTCGAGCGCCATCGCCATCGACCGCTGACCCGAACGCTCGGTGGTCAGGAGCGTGCCATCGACATCGAACAGCCAGACGAGGGAGGCGGTGGGCGTGGGCATGGGAGCACACAGGATAGTGCAGTCCGCGCCCGCTGGCACGGCCCAGCGGCCGTGCAACTCGCGAGGCACCATGCAGTTCACGGGTGGCAGCGGCCGGGAGCGGCGGGCTACACTCGATGGGCTCCGCCGAGCACGAATCCTCGATCCCCCGGAGAAGCCGATGCCCCGGATGCCGCGCGTTCTGTACGCCGCCACGCTCGCGGCGTCGGTGTGCCTCGCCTGTCCGGTGGCGGCGGAGCCGCCCCGGCTGGTGCGAGTGGCCTTCGATGGCTCGACCTCGATGACGCAGTTGCTCGAGGGCGGCTTCGATGTGTTGGATGGCGCGGCACCGACCTGGACCGACGTGCTGCTGTGGCCGGGCGATGAAGCGCGCCTGCGCTCGCTCGGAGCACGCTATCGATTGGTCGATGCCGACCCCGGCCGCACCGCAGCCGAACTCGCAAGACGTGAGGCCGTGAGTCCAGAGGGCCGCGCGCGGCGAGCCGCCGCCAAGCGCACCGGCACGGCGCCCGCGGAGGGAACGGGCAGCGTCGGTGGCTACTGGTCGCTCGATGAGGTGAAGCTGCGACTCGATGACATGGTGGCCGCCGACACGCGCGATGCCGTGGCCGACAAGATCGATACGGTGGGCTACTCGCTCCATGGCCGCCCCATCTGGGGACTCGCGATCGGCCGTCGCGTCATCGGCCCCGACACTCGCCCGGTCGCGTTCTTCAACTCGCTCACCCACGCGCGCGAACCCGGCAGCATGCACGCGCTGCTCCACTTCGTGGATCAGTTGCTGACGCGGGACGGTGGCGATGCCGAGATCACAGCGCTCCTGGATCAGCGCCGCATCTACATCGTGCCGGTCGTCAATCCCGATGGCTATCGATACAACCAGACCATCTACGACTCCACCGCTTCGTTCGGCTTCTGGCGCAAGACGCTGCGCGACAACAACGGCAATGGCGTGACCGACTTCGGCGATGGCGTCGACCCCAATCGCAACTACGGACATCAGTGGGGGTTCAACAACATCGGCTCGAGCGGCACTCCGTCGTCGAGCACCTATCGCGGGCCCTCGGCATTCTCCGAAGTGGAGACGCAGGCGCAGCGCGACCTCATCGCAGGCCTGCGGCCCGTGAGCGGCCTGTCCTACCACACGAATGGGGACATCTTGATCCACCCGTGGGGCTGGACGCCGCAGGGCACACCCGACTCCACGCGCTTCCAGGAGTGGAGCGACCGGATGACGAATCGCAGCGGCCTGACCGTGGGACCGGGACCGCGGATCCTCTACCAGGTCAACGGCGAGTTCACCGACTGGTTCTATGGCGACACGCTCCTGAAGCCCCGCGGCTACGCGTGGACGCCCGAGGTCGGCGGCACGAGTGACGGACACTGGCCGCCCATGTCGGGCCTTGCAGCGCGCAACGCGAGCATGTTGCGGCCCAGCCTCGAGGCCGCCGCGATCGCCGGGCCGTGGGTGCGTGCTTCGGCGACGCGACTCATCGAGGGCACCCTGAACGCCGGGCATGCGGCGCACCTCATCGTGCGTGCGCGTCATTACGGGGCCCAGGGCACCGCGGGACCCTCGCTCACCGCGACGCTCGTGTCGCTTTCGCCCGAGGCCGAAGTGCTCTCGGGCCCGATCGGCTATCCGTCGCTCTCCCCCTTCAGCGACGCCGAACCCTCGGGCGGTGCGTCGTTCGTGGTGGCGGCGGTGGACACGATGACGCCCGGCCGCATGGTGCGGTTCCGCATCGAGTGGAGCGATGCCGTCGGATTCCGGGGTCGCGATACGGTTGATGTCATCGTCGGCACACCGACCGTCGTCTGGGTCGAGAGCTTCGACTCGATCGGCGGCTGGGCCTCGAGTGGTGGATGGGGCGTCGTGAGCGGCGATGCGCGTCATCCGAGTCGCTATCTCGATGACAGCCCGGCCGGCGCGTACGCGCCCAACGTCTCGCGCTCACTCACCTTGAACACGCCGTTCGATCTCTCGGCGGGCACGCGCGCCTGGCTGCTGTTCGAGGACCGCTGGGTGTACGAGTGTCGGCGTGACGGCGCCGTGTTGGAAGCGAGCCAGGACGGCACGACCTGGGCTCCGCTCGCGGCCGCCGGCAGCACCCCCGATGACCCCGGCAGCGCGCTCGGCCTGGGCGGCCAACCGGTGTTCGGCGGATCGCGCTGGCTGTGGTCCCAGGATCGCGCCGACCTCAGTAAGTTCGCGGGCGGCAGCGGCGCCACATCGGTGCGACTGCGGCTGCGCATGGCGAGCGATCCCGACCTGCAACTGGACGGGCTGTCGATCGATTCGATGCGCGTGCTGGTCTACGACCCCTCGGCGCAACCGGCCCCGGTCGCCGTCGGGCACGGTCCCTCGCCCGCTCGCCTCACCTTCGCCGCTCCAACACCCAATCCCGCGCGCAGCCTCGTTCGATTCTCGTTCGCCCTCCCCCAACCGGGCGACGTGACGCTCGAGGTGATCGATGTCCAGGGCCGGCTCGTGCATCGCCGCACCGAGCGTGTGAGCGCTGCGGCGAGCGAACTGGCGTGGGGCTGGGACCTGCGCGATGCGTCCGGCGCGCGCGCTGCGCCTGGGCTCTACCTCGCGCGGCTGCGAAGCGCCACAGGTTCGGCGCACCGGCCGCTCGTGGTGCTGCCCTGATGATCGAGAGCTCACGCGCGCTGCACGGCTACATCCGCTCGCGCCACCTGCACGAGGGACGGCTCGAGGGAGCCGACCAGGGCGTGCGCTGGAACATCCGGGTGTGGCGCTTCGTGAAGAGCTACCTGCCGATGTTGCGGCCGCGCGAGCGCTACTTCTTTTTGCAGGGACAGGCCTATTGGGCGCTCGCCAACTGGACGCTGGGCGACGTGACGGGCGAACCGGGATTCCATGCCGACGCCCTGGCGGCCACTCGTGCGATTCGAGGCAGCCAGCGGCCCGATGGCGCGTGGGCCTATCCGCTGCGAGAGCGGCGGCATCTGGTGGCCACGGTCGAGGGCGACTTCGGCGCGGTGGCGATGCTCGAGGCGTTCGAGCGCGACGGCGATCGCGCGTGGCTCGATGCCGCGCTCCTCTGGCACGGCTATGTCGAGCGTGAGATCGGCTATCAGCCGCATCCCGCCGGATTGTGCGTCAACTACTTCCAGAAGCCGCGCGGGCTGGTGCCCAACAACACCTGCGAGTGGATCTGGGTGCTCGGCCGTTTCGCCACTGCGACCGGCGACGCGCGCTACCTGCATCGCGTCGCCGACCTGCTCGGGTTCCTCGAGGCGGTGATGCTGCCCTCGGGCGAACTGCCCTACGAACTGTCCGGACCGCATGAGCCACGCACGCAGATGCACTACCTGTGTCATCAGTACAACGCGTTCCAGTGCACGAAGCTCGCGTGGTACGCGCAGGCGCACGGCGATGCACGCGCCCAGGCGCTTGCCATCCGACTCGCCGCCTTCCTCGCGACCGGCGTGCTCGACTCGGGCGCCGTTCGCGCGAGTTGCGCGAGCGAATCGCCCGAGGTGCTGTACTACGCCGATGCCGTGGGCATGGCGCTCCACACGGTGAGCGCGTACGGTTGGGCGCCACATCAGGCACTGGCCGACCGCACCTTCCGCTTCGTGCGCGACCACCAGAGGCCCGACGGCGGGCTCACCCACTTCTCGCGCGGCGACTATGGCTTCCTCTCCGATCGCAACGACTACCCGCGCTACCTCGCCATGACCCTCTACCACTTCGCCGAGCGCGCTCGTGATGCGAGAGCGCTGGCCTGAGCCCATGCGACTGCTGACCGTGACCAACATGTGGCCGAGCCCGGAGCGCCCGCATTGGGGCGCGTTCGTGCGCTCGCAGGTGGACTCACTAGTGGCCGCGGGCGTCGACAACACGCTCTACGAGATCGAGGGCTGGAAGGGCACGTCGCGCTACCTGCGCGCGCTGCGGGAGCTGCCCGATGTGGCGCGCGCCTGCGGTGCCGAGCTGGTGCACGCGCACTACGGGCTCTCGGGCGCCGCGGCGCTGCGCGTGCCGCTGCCCCTCGTGGTCAGCTTCTGCGGCGACGACCTGCTGGGACGCCCGGATGCCGAGGGCCGCTTGAGCTGGAAGAGCCGCGCCCTGATCCCCGTCTCACGCCATGCCGCCTCGCGTGCCGACCAGGTGATCGTGAAGAGCGAGGAGATGCGCCGCGCTCTGCCTGACATCCAGGACGTGCACGTGATCCCGAACGGCGTCGACTTCTCGCGGTTCCGCGCCCGGCTGCGCGCCGAAGCGAGAACCGAACTGGGCTGGCGGGCGGATGGGCAGGTGCTGCTGTTCCCCGCCGACCCCGAGGAGCCGCGCAAGAACTTCCCACTCGCGCAGGCCGTCGAGGCGACGCTGCGCGCACGCGGACTCGACGTGCGACTGGAGCATCTGTTCGGCCAGCCGCAGGAGCGTATCGCCATCGCGATGAGTGCCGCCGACGTGTTGCTGCTGCCTTCGTTCCATGAGGGCTCGCCCAATGCGGTCAAGGAGGCGCTCGCCAGCGGCCTGCCCATTGTGGCGGCCCCCGTCGGCGACTGCGAAGCGCGCCTGCGCGGCGTGACGCCATCGGCGATCGCCGAGCGCACACCCGGGGCATTCAGCGAGGCGACCGCTCGCGTGCTGGCCGCCGGCACGCGCAGCAACGGCCCCGATGCCGTGGCCGAACTCTCGATCGAGCGAGTCGCGCAGCGCGTGCTGACGGTGTACCGACAGGCGCTCGAACACCGCAAGCGGGCAGCCTGAATGTGCGGCATCGCCGGGTGGTACGCGCGAGGTGGCCGAACGGTGGAGACCCGCGTCGTCTCGGCGATGTGCAGCGCCATCGTCCATCGCGGCCCTGACGACGAGGGCCTGCTGACCGATCGCGACTTCGGCTTCGGCATGCGGCGCCTGGCGATCGTGGACGTGGCAGGCGGGCACCAGCCGATGAGCAGCGCGGACGGCCGCTACTCGATCACATTCAATGGCGAGATCTTCAATCACCCGGCGCTGCGCCGCGAACTGGAGTCCAAGGGCCACACGTTCCGCACCCATAGCGACACCGAGAGCATCCTGCGCGGCTTCATCGAGTGGGGCGATGGCGTGTGGGCACGGCTCGAGGGCATGTTCGCGGTGGCGTTGTGGGACCGCGACACGCGTACGCTGCATCTGGCGCGCGACCCGCTCGGGATCAAGCCGCTCCACTACACGCTGCAACGAGGCGGCATCGCGTGGGGCTCGGAGCTGAAGACGCTGCACCCGGTGCCGGGGCT
>JAYWEM010000103.1:0-9054 GCA_043779265.1 bacterium | reverse complement strand
GGCCCTCGGGTCTCGCGAAAGGTCCCGGCCGCAACTTCTCGTGCTGCATCTTCGGCGCGGCCATGTCTACCGGAAGACTCGTTCCATTCGTGGAGCGTGACGCCGGGCGGGGTCTGTCTGCACGGACCCTGCCCGGCGTCTTCTGTTTTCAGGAGGCGAGCACCGGCGGGATCTTGATCCCTGATCAACCTCGTGGAGGAGAACGCCATTCCGCCGCCCACCCTGTCCAACAAGCCCGCAGAGCCCCGCATCAACGAGCGCATCCGCATTCCTCAGGTGCGAGTCGTCGGAGACGACGGCGAGCAGATCGGGATCATGGTCACACGCGATGCGCTCGTGCTTGCCCAGTCGAAGGGACTGGATCTGGTCGAGGTCGCCCCGACCGCGCGCCCGCCGGTCTGCAAGATCATGGACTACGGGAAGTACAAGTACGAGACCAACCGCGCAGCCAAGGCAGCCAAGAAGAAGCAGCACCAGATGCAGCTGAAGGAAGTGAAAATGCGTCCGAAGATCGAGGACCATGATTACGACTTCAAGCTGAAGCATGCGAGGCAGTTCCTCGAGGAACGCGACAAGGTGAAGTTCACCGTCACCTTCCGCGGCCGTGAGATGGCCCACCAGCAGTTGGGGTACCGGATCATCGAATCGATCCTCAAGGATCTGGTGGACGTGGCCCAGGTGGAATCCCCGGCGCGCTCCGAGGGACGAACGATCTCGATGGTGCTGTCCCCGAAACCGCAGGTGCAGGCGAAGGGCTTCGCGAAGGATGAGTCCAAGCCGACGGTCGAAGGCGAAGCGCCCACCACGCACTGAACGAGGAACCGATGCCCAAGATGAAGAGCAACCGAGCGGCGCGTAAGCGCTTCAAGCTCACAGGAACCGGCAAGGCCGTTCGCGCCAAGTCGGGGAAGCGCCACGGCATGATCTCGAAGAACCGAGCGAACAAGCGCAAGAAGAAGGGGACCGCGGTGGTGGCGGCGCCTGATCAGGCGCGCGTGCTCCGCATGCTCGGCGGACGCTGACCCCGGACCACGACCCGAACCACCCGACCCCGCGATCGCGCATGAGGCGCTGGACCGACGGGGCAGGAGGATGCACCGATGCCACGCAGCAAAACTGTCGTACCGGGCCGCGCCCGGCGTAAGAAGATCCTCAAGGCCGCCAAGGGCAACTACTCCGGCCGCCGCAAACTCTACAAGTCCGCACTGCAGACGGTTCAGCGCGCCGGCCAGTTCGCCTACGAGCACCGCCGCCTGAAGAAGCGCGACTTCCGCCGCCTGTGGATCACGCGTATCAACGCGGCGGCCCGCTTGAACGGCATGTCGTACAGCACGCTCATCGCCGGCTTGAAGAAGGCCAACGTGGACGTGAACCGCAAGCTGCTCTCCGATATCGCGACGCGCGATGCCGGAGCATTCACCAAGCTGGCGGAGGTGGCGCGGGCCGCGACGGTCTGACGATGGCCGACGTCCGCACCCTGCTCGAAAGCCGGCTCGACCTCGCATGGGGTCGAGCCGAGCCTTCTTCACTCCTCGTCGATTGGGCGGAGCGCTACGCCTCGCTGCAGTCGGCGAGTGCCGATGTCGCCGGGATCACCGAGCGCTTCGTCGCCGCCATCGCCGCCTCGGCTGACGTGGCCGCACTCCAGACGATCCGCAATGCGGCGCTGAGCCGCGAGAACGGCGGCTTCACCGAGGCGCTCGCCCAGGTGCCGACGCTCTCCGCGGACGACAAGCGCGTCTGGGGCAAGGCGCTCAACCTGGGCAAGAAGCTGGTCGAGGACGCCGAGAAGGCGAAGCGCGGCCAGTTCGATGCCAAGCGCGACTCGGGCTTGGCGCTCGACGTGACGCTACCCGGGCGCGAACCGTGGACCGGCCGGCCGCATGTGCTGGCACAGGTGCGAGACGACCTGCTCGATCTGTTCCATGGACTCGGCTTCAGCGTGTACACGAGCCCCGAGGTCGAACTCGACGAGTACAACTTCGGCAAGCTCAACTTCGCGCCCGATCACCCGGCGCGTGATGCGCATGACACCTACTTCGTCGAGGGCACGTCCGACATCGTGCTGCGCACGCACACCTCGCCCGGCTGGGCGCGGGCGATGGAGGCGCGCAAGCCGCCGCTTCGGCTCGTGTTCCCGGGGCGCGTCTATCGCGCCGAGGCGGTGGACGCGAGCCACATGGACCAGTTCCACCAGATCGACGGTCTGTTCGTCGACCGCAACGTGTCGATGGCGGATCTCAAAGCCACGCTCAACACGTTCGCCCGCGCGATCTACCGCGCCGACCTGCCGACGCGGATCATCCCCATCTACTTCCCGTTCGTCGAACCCGGGGTGCAGATGGACGTGCAGTGCGTGCGCTGCGCCGGCACCGGCGGCATCACCGACGCCGATGGACCGAGACGCTGCCCGGTGTGCAAGGGCACGAAATGGGTCGAGGTGCTGGGCGCCGGCATGGTGCACCCCAACGTGTTCCGTTCGGTGGGCATCGACCCCGAGGAGTACACGGGATTCGCGTTCGGCATGGGACTCGAGCGGATCGCGATGGGTCGCTACGCGATTCCCGAGATCCGGCTGTTCCTCGAGAACGATCTGAGATTCCTGGGGCAGTTCTAGGGAGAGGCCATGAAGCTACCGCTGTCCTGGCTGCGTGAGTGGGTCGAGGTCGAGGCGAGTGCGGAGCAGATCGCCGAGGCGCTCACCACGCGCGGCTTCTATGTGGAGGGCGTCGAGCACCACGGTGCGGCGCATCCGGGCATCGTGGTGGCGCGCGTGCTCGAGGCGGACAAGCACCCCAACGCCGACAAGCTCAAGCTCTGCAAGGTCGACCCGGGTGATGGACGCGTGCTGTCGGTCGTCTGTGGCGCTCCGAATGTCACGGCCGGCATGACCGTGCCGCTCGCCACCATCGGCACGACGATGCCGAACGGCATGGCGATCAAGGAGGCCAAGATCCGCGGCGAGCAGTCGCAGGGCATGATCTGCTCGCCGCGTGAACTGGGGCTGTCCGAGGAGCACAACGGCATCCTCGATCTGGCCGAGTATCTCGGCCGCACCGATCTGCCCCTGGGCTCGCCGATCGACGACCACCTGCCGCCGCCCGACGCCGTGCTCGAAGTGGAGGTGCCGTTCAATCGCCCGGATGGCATGGGCGTGATCGGGCTGGCGCGTGAGGTGAAGGCGGCATTGAGCGGCGGCTGGACCGACGCGGCGCGCGCGCGATTCACAGCGAGAGCCACCGTCACGACGGGCTTCGACTTGAAGCTCGAGGACGCCGATTGCCCGGCGTTCATCGCGCAGGTCGTGCATGGCGTCCGCGTGGGGGAGAGCCCGGCTTGGCTGCGACAGAAACTGGCGGCGATGGGGCAGCGGTCGATCAGCAACATCGTCGATCTGACGAACCTCATGCTGTTCGAGTACGGCCAGCCGATGCATGCCTACGACCTGACGCAGTTGGCGGGCCCCGCTTTGCGAGTGCGATCGCCGCGCCCGGGCGAAACGATCCTCACGCTCGATGGCCGCGAGCGAACGCTGACCGACGCTCAACTGCTGATCACCGATGCCAAGCGCGCCGTTGGCGTGGCGGGCGTCATGGGCGGTGAGAACACCGAGGTCTCCGCGTCGACGACCGATCTGCTGCTCGAGTGCGCCTGGTTCGCCCCGACGCGCGTACGCCGGAGCGCGCGTGCCCTGGGCCTTGCGAGCGAGGCGAGCAAGCGCTACGAGCGTGGCGTCGATCCGGCGATCGGCGCGGCCGCGGCGCATCGCTTCCTCGAGCTGCTGATGCAACTCTGCCCCGGCGCCACGCTGGGAGTCGGCGCGCATGTCGAAGCGGCCTCGACGCCGGTGTCGCTGTCGCTTCGGCCCTCGCGCGCAGAGCGGCTGATCGGGCTGCCGTTCACGGCCGAGCGCTGCGTGGAGATCTTGACGGCATTCGACTTCGTCGCCTCGAACCAGGGCGGCGTGCTGTCGGTGCAGGTGCCGAGCTGGCGGCTCGACTGCCGGCTCGAGGACGACCTGGTCGAGGAGATCGCGCGCGGCAACGGCTACGACCGGATCCCCGAGGCCCCCATGGAGACGCGCGGTGCATTCGCCGTGCGCTCTTCCAGTGAGCGCTCCGAGCGCCGTGCCCGCGACAGCATGCTGGCGCGCGGCCTGACCGAGGCGTGGAGCGGCTCGCTGATCTCGATCGCCGAGGCCGAAGCCACCCTGGGGATGGCAGGGGAACACGGCGGGCTCGTCCGGCTCGCCAATCCCATGAGCACCGAGAGCGCCGTGCTGCGACCCAACCTGGTCGCGGGGCTCCTGCGCGCGACCGCGCACAATCTGCGGCAGGGAGCGGCCTCGGTGCGGCTCTTCGAGGTCGGTTCGGGCTTCATCTCGCACGGCGAGCGTCTGCCGGAAGAGCGCCGCATGCTCGCAGCGGTCCTCACCGGGCAGCGCTATCGGCACGCCCACGACGCTGCACAGGCGCCGGTCGACTTCCTCGAGGCCAAGGGACTCTGGGAGGCCTGGCTGCGCGAGATGCGCGTTGACGCACCCCAATGGCGAGCCTATTCTGGCCGTGGCTGGAAACCCGGTGCCAGCGCAGAAGTTGCGGCCCTAGGTTCAAGCATCGCATGGGCCGGCGTCGTGGCGCGGGAGACGCTCGCGGCATGGGAGATCGAGACCGACGTCCACCTGTTCGTGGCGCGACTCGAGCCCTTGGCGGAGGGCGCCACCGCGACGGTGCGTGCGCAGGTCCCCGGTCGCTTCCCGCCGATGCGTCGCGACCTCGCGTTCTTCGTACCGCGGAGCGTGTCGCATGACCGGCTCGAACAGACGCTTCGCGGTTCCGGTGGCGAACTGCTCAAGACGGTGGAACTCTTCGATGTCTATGAAGGACCCGGCACACCGCAGGGCATGAAGAGCCTCGCGTACGCACTTCAGTTCCAACACGCGGAGCGCACGCTCACGGAAGCCGAGGTCACGCAGCTCCAGGAACGTATCGTGACGGCCGTCGCGAAGGATTGTGACGGGGCCTTGAGGGAACGAGGATGATGGATACCGCCGTGATGACGACCGATCTCGACAAGCTGGCCGAGCGCGTGGAGCGCGCGGCCGCGCTCGTCACCGACCTGCGCACCAAGGTGACGCAGGCCGAGAATGAGCGCGCCGAGTTGCAGAGCCAGCTCGAGCAGACGCGCGGCCAGCTGCAGGGCCAGGACGCGGGCGTGGTGGTGAGCGAGCTCGCGACGCTCAAGAAGGAGCAGCGCGAGTGGCAGGCGGAACGCAAGGATGTCGCGGGCCGCATCGAGACGTTGATCAAAAAGTTGGAGCGGATCGATTCATGAACACCCGCCGCATCGTCGAGGGGGCCTCTGACCCCAACGAGGCGGCGGGATGACCGACAGCACCCAAAACGCAGGGAAAGGCGGCGAGGTCGAGCAACTCATGGACGCCACTTCGGCCGAGAACGGGACCCCGGTCACCAAGGGCGACAAGAACGTCGTCCAGGTGACCATCTTCGGGCACCCCTACGTCATCCGCGGGGAGGCCGATCAGGCCTACATCCTCGAGGTGGCGGCATTCGTCGACCGGCGCATGCGCGAGATCACCGAGAAGCTCCCGGTGGCCTCGCTCAGCAAAGTGGCCATCCTGGCGTCGCTCAACATCGCCGATGAGCTCTTCAAGGAACGCGCGTCCCGCGAGCAGCAAGGCGCGGTCATGCAGGATCGAGCGAGCACGTTGGCCCGTCTGGCGGCGCGACTCGATGAGGTGATCGACGAACGATCGTGACCCTCGGGTCACGAGACGGCCGTTCCAGCGCAAGGAAACCCTGCTGCGCACGTGATGGCTTCGATGTTCTTGAACCTACAGAGCAATCAACGGGATCCGTGATCGTCAGCGACGGTACACCCCAGGGGCCTCGCCCCGAGGGGGAACCCCACCGGGCGCAGCGGCTCCCACCTGGAACCTTCCGGGTCTTCAAGAACGCGGACCACACGGCAGTGGCGGGGCCCCTTCTCCCTGCCTTGGTTGCTCGCAAGTGGGCACCAAGGGAGGCCGGCTCGTGCAGATCGACAATTGGATGCTCGCGATCGGCGGACTCGCGACCGTCCTGATCGGTGTGGGACTCGGCTGGTTCGTCCGCTCGCGACTCGGCAAGGCCCGCCTGCGTTCCGCTGAGAAGAGCGCGCAGATCGTGGTCGAGGATGCGGCGCGCGAGGCCGACCGCCTGAAGCGCGACGCCCAGCTCGAAGGCCGCGAGGCCGCCCTGCAGATGAAGCAGGATGCCGAGCGTGAAACGCTCCTCGTGCGCAACAGCCAGCTCGAGACCGAGCGCGCCTTCCAGCAGAAGGACGCCGCCTTCAATCGGCGCGTCGAGCTGGTCGACAAGCAGGAGCGCGACGTCAAGCGCGCCGAGACCGACCTCGCGGGCCGCGAGCAGGCGGTCGCCGCACGAACCGGGGAGCTCGACCGCGTGCTCGCCGAGGGCACCGCGCGACTCTCGCAGATCGCCAACCTGACTCCTGAGCAGGCGAAGTCGCAGTTGATGACGCGCGTCGAGGAGGAGACCAAGTCGGAGGCCTCCAAGCGCGCCGCCGAGATCCGAGACACCGCTCAGAGAGCGGCGCAGCGCGAGGCCAAGCGCATCATCGTGCTCGCGATCCAGCGCTACGCCGGCGACCACGTTTCCGAGTCGTCGGTGTCGGTGGTGCACCTGCCGAGCGACGATATGAAGGGGCGTATCATCGGCCGCGAGGGCCGCAATATCCGCTCGTTCGAGACGATCACCGGCGTCGACGTGATCATCGACGACACGCCCGAGGCGGTGATCCTCTCGGCGTTCGATCCCGTGCGGCGCGAGATCGCGCGAATCTCGCTCGAACAGTTGGTGCGCGACGGTCGCATCCATCCGGCGCGCATCGAGGAGGTCGTGCAGAAGACGCGCGAGGAAGTCGAGAGCCGCATCGCCGAGATGGGCGAGTTGGCGTGTGCCGAGGTCGGCGTGGGCGGCGTTCATGTCGAGATGCAGAAGATGCTCGGGCGCCTGCACTACCGCACGTCGTACGGTCAGAACATCCTGCGCCACTCGATCGAGGTCGCGCACCTGGCCGGCATGATGGCCGCTGAGATCGGCATGGATCAGAAGATGGCCAAGCGAGGCGGCTTGATGCACGACATCGGCAAGGCGATCGATCACGACCACGAGGGCACGCATCCGGCGCTCGGCATGGAGATGGCCGCCCGCTACAACGAACCGCAGGAAGTCCTGGATGCGATCGGGTATCACCACGACGACTACGCCGGTGGCAGTCTGTGGCCGGTGCTGGTCTCGGCCGCCGATGCCATCTCGGGCGCGCGCCCGGGAGCGAGGCGCGAGAGCCTCGAGATCTACATCAAGCGACTCGAGGCACTCGAGCACATCGCCAACGCGTTCCCCGGCGTCGAGAAGAGCTATGCGATCCAAGCCGGCCGCGAGATCCGCATCATGGTCGAACACCACAAGGTGGACGACGCGCGCGCGCACGGACTGGCCGACGAGATCGCGAGACGGATCGAGAAGGAGCTGACCTACCCGGGTCAGATCCGCGTCACTGTCATCCGCGAGACGCGCGCCGTGGACCACGCCCGCTAGATGCCGAACCCGCCCACTGCCAGCCGCCGCCGACTGCGCGAGCACGTGGACGCCCCCGCCAATGCCTACACGCGCATCTACGCGGTCGTGCGCCGGATCCCGACCGGCCGGGTGGCGACTTACGGCCAGGTGGCGGCGCTGGCCGGTCTGCCGCACGCTCCCAGGGTCGCCGGCTACGCGCTGCGCGCGCTGCCCGAGGCGACGCCGCTTCCGTGGCATCGTGTGCTCGCGGCGGGCGGCAAACTGAGCCTGACACGCCTGAGTCCCGAGGGCGGCATCACGCAGCGCCTGAGACTCTCGCGCGAGGGCGTCACATTCGACGCGCGCGGATGCGTGCGCATGGACGAACACCAGTGGCGGCCACGTACCGTCGCGACACGGAGGACGCGTTGACCCACCTGCTCTTCATCGCCGACGTGATCGGCTCACCCGGACGAGACGTCCTCAAGGGCGTGCTGCCCGAACTGCGCAAGCGCCTCGATATCCACTTGGTGGTGTGCAACTGCGAGAACAGCGCGGCCGGCTTCGGCGTGACGCGCGATGTCGCCAAGGACCTGTTCGCGGCCGGCTGCGACGTGCTCACCGGCGGCAATCACCTGTGGGACAAGAAGGACTCGATGGAGTACATCGCCGAGGAGCCGCGCCTCGTGCGTCCGGCGAACCTGCCGCCCGGAACGCCGGGGGAGGGCTGGCGGACGTTCCGCGCCTCGAACGGCGTCCTGGTGGGCGTCGTCAATCTGCTCGGCCGCGTGTTCATGCGCGAGGCCGATGATCCGTTCCGCGCCGCCGATGTGGCGGTGACGGCACTGCGCGCGCAGACGCCGGTGATCCTGGTCGATGTGCACGCCGAGACCACCGCCGAGAAGATCGCCCTCGGCTGGCATCTCGATGGCCGCGCCAGCCTCGTCGTGGGCACGCACACGCACGTGCAGACCGCCGATGAGCGCATCCTGCCCGGCGGCACCGCGTTCCTCTGCGATGCGGGCATGACCGGCGGCTTCGAGTCGGTGATCGGGATGGACCGCCGCGGCGCGCTCAAGCGATTCCTGACGCAACTGCCCGAGCGCCTGACACCGGCCGAGGGCGATCTGCGGATGAACGCCGTGTTGGTGCAGGTGGATGAGGCCAGTGGTCGTGCGACGTCGATCCAGCGACTGCAGATCCCGTTCGATCGCGCCGCCGCAGCCGCCGGTTCGTCCGGTTCCAAGGACGGCGCACGCCTGTTGACCGGCGCCGAGCCGGCCGATGCCGTCGCCATCGAGTGTCGGATGCGCGCGCAGGTGCTGATCGATTCCGGCATCCAGCCCAAGTTGGCGCTGGTCTCGGTCGGCGATGATCCGGCCTCGCAAGTCTATCTGCGCAAGAAGAGCGAAGCGTGCGCCGAGGCGGGCATCGCGGTCGATCGCGTCAAGCTCGCCCCGGGCACGACGAC
>JAYWEM010000102.1:0-9085 GCA_043779265.1 bacterium | reverse complement strand
CCCTCTATGCAACTGGAATCTCAGCTTAGCGGACGAAGCTATCGCTTCGGATTCATCGCCCGCTTCCCCAGCTTCGCGCACGGCGCATGCCGGAAGCAATCCGTCAGGTGGTCGTTGACCATGCCCACCGCCTGCATGAAGGCGTAGAGGATCGTCGAGCCCACGAAGTTGAAGCCGCGCTGCTTCATGTCCTTGGAGATCGCATCCGAGAGGTCGGTGCTTGCGGGGACCTGCTTCATCGTGGCCCAGCGATTCTGGATCGGGGCGCCGTCCACGAACCCCCACAGGTAGTCGGACAACTCGATGCCCTCGTCCCTCAGGGTCAGCACCGCCTTGGCATTGCCGATGGCGCTGTCGATCTTCTGCCGATTGCGGACGATGCCGGCGTCGGCCATCAGGCGGGCCTTCTCGCGCGCGCCCCAGCGCGCGATGACCTGGGGCTCGAAACCGCGGAACGCGGCGCGGTAGCCCTCTCGCTTGTTCAAGATGGTCTCCCACGCGAGCCCCGCCTGAGCGCCATCGAGCACCAACTTCTCGTAGAGCGCCCGCGAATCGCGCTCGGGCACACCCCACTCGGTGTCGTGGTACTCGACATACAGCAGGTTCGTGGGCTTGGGCCACGGACAACGGATGCGGGCGGCGGGCATGCGACCTCGCTCAGTTGAAGAGGCGGCTGAACGTCAGGAACGAGAGCGCGATCCCCGCAAGGGTCACGAGCACGAACGCGCCGGCCAGGACCAGCAGCCCGGGATGCTCGCGCCGTCCGGCGAAACCCATCGCCTCCGCGGCCACGAAGCCGCCCGCGAATCCGCCGGCGTGCGCCCAGTTGTTGATCCCCGGCATGAAAAAGCCGAATGCGAACATCATGATGGCCGACATCCACAACTGCTGCGTCATCGCCATCTGGCCCGAACGGCGGCCGTACACGATCAGCGCAGCGAACATGCCGAAGAGGGAGCCCGACGCCCCGATCGTCGGGGAGCCGGTCGCGACATTGCTCAACACGAACCCGAGCGCACCCGAGACCATGAAGATCACCCACGCGCGCACCGGGCCGAACAGGTCGACGATGGCGGGCATGTAGCGCGTCAGGAACAACATGTTGAACACGATGTGCAGCGCACTTCCATGCAGGAAGATCGCGGTGAACACCGTCCACCAGGCGCCGCCCGTCATCAGCGGACCGGCGGTCATCCCGAGCTTGAAGAGTGAGGGCGAGGACGGCGCCAGCAGATCGAACAGCGAGCGGATGCGGAAGATCGCGCCCAGGTCGAGCAGCAGCGAGAGCACGAACAGCGCGATGCAGACGCCGAGGATGCCGCGCATCAGGTCGAGCTGGCGCAACCAACGCATCGCGTTCGGCGTCAGGCCGATCGCCGAGGGCATCCAGGAGCCGCAGTTGGGACACTTCTTCTCGCCGGGGCCGACGAGGCGCTCGCAGCGAGGGCAGATGGTGGAGCGGACTTGATTCATCGCGGCAGCATACGCGAGGCGGCGAGACGATTGCAGCCCCTCGGGTTGGACGCGCCTGCCCCAGCGTGCGAGCGTGCCCGCATGTCCTTCCTCCTGCCGCAGAACCGAACCGCCGTGCTCGAGGGCGTGCGCGCCCTCGACCTGCATGGCGATCGCTATCTCGATCTGCTCCTTCGATTCGAGGACGAGCCCGAGGCGCGCGTCGTCCGCCTGCACGCCAGCGAGTGCCCGGCCGACCTGGCCGCCGACGACCGATTGAGCGTGCGATTCGTGATGGGCGTCGCGACCAGCGTGACGCGGCCAGTCGCCGACTAGGCCGCTGCTCGCTGCAGACCGGCCCGGGCGTTCGGAGGCGCCGACGGCGTTCGGAGGCGCCGCGGAGGCGCCGCGGAGGCGCCGCGAGTTGAACCCGCGCCCCCCCTCGTGCAAGCTGCCGAGCGTCCGCGGCTGATGGCCGAGGGCATGTCCGTTCGGGGTGGCCTGCGAAAGCGGGCCTGAGAACACACCCGTCGAACCTGAACTGGTTGAGACCAGCGTAGGGAAACGGCGAAGTCCGCGCAGAGCATCGCGCGTCTTCCTCGCCGCCCCGACAAGGGGGCGCACCGTTGTTCAGCACGAGCCCGCTCGATTGGGGCATCATCGCCGCGTATCTCGGGCTGCTGCTGGTGTTCTGGTGGCGCAGTCGCTCCGCCTCGACCTCAGCCGACGACTACCTCGTCGCGGGCCGCGGCGTCACGCTTCCGGCGTTCGTGGCGACGCTGGTCGCCACCTGGTACGGCGGCATCCTCGCCGTCGGCGAGTACGGCTGGCGCTACGGACTCGCCAACTGGCTGGTGTTCGGCGTGCCCTACTACGTCGGCGCCGCGTTGTTCGCGCTCCTGTTCGCCAAGCGCGCACGCGAGTCGGCACTCACGTCGCTCCCGGACCAGTTGGAGCGTGCCTACGGCCGCGGCCCCGCACTGGCGGGTGCGGCACTGATCTTCGTGCAGACCGCGCCGGCCGCCTACGTGCTCATGCTGGGCACGCTGATCGCGGTGATGACCGGCGCGCCACTCGTGCCCTCGGTGCTCATCGGTGCCGTCTTGTCGGTCTTCTACGTCGACAAGGGCGGGCTGCGAAGCGTCGTCTCCGCGGATCGCTTCCAGGCCGCGCTCATGTTCGGCGGCTTCGCGATGCTGCTGGCATTCGTGTTCGCCAAGCACGGCGGGCTGTCGTTCTTGATCGGGCGCGTGCCGGCCACGCACTTCGAGTGGCACGGCGGCCAAGGCGCCGCCGCGATCCTCGTCTGGTACGTCATCGCGCTCGGAACGCTGGTCGAACCCGCATTCTGGCAGCGCTGCTATGCCGCACGCGACGCACGCACCGCGCGCACCGGCGTGCTGCTGTCGATCGGCGGTTGGGCGCTGTTCGACCTGATGACCATGACCGCCGCGCTCTATGCCCGCGCCCTGCTGCCGGACCTGGCCGACCCGGTGATGGCGTTCCCCGAACTGGCGCGGCAGGTGCTGCCCCCCTTGGCGCTCGGATTCTTCTTCGTCGGGATGACGGCCACCGTGATGAGCACGATCGACTCCTACACGTTCGTCGCCGCCACGACGCTCGCGCGCGACCTTGCGTGGCGGGTTCGAGGCGGCGATCCCTCGCGCGTGCCGCAGTGGTCGCGATGGGCACTGTGGGCGACGACCGCCTTCGCCACCGCACTCGCGCTCTCGCACCGCAGCGTCATCGACCTGTGGAAGGACGTGGGCTCGATCGTCACCCCCGCGCTTCTCGTGCCGGTGCTGCTCGCGGTGTACGCGAGGCGGCGGCTGCCGTCACCTGCGGCGCTCCTGCTGTTGATCGCGCCTGCGGCCATTTCGCTCGCGTGGACGTTGGCGCGCAACGCCAACTCGGGCGCCCTGCCCCCACTCGGACTCGAACCGATCTACGCCGGCATCGGCACGTCGCTCGTGCTCGCGCTCATCCTCTCGCCTCTCTCCCGGGAGATCCCGTCATGACCCGCCGCCTGATTGTGCCCCTGATCCTCGCCCTCTCGCCCTCGATGATCCACGCCCAGGCGACCGCCGAGCGTGACACGTTCCCACGCGTCGTCTCGATGACGCCGGTGGAGGTGAGCACGACGCGAACCGATGCGCGTGCTCCGGTCGCGGTGAGCCGGCTCGACCGGACGGCACTGCAGCGGATCAACCACGGCCAGGACACGCCGATGGCGCTGGCGTCGCTCCCGAGCGCCTATGCCTACTCCGATGCCGGCAATGGCATCGGCTACTCCTACCTGTCGATCCGCGGCTTCCCGCAGCGCCGCATCAGCGTGCTCGTCGATGGCGTGCCACTCAACGACGCGCAATCGCACGAGGTCTATTGGATCGACCATCCCGACCTGCTGGCCTCGGGTGCCGAAGTACAAGTGATCCGTGGCGTCGGTGCGGCGCTCTACGGTGCCGCGGCGCTCGGCGGGACGGTGACGATCGAGACCACGCCGTTCGCCGCCTCGCCGCACACGACCGCGCTCATGGGCGGCGGCTCGTTCGGCACGAGGCGCCTGATGCTCGAGTCGGGCTCGGGAGCCCTCGCCGGTGGCTGGAACCTCTACGGCCGCTATTCGCGCATCGAGACCGACGGCTATCGCGACCAATCGTGGTCGAGGCTGTGGTCCTACGCCTTGGGTGCCCAGCGCGCGCAGGGCGCGCACTCGCTGCGCCTGCAACTGAAGGGCGGCCCCGAGGAGACGCACCTCGCCTACCTCGGTGTGCCTGCGGCCTATCTCGAGGGCCGCGTGACCGGCGACGCCGAACGCGATCGGCGGTTCAACCCCATCTCGTTCGAGGGCGAACAGGATCGCTTCTTCGAGCCGCACTACACGCTCACGCACTCATGGGCGCACTCGGCGAACCTCGCCTTCAGCCAGACGCTGTTCTGGTTCGACGGCCGCGGCTACTACGACGAACAGCGATTCGGCCGGTCACTCGCCGACTATCGATTGGCCGAATGGACGACCGCCGACTCGACGCTGCTGCCGCGCGACTACTACGCGCAGGACGGCAGCGGCGCGCTGATCGAGGACCCGCAGGGCCGCTTCACCGTCGAGCGCTTCGACTTGGTCCGTCGGCGCGAGGTGATCAATCGGCAGTTCGGCTGGCTGCCGCGTGCGCGCATGGCGGTGGCGGGCGGCACCCTGACGCTGGGCGGCGAACTGCGTGCCCAGGACGGGCGTCATGTGGGCCGCGTGCTCTCGGCCGGCGCCGTGCCCAGCGGCTTCACGCCCGGGCAGCGCTACTACGACTACCATCCGCGCGTGCTCATGGCGGGACTGTTCGCGCGGCACGAGTGGGATGTGCGGAGCGACCTTCGGCTCACCGGCGACCTCGCATGGCGCCATGGCGGCTATCGAATGCGGGGCGATCGGTTCGACGGCATCCGATTCGATCAAAGCTACGACTTCGGCCTGCCGAGACTCGGCGTCGCCTGGACGCCGCGGCCGTCGACGATCGTGACCGCCTCGTGGTCGCAGGCCGCGCGCGAGCCCGCGTTCCGCGACCTCTACGACGCCGAGGGCGTCGGCAGCCGGCCCCTCTACCGCGTGGTCGATGTGGCGAACGGCATCTACGACGACCCGCTCATCCGGCCGGAACGAGTCCAGGCCTTCGAACTTGGTGGCGCCTGGAGCGGCGCGGCGCTGAAACTGCAGGCGAACGCGTTCCGCATGGACTTCCGAGACGAGCTCGTCTACGCGGGCCAGTTCGACACCGACCTCGGCTACCCGATCCTCGGCAACGCCGCCCGCTCGATCCATCAGGGGCTCGAGCTGGCCGCCGAGGCGACGCATCGCACCGGCGACGTGACGTGGTCGCTCGATGGCAACAGCACGCTCTCCGACCACCACTTCGTGAAGTTCCGCGAACAGTACGGCCCGACACAGGCGGACGAGGCCGCCTATGACGGCAACGCGATCGGGTTCTTCCCCGCCATCATGGCGAACCTGTCACTTCGCGTCGCGAGGCGCGGCGTGGCCGTATCGCTCGATGCGCATCACGTCGGCCGGATCTTCGTGGACCACGGCGAATCGGCCTCGAACTCGATCGATCCACGCACGACCCTCGACCTCTCGGCTTCGGTGGCCCGGCCGATCCGCGGCGCAACGTTCGAAGCTCGGCTGCGGATGATGAACGCGCTTGATACGCGCTTCGAGACGGGCGGCTATCTCGACTACGACGCGGCCGGCGATCTCGTGCCCCACCTGGTGCCGGCGGCCAGCCGCAGCGCGCTGGCCGAGCTGTCCGTCCGGTGGTGAGCCGCCGGGATCAGCCCTTCCCGCCGCCGCCTCGGGACATCAGGATGTGCAGCCCCATCGCGATCAGGGCGAGCGGCCACAGCTTGCTGACCGAGGCGAGCCGCATGATCCCGAGATTCGACAGCAGGAGCACGGCGCCCACCGTCACGAGCACGAGCGGCCCGATCGGCGTGCTCGGCTTCTCGAGCAGATTCAGGAACCCGGCGATCACCAGCGCCACCGGCCACCACGTGCGGATGATGTTGCCGGCGTCGAGCGCTCCGAGCTGATCGGCGAGGAACACTCCGCCCAGCACCACGAGCAGCACACCGGAGAAGGGGATGCGGGAACCCGAAGCCATGACGCCTCCATGCGCCCCGGCGCGGAAGTGCGCCGACCGGCCCGCGCAGGATGCCAGAAGCGGAGCCGTGGCGTCATGCGCGGCGTATCACTCGGGTGGGGTCCGCTGGGCGTTGACCCCGCCCACCGGCGCGCGCCATGATGCGGGCGCATCTGCGATGAGCGTGTCGGGCGCGGGATCCCATGCGCCTCGGATTCACCTCAGAGGAGGACCGCATGTCCCACGATCCCACGCGCGCGCCCGATGGGCCCGAGCCCGAGCTGCAGAGCGCCGAGCGCCCGGACTGGCTGCGAGGCGCCGTCGGTTCCAGGGGCGATGTCGCCGAGACCGCACTCCTGACGGGTCATCTCGAGGGAATCGATGACGAGGGCCGTCTCCTGTTCCGTGCCGAGGGCGAGCCCGGAGTCATTCCGGTGATCATCGGGATGGAGGCCTCGGATGGCGTGTTGGTCCGCGCCGCGAGGCGGAAGCAGCGCGCCCTGGTGATGCGGACCGCCGATGCGACGGCCCGATGGGTACTGGTCGGACTCGTGCGCGACCGCGTCGCGCTCGCCGCTCGCGACGCCAAGCCCGGCCGGCTTCAGGTGAAGGTCGACGGCGAGAAGCTGACGCTCGAGGCCGAGCATGACCTCGAACTGCGCTGCGGCCAGTCCGCGATCGTGCTCCGGTACGATGGCCGTGTGGAGATCCGGGGCACTCACATCGTCTCGGCCTCGCGCGGACCGAATCGCGTCAAGGGCGCGACAATCGAGCTCAATTGAGCGCGCGACGGTGACGACATCCGCCACGCAATCGGCCGCGCTGCGGCGGCCCGCAGTCCCCGGAGTGATCCTCGAACACCTCGAGGAGCACGCCTTCCTGCATGTGCAGCGGCGCAAGATGCGCTTCTCCGCCGAGCACACGTCCCGGCAGCTGGCCGAAATCGAGCGGCGCATCGCCGCCCACTGGGCGGGACTCGAGGTCGGTGGCGAGGCCTCGGTGAAGCTGGCCCTCGAGCACATGGCGCACGACGACCCGTGGATGCGATCGAGCAGCCTTCGCACCTGGCTCTCCCTTGCGCCGCCTTCGCAGACCGTCTGGATCGAAGCGTTGAACACGCTCGAACCCGACCACGTCTCGAGCTGGGCCGAGGGACTTCGTGCCCTGCCGGCCGAGGTCGTCGAGTCACGCTTCGCGAAGCTCGCGGCGACCGCGCTGCCGGCCCCCGCGCTCGCATTGATGGTGGACGCGCTCGCATGGCACGGCAGCCCGCCCGCCGCGATCCTCCACGTCGCCTCGGCGCATCCGGAGCCGGTGGTGCGCTGCGCCGCCGCCCGTGCGCTCGGCCAGGTGGACTCCGACGCGGGCGAACTCGGCGCGCTGGTCGACGACGCCGACTCGAACGTGCGTGCACGGGCGTGGTGGGCGCTGTTCCGTCACGATCCCACCTCAGCCCTCCAGCGCGCGAGGCGCGCTTCCAAGGGTGGGTCTCCGGACACGATGTCGCTCCGCTTCCTCGGTCGTTTCGGCTCGGAGCAGGATCTTCCGCTGCTCCTCGCGGCCGCTGGCACGGAACAGGGCAGGCCTGCCTCGTTCCACGCGCTCGGCGATCTCGGCAACGCGGAGGCGTGCGAGTCGCTCGCGCGACTGTGCGCGCTCCCCGATGACGAATTGCGGCTTCATGCGACCGATGCGCTCGAGCGGGCCCTGGACCGGATCCCCGGACGCGAGCCGGAGGCGCCCGCGACGCCGGAGCAGGCAAGAGCCCGTGCGGCCGATGTGTTCGATTCGCTTCGTGAGGGCGCGCGCGCGGTGGTGGGCCGCAACAAGCCCTGGGTGGGAGATGCCGCCGATCGCCCACTGCTCGATCAGTGGTGGGCCGCTCTCGATGGGGCGGATCCGGATCTCGCTCGCGAAGTTCCCGATGGCTTCTTCCTCGCGCTCCCCGTCTGGGATGCGCGGACTGGGGAGTGAGGCGATGGACCTTCGCGCACCCGACCATGTGATCGCCGGTATCAACATCCAGACCGACGTTCGCGGCGCCGAGCAGCTCGTCGTTTCGGCGCGAGGGGTCTGGCGCATCGCCGACAATGGGTCGCTTGCCCTGGTCGAAGAGCCGCCACCATTGCTGCCCGCCGATGAGCACGTGGGTGAGCCGGGTTTCTCGAGCGTGCGGCGCGAAGCGGATCTGGGGCCCGTCAAGCTCGCCACCGACTGCATACTGGTCGGAAGCGCGGTGGCTCCCAAGGGCCGAGCCAAGCGCGTGAACGTCTCCTTCCGCGTCGGCAAGTCGGCGCGCAAGGCCGTTGTGGTCGGGGAACGGCGCTGGCTGTTCTGGCTGCTGCGCTGGTGGAGTACGCCCACCGCATCGTTCGCGCGCGTCCCGCTGCTCTGGGAACTCGCCGAGGGCGGCTCGGATATCACGCCCGAGAAGCCGGCGCAGCATGCGTTCGATCTCCGCAATCCGCTCGGCCGGGGCGTTCGTGCGCGCGGCTCCAAGTTGAAGCAAGCGGGCTCGCCGCTGCCCCAGATCCTCACCCCCTCCGGGTGTCGGCCGTTCGGGGGGCGCGGCGAACCCGCGGGATTCGGACTGACGGGAGGCCACTGGCTCCCTCGTCGCAAGCTCGCCGGCACCTACGATGAAGCGTGGCAGAAGGAACGTGCTCCATTGCTTCCGTTGGACTTCGATCCGCGCTTCCACAGCGCCGGCGCGCCCGGCCTCGTCTCCGAGTCGCCGCTCGCCGGCGGCGAGAGCGTGGAGGTCACGGGCTGCACGCGCCGGGGGCGGCTATCCTTCCGGCTGCCCAAGGCTGGACTCGATGTGATCGCTACGCTCGACCGTGGCGCCGAGCCGGTGGCGCTCTCGCTGGCGACCGTCACCGTGGACACCGATGCGATGGAGCTGTGGATGCTGTGGCGTGGCGCTCTGAACGTGCACGGTCGGCTCCCTCGCCTGTCTCGCATCGACGTGAAACCCACGGGGGATCTGGCATGAGCGGCGT
>JAYWEM010000101.1:0-9109 GCA_043779265.1 bacterium | reverse complement strand
CATTGGCGAGCCGCCGATGGCGCGCTGCCGCCTCGGGGGCCTCGCGGTCGTAGCGGAACTCATAGCGCATGAGTGCGTCCCACGGTTTCGCCGAGGGGCGATAGGCGAGCGCCAGGGCGAGGCGCTCGCGTGCCTCATCGCCCGAGCCTCGGGCGTCGGTCAGCGTCAGCAGGTGCCGTGCGAGCGCGGTCCAGTTCGAGTCCAGCCGCACCGCTGCGGCCATGCTCTGTAGGACTTGGTCGCTGGCGCGGCTGGTGCGCAGCTCCATTCGCGCCGAGCCCTTCCACAGCGGATCCTCGCTCCAATCGACACTCGCGGTGAGCGCCGTGTTCGGACCCTGGGCCACCGCCGGACCGGCGATCGGGTGCACGCGCTCGAATGACGTCCCGACCCGCATGCCGTTGTCGAGTTGCCAGCCGTTGCGCAGCCCGACCGCCGCCTGCGCATCGCGGTCGGCGACGGCGTCGGCGAGGCGGTATTCGCTGAATACGCGCGCGTCGCGCCCGAGTTCGGCCTCGACACCCACCACGGAAGCCAACTGCTGCGCACCGCGGGTCAGCGCCCAGGCGCCGCCCAGGCTCGAGGCGATCTCGTGCCGCGCGTGCAGCCGACCTCTCGGATGGAAGCGGTACTCGCCGCCCACGGCGGCGAGGCGGCGATCGGCCTCGCGCACATCCTGCTCGGCTTCGAGGTAGCCGTTCCACTCGGGGTGCCTCGGCAACTGCCCCGAGAGCTTGGCGCGCAGCGCCACGAGCAGCGGCTCGTCGGGCTGTCCCTGCCGCTTGGCGTCGGCGACGCGCACGCCCAGCTCGCCTCGGGTCCAGTCATTGAGAGTTCGGTCGAGCGAGGCGAGCGCTCCGGTGCGTTGCTCGCGGCCATCGGCGTCGCCGGAGTGGAGCGCCTCGGCGAGCAGGCGCATGCGACCGGCCAGCTTTCGGCTGAAGCGCAGGCCCGCCTCGCGGCGGCCGGCGCCGATGCTCGCGCCCGTGTTCTCGAAGCCGGTTCCACTCGCAGTGCCCCACGCGCGCAGGCGCCAGGCATCCTGCTCGTGATTCAACTCGATGCGTCCGGCATCGCCCTCCTGCCGAGCGCTCGCCTCGCGCAGGGCATCGATGCCCTGCGAGGTCGCCCACTCGGCATCGATGCGAGTGCGGGGCGCCAAGAGGAGATGCGCCGAGGCACCGCGCAGTTCGTAGCGGCGCGCCGGGTCATGGTCATCCACGTACACGCCGCCCAGCGTGAGGCGCTCGGACACCGGCACGCGTGCGGTGACACCGTGCACCCAGGCGGGATCGCCGCCATCCTCCACCTCATAGGTGACGCGGATCGACATGGGATCGAGAAGGGGATCCACGCTCGCGATGGGCATGCGGAACAGGAGCCGCCCGGTCATGGCATCCAGCTCGTAGTCGACGAATCGCTGCATCACGTCGGCGCGCAGGACGACAGCGGGGTGAGCGCGGTCGCGAACCACCAACTCGACACGCTCGCTGTTGGCGAGGATCGGGGCGTGTCTCAGGAGGTAGGGCCCCGAGATGCCGCGTCCCGGCAGCTCCTCGGCCGCGCGGCGTGAGCGCTGGCGACTGGTGAACGCCGTGACGCGGGCGCGGCCCTCGCCATAGCGGGCCTCGGCTCCGGTCAGCGTGCGCGCGTAGCGCGTGAGCGAGGCGCCATTGTCGGTGCCGGTGACGAGGTCGCCATAGAGCAGCGAGGCGTCGCGTCGTTCGAGCTTCGCGTAGAGACGTCCCGCCGACTGGGCGTCGTAGCCGACGACCGAGGCATCGCCGGTGACCAAGTAGCCGCGCTGCGTGTCGAGGTCGCGCAGCACGCGTTGCTCGGCGGGCCGGTCGGAGTCATAGCCCAGCGTCAGCTGGACGCCGTCGCTGATGCGCCCCTTCAGATAGAGGGCGCCGCGCGCCTCGGCGCTGGCGCGGCCGTCGCGCGAGATGCTGGACCACTGTTCGATCGGCAGCTCGAAGCCGGTGCGAGGGACCGACCGGACCGCGCCGCCTCGGCGCAGCACATCGCTCAGGGAGATCACGCCCTCGAGCAGCCCGACGGCCAAGAGCGGCCGCAGCTCGGGCACGAACTCGACATCGGTCCACGCGCGCAGCGCTCCGGTCGAGGCCTGGAGCCGTGCATCGCCGGGTTGGGGCGGACTGACGAGCGCGAACGACAGCCGCCCGCCCTCGACCGCCACCTGGATGCCGGGCGTCGTCGGATCGAGGTCGTCCGCCTCGATGCGGCCACGATCGGTCTCGAGCGTCACCAGCGTGCGCTCACCCACCGGAACGCCCGCGACATCCGCGAGCTGCAGCACGATCGGCGTGGCGCGATGTCCGTCGGCGGGTGCGCGCTTCGGTGCGATCAGCGCGACTCGCGACAGCGGCCCGGGCGCCACGAGTCGCAGCGCGACGCGGCCGATCGAGCGAGGGGGTGCCACCTCGAGCACGTTCAACCCCGGCTGCAGCGTGATGCCGAGGTACTCCCATGCCTCGAGTCCGATGCGCGCGGCGGTGAGCCGGCGACCGACGCGTGACTCGGGCACGTTCTCGCCATTGACCCGAAGCCGCAGCGGCGTGCCCATGCGACCTTTCACGCGAACGGCGATCTGCGCCTGACTCACGGTGTCGAGATCGGCGAGCCCGATGAAGCCGAGGTCGGTGTCGAGCCCCGGCAGAATGGCCTCGAGCGATGCGGGATCCAGGCGTGCGGGTGAGGTCGAGGCGGCCGATGCGGCGATGCCGACGCTCGAGGCGGGCCGGTCCCAGACGGGCAGCGCCGATTCGCCGGTCACGATGCGCGAGGCGGGCAGCGAGCGCGGATCGGGCGAGGGCCGATCCTCGGCCGAGACATCGGTGGCGCGGCTGAGGGCGCGGCCGAGTTCGTCGCGCCTCGGGCCCTTGGCGAATCGGCGATCATGCACCTCGCGCGCCGTGGTGGTGTCGCCCCACACGGCGAACTCGACGCGTCGCATGCCGCCTCGCATCAAGTCGACGGACTGCAATCCCGGTGTACCGCTCTCGCGATTCGAGAGCGGCAGCACTCGCGCCCCGGGCGGCAGCGTGGTGGGATCGATCTTGATCGCGTGCGTGCGGCCGGCGACCGATGTGAAGCGGAAGCGCCCTTGACCGTCGGTGATGGCCCAGGTGCCGTCATCGAGCAGGACGCGCACCGAGGGCAGCCCGGGGCCGCGCACCACGCCCTCGGGGTGTTCGGCGGCCTGGGCGGCGAGTGCGGCATCGACGTGCGGCGCGAACCACACGACGCCGGTGATGATCGCGTCGTCGCTGAACGCATCGCCTCGTACGCGCACGGCCGCGCGTGCGGTGTTCGAGTGCACGGCGCCCGATGCGGCCACGGCCTCGTTGAGCGCCATGCCGCGTTGCGCGCCGGGGCCGACGAGGACGCGGTAGCGCAGAGTCGAAGTGGCGCCGGGGGCGATCGAGCCGAGGGCGAAGTCCAACGCCGGGCCGCCGCCGCCTGACGGATCGGCGATCGCGGTGCCGTCTCGACGTGCCGAGCCGGCCGCATACTGGAATCCGGGCGGCAATCGATCGCCCAGTGTGACCACCTGGACGCTGTCCGAGCGATTGGCGACGCGGACCTCGTAGTCGAGCAGGTCGCCTGGCTCCACCTCGGTGCGCAGTGCGCGCTTCTCGGCGAACAGGGCGACGACCACGTGGCGATCGAGCGGCACGTCGAGCACCACTGGGTCGCCGCTCGTCGCGATGGCGAACGGCAGCCCGAACGAGCCGGCGGCATCGAGCGTGCGCGTCGTGGGAAGCTGAGCGAACGGCAGGTTCGACGGGAAGCGATGGGACACGGGCGGCGTCACGACGATGCGGTAGACACTGGACGCGACGTTGGCGAACGAGAAACGTCCGTCGGCCGACGTGACCGCCTCGGATGGCGCTGAGGTGACGCCGTCCTCCAGCCACACGCGCGCCGGCCCGCCCGGCGAGCCGCCGTTGCCGGCACCCGATTCGTCGATCAGCGTGACGCGCGCACCCGCCATGGGCAAGTTGCGGCGCGAGTCGAACACGATGCCGCCGGGCTCGACCCACACACTGGCGCGCGTCGCGGTGGCGCCGCAGCCGAGCAGCGTCGCTTCGATGCGATCGCCCGGCAGCGTCGCGACCTGGCCGTCGGCGATCAGCGCGGCTGTGGTCAGCGCCGAGACCGAGGGTGCGCCCGGCACCAGCCGGAAGACGCCGGTGCTCGCACCGGTCTCGATCGCGACGAAGCTCTCGACGTCGCTGGTGCGCGCCGAGCGCAGTGTGATCGCGACGGTATCGGGGAGCAGCGGGTTGCTGTTGCAGAGCGGGGCGAGCGCCTGCACGTGCAGCCTCGAGCCGATCGTGACGCTGCGGATCGTGCGCGCGTAATCCGGCGCCGAGAAGAACGCCAGCGTCGGGATGCCGCTGATCGCGGGCGTGCGCACCGTGTCGGTGGCGCTGCCCGAGACGGCCTGGGCCTGAGTGATGGCCGCCAGGCGCAGCAGCGCGAACGACGCGGCTGGCGCGGTGATCGGTACCGTGGCCTGCAGCAGGACGTCGGCCGAGTCCCCGGCCGCCAGCATCAGGGTGCCGCCCGGCGCGATCGGGGCGTCGAGTGCGCTGATGATCCCGTCGCGGTCGCGGTCGTGGGTCATCGCGATGGCGCTCAGCGTGAAGCCGTCGCCGGGCAGGTCGATGGCGTCGAGTTGGACGATCGCCACGTCATTGCCGGCGTTGTGCACGCGATGCGCGAACAGCACGGAACTGCCGGGCGATGCGAGCAGCATCCGATTGGGGCCGACCGCGAGTTGTTCGAGCGGCTGGACGATCGCCGTGACCGGGTTGCTCGTGGCGGAGATCGTCGCGCCCGAGCCCGATTCGATCGCGGTCGCCGTCGCGATGCTTACGATCGGCGTGCCGGCAGGCGGAGCCGCGTGCGCGCGCGTATGGAAACAAGCGCCAAGCAGCAGCGCGGAGCCCAGCACGAGGCCCGCCACCCGCACGCGTGAGCGTGCAGGGGCTTCCTTGCGACGACTGTCGGTCGTCCGGGCCTCGCGCATGAGTCCATCCATCGCCCGTGTGACGTGGGGGAAGGGCCAGGGTCCCGTCCTCCCCCGCACACCGAGCCGGGTGCGGCAGGTCCTCCGAGCGTCCGGACGACCCGCTCAGGCGGCGGAGGGGATCCCTCCCCTCCGCCGCGCGGGTTGGATCAGGGGAACACGATGCGGACGTTGAACCGGATGACGGCCGAGGCTCCGGGGGCCAGCGCGCCGAGGCTCGCGGTCACCGGACCCGCTGCACCGTCCGCAGGCACGATCACGCTGCCCTGCGAGGCGAATGCACTGGCCGAGTTCCATGCCGTCGTATTGGCCGGCGTGGTGTCATTGATGATGACGCTCGTCACCGGCGTGGTGCCGATGTTGGTCACCGTGATCTCGTAACGGATGCAGGCGCCCGGGATCGCACCGGTCGTGAGGTTGAGCGTGGTGAACGCTGCATCCTCCGTGCCGTTGCAATCGGCATCGAGCGACTGCTGCTTGGAGATCGTCAGCTGGCCGTTGATGACCTCGGTCGCATCCGTCGCGATGCCAACCGCCGGCACCGGGCTCGAGAACCCGAGGTTGCTGGTGGTGGCGCTGACCGTGGTCGTGTTGATCTGGCCGAACGGTGCTCCCGGAGGGGCGAACACCTGCACGAACAGGCGCACGTTGGTTCCCGGCGCGAGCCCGCCGATCGCCGTCAGGTCGCCGATCGCCAGGTCACCGGCGTCGAACACGCCCGACAGGTTCGTGTCCCAGTAGATCGCCGAGCTCCAGCCGGCCTGATTGTCCGCCAGCGAGAGGGCGACGAAGCTGCCGACGCCATCGCCTTCGGAGACGTTGCCAGTGTTGCTCAGCAGGTGCGCGTACACCACGAACCCGCCCGGAATGACCTGGGCGTTGTTGTTCGGCACGAGCGTCATGCTGCGCACGACGTTGACGCCGACCTGGTCGTGGATGCGGTCGGACGAACCCGAGACCGGGGAGAGCGAGCGGAAGTAGAGCTCGACGTTCCCGGCGATCTGGTTGGCCGGCACGCTCACATCGGCGTAGACGAGCGTGGCGCCGCCCGCGACGATGCCGCCGGTGTTGGTGATGACGGCATTCAGCGAGTTGCGGAACACGACCGACCAACCGGCCGGCAGCGTCAGCGCGGCGAAGCTCGGATCGGTGCTGGCGGCCATGTTGAAGTTGTCTGCCTGACCGCTCGTGTTGTTGACGTACAGCGTGAAGCGCGTGGTCGTGCCCGGGTTCGTCGTGTTGCGGATGACGAACGGCACTTCGGGACCCGGGCCCGCGCCCGGCGCGCCCGGCAGCGGCGCGTCATTCGTGAGGTCGACCGTGTTGCCGACGATCGCCGTCAACTGATCGGTGGCCGTCACGGCGAAGACAGGGCTGGCCTGCGACCGCGCGGTCTTCTGCACCTGGAACGGGCCACCCGTCGCCGTCGGCGGCAGCGTGGTGCGCAGCACGACGTTGTAGCTCGCACCCGCGGCCAGGGGGCCGGTATCCGGGATCGAGTTGCCGTTCGAGTCGATCAGCGGCGTGACACCGTCGGACTGGTAGAGCTGGAACGACGTGCCGGCCGGGAACGACAGGTTGTTGAACGTGATGTCGAACGTGTCGATGCCGTTGCCGAGGTTGCTGAGCGTGTTGGTGAAGCTCAGCGTCGAGCCCTGCAGCGCGCTCGCCACCGTCTGACCGGTGAACGTGGCATTGACCGCCTGCGTCACCGTGAACGGCGCGACGTTGGTGAAGAACGGCCCGACGTTCACCACGCCATCGTTGAAGGCGTAGCGCGCCGAGTTGTTGATGGTCTGCGGCGCGAGGCCCGCATTGACGTTGACCTGGAACGTCACCGTTCCCGACTGGCCGGGCGGCACCTGGTTGAGGCGTGCGGTCACGGCGCCGGGCGTGGCGACGTTGAAGTCGAACCGCACCGTGCTCGGCGAGACGCCCTGCGCATCGCTCGAGTCAGCATCGGTGAGCGCCGTGGCGCCCGTCACGCTCCAGCGGCCGGAGCCGGGCACGAACGTCATGCCGGCCGGGACCATGTCCGTCAGGCGGATTGCGGCAGCGGTGGCATTGCCCGCGTTGGTATAGCTCAGCGTGTAGGTGTAGGGGCCGCTCGGCGTGGCGCCGCTCGGGAGGTTGATGCCCTTGGTCACACTCATCACCGCGTTGCCGGTGACGGTGACCTCGTCATCATTGAACGCCGTCTGCGCACCATCGAACGTGCTGATGGCTGATACGCGCGCCCGTGCGATGTCGCCCGCGATCTGCACGCCCGGGACCGATCCCTGGACGACGAATCGGTACGACTGCCCCGGGTTCAACGGCGTCGTGGTGAGGACCGGTGTGAAGTTGTCGGCGACTCCGTTGCCGTCGGCGTCCTCGTAGATCGAGAGGCCGGTCAGGTCGAAGTTGTCGCCGCCGAGATTGACGAGCGTCAGCGGGAACACGTCGATGCCGTTACCCGTGTTGGTCAGGACGTGCGGGAAGGCGACCGAGCCGCCCGGCGCCGCCGTGCGGATTCCGTTGGCGGTGAGCGTGAAGCTCGCCACCTGCTGGACGATCGTGGTGACCGGATTCGAGGTCACGCTGTAGAGCGTGGACGTGGCGTCGAGGTACGTGGCCGTCGCCTGATTGCCGATCGGCGTGCCGGCGGGAGGAGCGGCGAAGGCCGCGCCACACCAGCCGAGTGCGACCACCGCGACGGCGAGGAAGCCGGTGCGGAGACGCGAACGATGCCGGAACGAGCCGGCGGACTGCATGCGGAACATGGACACACTCCGAGGGGTGGGTGTGGACCGAATCATCGAGTCGAGGGGTGCACGCGCGTGAGCGCCCACGCGGGGCGCGCTTCAGGCGTGCGACACGTCAGCGGTCAGCGGATCGCGGCTGCGACCGCCACCGGGGCCACCCGTGCGCGCGCCGAGACCGTGCGCGACTGCTTCGCAGGCATGGTGCCCAGCGACCAGCGCAGGAATCGGTATTCGCTCGCCGGGACCTCACGCAGCACCTCGATGCCCGCGGGCGTCTGCTCGCGGCGCATCAGCGGCGTCGGCGCGTACGCCTTACCGTCGAGACTCGCGAGCAGCTTGGCCGGGGCAGCCGAGGGCGGCATGAACTCGAGACCTGCGGGGATGGGGAGCGTCGCCCACACCTCGCGCACCGGCTCGGTGCCACGATTGGTGTAGGTGGCGCGATACTCGATCACCTCGCCGGGTTTGGCCTCGAGTGCACTGACGAGGACCTCGCGGCCCTTCTCCTGCGTCACCTTCTGCGCTTCGAGCGCCACAGTGACGGCGTTCTTCGACTGCGCCTGCGCCGGAGCGGTGAAGCTCGCCAGCGCCAGAAGCAGCACGAGGACACGTGCTTGGATGCGATACATCGCCGGAACCTCCCTGGTGGGTCTGCACGACGTTCCCCCACACCGATGAGGACGGCGTGCGGGTGCCATGGCCAGGCTCCGTGCGGCATGGAGAAGGGTAGGTGCGGGATGTGCCACCCGACGCTCGGCTGAGGGGCCTGAAGCACGGGGTCGGATGCCTGCCGCTGGGTGTATCGGCCCAGCCGCGCGGCGGCTTGATGATCAAAGTGGCGGAATGCACGCGCGTTACGGGCGGGCTGCAAGAAGGCGAGGCGGAAGCCGCGCGCGTCCTCCACCACCTTCACGGCCGGGATCGTGGCGCAGACGGGGTCGGCGACCAACAGCACGCGCGCATAGACGTCCACCACATGCTGCGGCTCGTCGATGGGCCCCTCCTCGGGGTCGTGGCGGCTGGCGAGCGCCAGCGCGAACTCGCCGTTGTCGTCGGTGCAGGTGGTGCCGAGGAGGCGGTCGGGCGAGCCGGTGTTGCGGTCCATGATGCGCACGGTGGCGCCGCGGAGCGGATGGATCGCGAATCCCTGCGAGCCCACCGGCGCTCCCGCCCGCACGTAGCCGGTGTCGCGGTAGGTGAAGCGGCCCTTCACGACCAGCGAGTCGGAGGACCAGGTGAGCAGCGTGGGCCCGGCGACGTTGTTGGCGAACCGCCGGCACTCGGGCGTGGTCTCGGGCACGTTGGC
>JAYWEM010000100.1:0-21122 GCA_043779265.1 bacterium | reverse complement strand
CCGTTTCCATTCTTCCGATTCGAGCCGCTTCAGCTCGAGGCTGTCGCCGACATCTGGAACTCCGGCGCGTTGTGCTCGAAGTCCCACATCATCGGGGGCTCCACACCGAGCGCGCGGGCGTAGGCGTAAAGCTGGCCACGGTGATGCAGGAATTCATCGCCGACGAAGCCCATGATCATCGCGCCCGGGAACGGCTTGCCCCACGGCGTCGGGACCATGGCGGCGAAGTGCGCGTCGGTCAGTTTGTGGACCGCGGCATCGGCATCGACCCAGGACTGCTTGGCGTAGGCGAGCAGCGCATCACGAGTCGGGATGGTCTTGGCGATCTCGGTCTCCTTGGGTGAGTCGCCGAGCTTGCCGGCGAGTACGCCTTCGGGCGCGAGCTTCATGAACGCATACATGTGCGCCACGAGTTCCTTGGGCGTCCGCATGTTGGCGATGGGGTTCGAGTCCAGCTTGTCGGCGGGCAGCATCTCGATCAGTCGGAGCGCCATGCCGTGGCGGAGTCGCATCATGGTCCAGTCGGCGTGGAATGAGGCCTTGTTCATCGTGATCTCCTGAGGCTAGAGGACTCTCGGCCACGCAGGTCCGCGGGGATGTCCGGTGCGCGACCGAAGGGCCGATACTGCACCTCTGTGCACTCGCCGTCCACTTCCGTTCTCTGTCGGCTCAAGTCGTGGGTGGATCGTCCTCGCGTGCGTCGGCTACTCCGCCCTCGCTCATCCGGCCCTGATCGCTCAGGGCGCGGCGCAGCACGAACTCGATCTGCCCGTTCAGGCTGCGCAGATCCTCGGCGGCCCAGCGCTGCAGGGCGGCGAGCACGGCGGGGTCCATGCGGAGCAGGAAGGGCTTGCGCTCAGCCATGCTGCGCCCCTCTCGTCCGCAGGACCCCGCCTCGCGGTCGCATCACTGATACAACGTGCCGGTGTTGATGATGGGCTGCGTCTCGCTCTCGCTGCAGAGCACGACGAGCAGATTACTCACCATGGCCGCCTTGCGCTCCTCGTCCAGGTGCACGACGTCTCGTTTGCTCAGTTCCTCGAGCGCCATCTGCACCATCGTGACCGCGCCCTCGACGATCTTGGATCGCGCCGAGATCACCGCGCTCGCTTGCTGACGCCGCAGCATCGCGCTCGCGATCTCGGCCGCATAGGCCAGGTGACTGATGCGTGCCTCGATCACCTCGACGCCGGCTTTCTGCAGACGGCCCTGGATCTCCTTCTTCAGATCCGCGGCCACTTCGCCGGTATTGCCACGCAGCGACATCTGATCGTCCTCGTGCGCGTCGTACGGATGCGACGTGGCCAGGTTGCGCAGCGCCGCCTCGCTCTGCACGTGGATGAAGTTGTTGTAGTCGTCGACCTCGAACATGGCCTCGGCCGAGTCCACGACGCGCCACACGACGACCGCGGCGATCTCGATCGGGTTGCCGTCGTGATCGTTCACCTTGAGCTTGTTGCTCTCGAAGTTCCGGACCCGGAGCGACAGCTTGCGCTTGGTGGCGAAGGGGTTCGTCCACCAGAAGCCCGAGCGGCGCTCGCTGCCGATGTAGTCGCCGAACAGGATGAGGACGATCGAGATGTTGGGCTCGACGATGAAGAGCCCGTTGAACCCGATGCAGCCCGCCACCAACACGAGCACCGAGGCCACGGCGAGCATGGCGGAGTCCATGCGCGCGCCGAGGACGATGCCGTAGATACTGGCCAGGCTGACGGCGATGAGAACGACCAGCATGAAGAGCCCGTTGGACGAAGAAGCCTGCTTCTCGAGGATCATCGGAGCACCCCTCCTTTTCGGGTGGTATCGAAGTGATATCACTGTGGAATCACTCGGCACAAGTACGAAAGAATCGGAGGGGAAGTTTCAGGATCACCTGCTCGATTGGTCGGAATTTCAACTTAAATAAAAGCAGCACAGCGAGTTATCGCTGCGCTGCGAGTGCACCGGAGGCCGGGAGGGGAGTCTTCTAGCGGCGCTTTCCGCCGGCGGCGGCCTTCTTCCGGGCGGCGGACTTGCCCTTCGCCGCCGAAGGATCCGCCGCCTTGTCCGCTTTGCGAGCGGCCGCGATCAGCGCGCGAGGGGCCTTCACCTCCATCGCGAGCAGCGCGTGCGAGAGCGTCTTGCCCTGAGCGTCGATGCGCAGGCTCACGGTGCCGCCGCCGCCGAGCGATTCGTGCAGGAGGAAGTTGAGTGCGCCCAGGTTCGCGACCTCGTGCCGCTCCACCTTGCCGAGGCAGATGCCCTTGAAGCGCGTCTTCACCACCTTCGCCGTGAGCGTCTTGACCAACCAGGGGTAGATCTCCGGGCTGCGCGCGATCACGCCGATGTTGGCGGTGTCGCCCTTGTCGCCACTTCTCGCGTGCGCCAGTTCGGAGAGACGGACGAGCGTCGTGCCGGCGGGCCCCTTCGCCTTGGGCCACTCCGCTCTCGCAAGGGTGGCCGGCTTCTGCGCCGGCAACAGTGGCGTCGGCCACTCGAGGGCGGCCTCGCCCTGCGCCGTGATCATGCGCGGCTTGACGAGGTCGCGTGGCACCAGCGCGGGCCAGTACGCCATCACCTCCTGCGCCTGCGGCCGGCCTCCGGTCACGGCGACGCCGGGAGGGCCCGACAGGATGACTGCGGGCACCATGCGCGAGAACGATTCGATCTTCGCGCGATCGTGATCGCGCACCGAGAGACGCAGCAGCACCTCGGGCACGTCGATGTCGCCGGCGAGCGGTCCCCAACACGCCGAGTGACCGATCAGTTCGGTGTGGCAGGCCTCGTACGTGATGCCGAGGCGCTTCCAGAAGAGCCGAGCGAACGCCCTCGCCTTCTCGGCGGCGTCCGGCGCCGAGATGATCAACGTGCCGCTCGCCTTGTAGCCGTCCGTGTGCGCCGCGCTCACCTTGAGCGACGGCGGCGCCGGCCGGCCACGCACGCCCCAGACTCGCACGCGGTCGCGCCCCAACTGCTCGAGGCGGATGGTGGCGAAGTCGGCGACCACATCGGGCGTGATGTAGCTGCGCGGATCGCCCATCTCGTAGAGCAATTGCTCCTTCACGGTCCGCATCGTGACCGCGCCGCCGGTGCGGGCGTGTTTGGTGACGATGAACGAGCCGTCGGCAGAGACCTCGACGATCGGATAGCCGATGCTGGGGAAGCCGCCGATCGTGCGCCAGTCTGTGAAGTTGCCACCCGTCGACTGCGCGCCACACTCGATGATGTGCCCGGCCACGATGCCACTGGCGAGACGATCCCAGTCGTCAGGTGCCCACCCGAACGAGTGGATCATCGGCGCCAGCGTGATGCCGGTATCGGTGCAGCGGCCGGTCACCACGATCTGCGCTCCGGTTCCGAGTGCCTCGACGACCGGCCAGGCTCCGTAGTACGCGTTCGCGCTCGAGACGCGCTCGCGCACGCTCGCGAACGACGCGCCGGTGTCCATGTCATCGAGCGAGACGCCCTGCGCCGTCAGCTCGTCGAGCCGGTCCATGAGGTCGTCGCCCAGGACCGCGGCCACTTCGAGCGATCGCCCGCGGCGCTCGGCCATGGCGATGAGCGCGTCGCGGCAGGCCAGCGGATTCACGCCGCCGGGATTGCTGATCACCCGCACGCCCCGCTCGAGGATGAGGTCGAGCGACTCCTCGATCTGGGGGATGAAATCGCGCGCGTAGCCCGCCTTGGGGTCGCGGGCGCGCTGCTTCTGCATGATCGACATGGTGATCTCGGCGAGGTAGTCGAGCGTCACGAAGTCCACGGGACCCCGCTCCATCTGCAACCTGATCTGGGCGAGGTCATCGCCCCAGTACCCGCCGGCATTGGCGATGCGAATGCGGTCGACCATCAGGACTCCATCGCGAGGGAAGGGGTTCGAAATCGGTTCAAGGCAAGCTAGACAGGCCGGGAGCGGGGGTCAACGACGCGCGGAAACCCCATGTTCCCAAGGCCCCGGAGCCAGTAGACTCCCGATTCGGCATCGCCCGGAGGTCGCGGGCGGTGCTCACGAGCCTGATCCCCGCCGGAGGTCACCCATGCGCTTTGCCACCCCCTTGAACATCCTGCTCGCCCTGCTGCTGTGCACCGCCTCGCCCGCCTCGGCGGTCGTTTGGTTCGAGAACGGCGATGCCGGCGAACTTCCAGCCGGGCACCAGGCCACGATCGGCGTCGGGGCGCTGACCGCGATCTCCGGCACGATCGACAACACGTCGGATCGCGACCTGTTCTGTGTGCGCGTCGTGGACCAGGGACTCTTCTTCGCCAACCTGCTCTGCAGCGGCATCCCCGGGCTCGATCTCTGGTTGTTCAGCACCACCGGACTTGGCCTGTCGCACCATGACGGCTGCGTCGGCGGATTCACGACGGTCTCGGGTGCGTTCAAACCCGGGATCGGTTCCTACCTGCTCGGGATCAGCGCCGATGGAGCCGACGCGCGCAACTGGCTGGGGCAGCCGATCTGGTCCGCGGGGCCGGTGCAGGCGGAGCGGGCTCCCAACGGAACCGGCGCTCCCGGTCCGATCACCAGCTGGGCACCCCAGGCTCCCGGAGCCACGTTCACGCCCTACACGATCCAGCTCACCGGCTGTGTGCCGTGCGATGCGGTCGTGAGCACTCGTCCACGCAGTTGGGGAACGCTCAAGTCCCACTATCGCTGAGCCTTCGCGGCTGCGAGGCGGGCCCTCCCCGCAGTTTGGACGATGGGTCGGCTCGCGGCTATCTTGGGCAGTGGCCGTGCACGCGTGTCGCCCTTCCCGGGCGATGCGGCGTGCCCATTCCATCCTGATTTCATCGAGGACACCATGTCGCAGGCCCGTACCCTGACGCTGGCCGACGTCGCCGCTCCGCGTGGCAACGCGTTGATGCAGGTGACGCTCATCGTGCTGGCGAGTCTCGTGACCGCTCTCGCCGCACAGGCCGAGATCCGTCTCCCGTGGACGCCCATCCCGATCACCGGCCAGACCTTCGCCGTGCTGCTCACCGGCATCGTGCTCGGCGCACAGCGCGCGTTCCTCGCGCAGATGCTCTATCTGCTCGAGGGCTGCGCCGGGCTGCCCGTCTTCTCGGGCGGCGCCTCGGGCTTCCTCCACTTGGTGGGACCCAGCGGCGGCTACCTGATCGCGTTCCCGTTCGCCGCATTCGCCACGGGCATCCTGGCTGAGCGCGCCTGGGATCGCCGTCCCTTCACCATGTTCCTCGCGATGCTCGCGGGCGGCACGGTCATTTTCGCGATGGGCCTGGCGCAGCTGTCACGCTTCGTCCCCGCCGGGCAGGTGCTGCAGACCGGGTTGCTTCCGTTCATCCCGGGCGATCTCATCAAGTCGGCCATCGCGGCGGGTGTCTTCCCGCTCCTGTGGCGAGCGGTGCGTCGATTCGAGGAGCGCGAGTGAGCATTCGCACCATCGCGGTCCTCGGAGCAGGACTGATGGGCCGTGGCGTCGCCTATGTCTCGGCGCTCGGCGGCTATCGGACGCTCCTGCAGGACACCTCCGAGGAGCAGTTGTCGCGTGCCTCCAGTGAGATCGGCGCCATCCTCGAGAAGGGCGTCGCGCTCGGCAAGGTGGCCGACGCGGATGCCGTCGCCGCACGCAAGAACCTCGAGACCGTTCGCGAGCTCGAGAGCGCGGCCGCCAGCGCGGACCTGGTCATCGAGGCCGTGCCCGAGCGGATCGAGCTGAAGATCGAGCTCTTCGCGCAGCTCGACTCCATCGCCCCGCCGCACGCGATCCTCGCCAGTAACACGTCGTCTCTGTCCATCACCGAGATGGCCGCCGCGACGAATCGCGCCTCCCAGGTCGTGGGCATGCACTTCTTCAACCCCGTGCATCGCATGAAGCTGCTCGAGCTCGTGCGAGCGCTCGAGACCTCCGACGCCACGTTGGCGGCCTGCGAGGCGGTCGGTGTGCGCATGGGTAAGGACTGCGTCACCGTGCGCGAGTCGCCGGGGTTCGTCACCAGCCGCATCAACGCGATGATCGGGAACGAGGCCTTCTACATGCTGCAAGAGGGCGTCGCGAGTGCTGAGGACATCGACAAGGCGCTGAAGCTCGGACTCAACCATCCGATGGGGCCGTTCGAGCTGGTGGACCTCGTCGGACTCGACACACGGCTCAGCATCCTGAGATTCCTGCAGCGCTCACTGGGCGAGAAGTTCCGCCCGTGCCCGCTGCTCGAGCAGTACGTCGCGGCGGGCCGGTTGGGCCGCAAGTCCGGTCGCGGCGTGTACGACTATTCCCAGGCGAAGTGATCGAGGTCCATCCGAGGAGTCCCAGCCGCATGTCGCCGCGCGCCCCCAGGAAGCGAGCTGCCGCCGCCGGTTTCGAGCCGGCGTTCACGCTGCAGCGGACCGGGGCAGCGCCGCGGGAACTGGTGCTCTTCGAACTGCAACGCGCGCGGGTCGCGGTGCAGGGGGCGATCCAGGGCGTCGCGCCGGGATCGGCCGAGCGACCGCTCGGGCCCGGCAAGTGGACGCTTCGCGAGATGGTGCTGCACTTGGCCGTGCGCGATCGCGTGCGACTCGAGGAGTTCGATGAGGTACTCGCCGGTGCTGACGTGTCGTGGGCCGGCATCGACCACGATCGCATGGCCGGTATCAACGAGGAGCATTTGGCACCGCTTCGCTCGCACTCGTGGGACGAGGCGCTTCGCCTGATGCAGACGACACGAGATCGCTTGATGACCCGCGTGCTGGCTGTTCCCGGTGAACCCGAGGAGCGTTGGAGTGACGCCCATTCGTTCGGGCGCATGCTGCTCGCCCTGCCACCGCACGATCGGTTGCACGCCAAACACATCAAAGACGCCCGAATCGGGGCCTAGAGGAGACCTCCATGTCCGAGACGCTCACCAAGGTGCGCCCGGGGAAACTCATCATCGACGGCGAGGCCGTGGATGCCGCTTCCGGCGTGACGTACACCACGTCCAACCCGGCGACGGAGGAGGCCATCACACAGGTCGCGGAGGCCGGAGCCGAGGACGTCGATCGCGCCGTGCGCGCCGCGCGCCGGGCGTTCGATGAGGGCCCGTGGTCGCGGATGAAGGCGATCGACCGCGCGCGCATCCTGTGGAAGATCGGCGATCTGGTGCTGGCGAACGCCGATGAACTGGCGCGCCTCGAGACGCTGGACAACGGCAAGCCGATCCTGGAGTCGCGTCACGTCGACATCGACATGGTGGCGCGCTCGTTCCATTACTTCGCGGGCTGGGCGACCAAGATCACCGGCGACACGACTGCGGTGAATCCGGCGTGGGCCACCTACACACTGCGCGAGCCGATCGGTGTGATCGGCGCGATCATCCCGTGGAACTTCCCGATGATCATGGTGGGCTGGAAGGCCGCTCCGGCGCTTGCCGCGGGCAACACCATGGTGATCAAGCCAGCCGAACTGACGCCGCTGACCGCGCTGCGGATCGGCGAGCTGGCGCTCGAAGCGGGACTGCCGCCCGGCGTGCTCAACATCCTCTCGGGCAAGGGCTCGGTCGCGGGTGAGGCGCTGGTGCGCCATCCGCTGGTCGACAAGATCAGCTTCACGGGCTCGACGGCGGTCGGGCAGCACATCATGCGCACGGCTGCCGATCAGGTGAAGAAGGTCACGCTCGAACTCGGCGGCAAGTCGCCGAACATCGTGTTCGCCGATGCGGATCTCGACGCCGCGGTGAAGGGCGTGACGATGGGGATCTTCTACGGCAAGGGCGAGGTCTGCGCCGCCGGATCGCGCGCACTCGTCGAGCGCTCCATCTACGACGACTTCGTCGCCAAGCTCGCAGATCGCGCCAAGAAATTGGTGCCGGGCGACCCGCTCGACATGAAGACCCGACTCGGCTCGATCGTTTCGCAGAAGCAGATGGAGTCGGTGCTCAGCTACGTCGAGAAGGGCGTCGCGGAGGGCGCCCGGTTGGCCGCCGGTGGACAGCGCCAGCCGGTCAACGGCAAGGGCTTCTTCGTGCAGGCGACGGTGCTCGCGAATGTGGATAATGCGATGACGGTCGCGCAGGAGGAGATCTTCGGGCCGGTGCTGTCGGTGATCCCGTTCGACTCCGTGGAGGACGCCGTCGGCAAAGCGAACGACTCGCCCTATGGCCTCGCCTCCGGCGTCTGGACGTCGGATATCAAGAAGGCGCACCGGGTCTCGCGCGCCCTGCGGGCCGGGACGGTGTGGGTGAATATGTATAATTTCTATGATCCTGCGATGCCGTTCGGCGGCTACAAGCAGTCGGGATTCGGCCGCGACCTTGGGCCGGACTGCCTCGCCGACGTCACACAGGTCAAGAGCGTCTACCTGAATCTGGAGTAGTCTGAGCGGGCTATGGGCCGACTTCACGCGATCGTTCTCCTCACCACGGATGCAGACCGGCAGCGCGCCTGGTACGGCGCGCGACTCGGGCTGACCGTTGGCGACGATCCGGACACGTTCGCGACTCGCGGCGCAGCGCTCACGCTGCGCCCGGCGGACAAGGCCGGGATCCAATTGGTGATCGCCGTGCGCGGCCTTGAAGCGCGCGTCGAGGTGATTCGCGGCCGAGGAGTCGAAGTCGCCCATGTGTCGGGCGCTGGCGAGGCGGTGGTCAACGATCCCGATGGCACGACGATCCGGCTCATCGAGGAACTCCCGGCCTCACCCGGCCGGTGGCCGTTCCTCTCGCACGTGATCATCAACAGCGCCGACCTCTCTCGCAGCGGCCACTTCTATCGCGATCATCTCGGCTTGAAGGTGGCGGATGACACCGGCGCGTTCCTCGAGATGGAGAGCGGAGATTGCCGACTGCTGCTCCATGACGAGGAGGACAAGCTCGGGATCACGCTGCCCCCCGAGCAGCGCGTCGCCTTCGCGCTGAGCGACGATGATCTCGACAAGTGGGCCGAGGAGCTCCGCGAGCGAGGGGTCACGTTCATCACCGCGCCCATGGATGAGGAGCTCGGACGTCTGGCCGAGGTCGAGGACCCCGATGGCTGGTTCGTCCTGCTCCGCGGCCCCGGCGCCGCGCTCGGTCGCGAAGAGGAGCTGGCAGCCGAGTACGATGAGGACGGCTCGCCGTATTCGTCGGGTGTCCGTCGCAGCCTCGATCCCGGTGAGAACAGTCAGCGGCCAGGTTTCGGGTCGCGCAAGCTGGTGAAGCGACGCGTCGAGCGCGTGCCGACCAAAGGATTCGAGCAGCTCTCGAAGGGGCGCGATGATGCGAAGGGCGGCGATCTGCCGACGCTTCCGCGAACCGGTCCCTCGTTCGGGCCTCGCCCGGGCGGCTTCTCGGGTCCTCGCCCGGATCGCCCCGGCTTCTCGGGTCCTCGCCCCGATCGTCCCGGTTTCTCCGGGCCGCGCCCCGATCGTCCTGGCTTCTCCGCGCCTCGCCCGGATCGTCCCGGTTTCTCCGGGCAGCGCCCCGATCGTCCCGGCTTCTCCGGGCCTCGGCCGGATCGCCCGGGGTTCTCCGGGCCACGTTCAGCTCCGAGTGGTCCGCGTGCGAGCGGGCCCGGGCAGGGGCCACGCGCGCCCTTCACGCCGCCGCGCGCAACGGATGGCCGCGGTCCCGCCGCGAGCGGTCCGCCTCGTGACGAGACGCGTCGTCCTCCGGCGCCCGATAGCGATCCCGAATCCGATTCCGAGTGATCCGCTCGTCCTCTCCCTTCTGCTGAGGAGTTCCCCGTGTCCCGAGTGTTGATTGCGGGCGCCGTCCGCACCCCCATCGGGGATTTCGGAGGCGCACTCGCTGCATCCAGTGCCGCACACCTCGGCGGCGTCGCGGCAGCTGCCGCCATCGCAAGAGCCGGCGTGCCGGCCGATGCCGTGCAGGAGGTCGTGTTCGGCCACGCGCGCCAGGCTGGCAATGGCCCGAATCTGGCGAGGCAGGTCGTGCGCCGCGCCGGGCTCGCCGACGCGGTTCCTGCTCACACCATCAACAAGGCATGCGCCTCGGGTATGCAGGCGGTGCTCGACGCCGCGCGCTCGATTCGCACCGGCGATGCCGATGTCGTGCTGGCCGGCGGCAGCGAGCACATGTCGAGCATCCCGTTCCTCGCAACCGACGTGCGCTGGGGTCGCAAGTTGGGTGATCAGTCGCTCGTGGATGCGATGTACCGAGACGGCTATCTGTGCCCGCTGTGCGATCAGGTGATGGGTGAGACCAGTGAGACGCTGGTGACGGACTTCGCCATCTCGCGCGAGGAGCAGGACGCCTACGCCGTGCGGAGTCACTTGCGCGCCGCGCGTGCATGGGACGAGGGTCGTTTCGCGGACCAGCTCGTGCCCGTCGCCGTCGGCGAGGGCAAGCGAGCGGCGGTGGTCGAGCAGGACGAGCACATCCGGCGCGATGCGAATGTGGCGTCCCTGGCCAAGCTGCGGCCCGTGTTCCGCAAGGATGGCAGCATCACCGCCGGCAACGCGAGCGCGATCACCGATGGCGCCGCCGCACTGGTGGTGATGAGCGAGGCGGCGGCCAGCCGTCACGGCGCCACGCCCATCGCCGCGCTGCTCGGCACCGTGAGCGTGGGCGTCGATCCGGCCCGCATGGGCCTGTCGCCCGTCCCCGCCGTGCGCCGCCTGCTCGAGCGACACCAGTTGTCGCTCGATGCCATCGACCTGATCGAGCTGAACGAGGCGTTCGCCTCGCAGGTCATCGCGTGCGATCGCGAGCTCCAGATGGATCCCGAACGGCTCAATGCGAACGGGGGAGGCGTCTCGCTCGGCCACCCGACCGGTTGCAGCGGCACCCGGATCATCGTGTCGCTGGTGCACGAACTGAAGCGCACGGGTGGCCGCTACGGTGTCGCGACGCTGTGCGTCAGCGGCGGCCAGGGCATGGCCATGCTGATCGAGCGTCTGTAGTTCCACCGCGCGAGCCGGCAGCCGTCGCACCCCCTGTTCCCGAAAGGGAGTCCGCATGTCCGAGACCATCCTCCTGTCGATCGACGAGGGCGTCGCCGTCCTCACCCTGAATCGCCCCGACAAGCTCAACGCATTCGCCGGCGACATGCGCGAGCGGATGGTCCGTGCACTCGACCGGGTCGCCGCCTCTCCCGAGGCGCGCGTGTTGGTGATCACCGGCGCGGGCAAAGGCTTCTGCTCGGGTGGCGACGTGGCGCACATGGTGTCGCTGAAGCAGCAAGGTGCGGCTTATGAGGGTCTCGCGCCGCTGGTGGATGCGGGGCGGGACATCGTCACGAGGCTGGCCGCGCTGCCGATCCCGACGCTCGCCGCCGTGAACGGCGTCGCGGCCGGCGCCGGCTGCAGTCTGGCGCTCGCCTGTGACGTGCGGCTGGTGTCGGCCGCCGCACGATTCGGCGAGACGTTCGTGCGCATCGGACTCCACCTCGACTGGGGCGGTGCGCACCACCTGCCGAGGCTCGTGGGCCTCGGCAAGGCGCTGGACCTCGCATGGACCGGTGAGTTGATCGGCGCCGACGAAGCGCTTCGCCTCGGGCTGGTCGAGCGGCTGTGGCCTGCTGACTCGTTCGATGCCGAGTGGCGGAACTACGCGCGTCGACTCGCCGTCTCACCCGTGACCAGCGTGCGTGCCGCCAAGCGCACCCTGCAGGGCTTGGCCTCCCGCACGCTCGAGCAGACGCTCGAGGCCGAGTCACTGGCACAGGCGGCCTGTTGGGCGAGCGCCGACAGCGACGAGGGCATCGCCGCGTTCATCGAGAAGCGCGAGGCTCGCTTCTGCGCGCCTGTGGCCGCAGCGGCTGATGCGGCACCCTCGGCCGCCGCCCGCCGGTTCGAATAGACGACGGCGCCCCGGAGGTCGAGCCTCCGGGGCGCCGTGTCATCCGCTCGCTCGCGCGAGCCGAGGTTCGGATCAGCGCACGAGCACGAAGCGCGAGCTCTGACGACCCTCCGAGGTGTGCAGGACGCCGAAGTAGATCCCGGCAGGTGTGGCCTTGCCGTTCTCATCCGCGCCATCCCAGAAGCGGGCATGCTCACCAACGGCGAGCGCGCCATCTTGCAGCGTGCGAACGCGACGGCCCTGCGCATCGACCACGCTCAGGTGGACGAATCCAGCCTGGCTGAGGCGGAATGCCAGCGTCGTGTTCTTGGAACCCGGGTTCGGGCTTGCGCCGAGCAGCTCGGTGGTCCGGATGCTTCCGCCCGCCGCGTGACGTGCCGCGATCAGGCCCAGCGTGCTCTGGCTGCCGTTCCGCTCGCTGATGCGCAGACGGTAGAAGTACGTCTGATCGGTCTGCACCGAGCGATCGAGTGCCGCCGTGCGGCTGCCGTTGGTGGCGTACTCGGCCACGACCGGCTCCCACGGACCGACCTGCGCCGAGGCGCGCTCGAGCGACACGGTCGAACCCTCGTCCGTCTCCGAGAACTCCCACGCCACTTCGATGCCCTCGACCTTGTCCTCGGCCACGAACATCGCGAGGCGGGTCGAGACGACGGCGTCACAGACGTTGCACGTACCGGCCAGCGGCGGTGCGGTCAGGAGTTCCCACGACGTCAGGGTTCCGAGGTCGGAGCCCGCGTGGTCACTCACGTTCAGCACCCAGTTGCCGAGCGACGACTGCCCGTTGAACGCCGACAGCAGCGAGAACGGCTTGCCCGAGCCGGTGAACCAGGGATTCGTGCCGGCGCAGTGCGTCTCAAGGATCGTCGTCGCCGCGTCGTCGAACGTGACGTCCATGTTGTCGTTGCTGCAGCCGAACGTGCTCGCCGGCACGCCCGGGCGATCCAGCAACGTGACCGTCGTGCCCATCGGGCTCGTCAGCGTGATCTTCAAGTCGCCGACCCACGTGTGATTGATCCTCACGCGCACGTTCACGTCGGTGAGGATCTGTGCCGTCGGCACGCTGAGCGAGCTGTTCACACCGGCCGGGGAGTTGTCGGTGATCGCCAGCGGCAGCCCGGTCGGAGTGAGTGAGGACCCGATCGGGCGGCTGAAGTTGGAGATGAACGGCCCGCCCTCATTGGTCGTCACCGTCAACTGGAAGTTCGCGGTCGAGAGGCAGGCGACCGTGCGATCGACCAGGATCCGGAAGTGCGGAGCATTGCTCTGCGTCGAAACGCCGGATGCCAGATTCGGCCACGTCGCATAGCCGGTGATGACGGTGATCCCGGGCGTCAGGCTCGTCAGGACGGCGCTCACACCGGTGTGGGGGATCGACGAAGCCCGCAGCATGACGCTCACCGTCGCCGCCTCGCCCGGCTCCAGCACGCCGTTGATGTTGCCCGGGTGGCTGGTGCACTCATCGGCAATCGCGTTCGAGACGTAGTCGACGCCGATGCTCACCGTGTAGCCCGTGGCGCGCATCTCGTTGACCATGGCGTTCAACTCGGCGGGCGTGTAACCCATCGAGATCGCCGCCTGGAGCACCGCCTGCGCCGCCTGGTTCTGATTGGTCGACGAGTTGGTCATCGCCAAACCGGCGTACAGGGCCTTGTCCATCTTGTTCCGGCCGATCAGGTTCCAGATGCGCATCAGGCAGGTCGCCCAGATCTGACCGTCGGTGTGGATCTGTCCCACGAGACCCGCCGGGTAGAGCGCTGAATAATTGGTCACTCGACCCGCCCAGAACTCGTTGTGGCCATCCCAGCGGAACGTCCACTGATAGGGCGCGTCGGCCGACGTCCACTGGTTCAGGCTGCGCGCGTACGAGGCGGCGATGTAGTCGCTGGTTCCCTCGGAGAGCCCGTTGACCTGAGACAGGCTGCCGGAGGTGAGCCAGTCGTGCAGACCGTGACCCAGCTCATGGATGACCACACCGCCATCTTCGGCGTCGTCCACGCCGCCCTCACCGAACGCGATGACGCCGCTCGACGGCGTGTAGTGGGCGTTGTCGGCACCCGAGAGACCGCTGGGGTCATACCGCACGCCGCCCGCGTACTGGAACGGCGTCACGGCGATCCCGAGCACGATGTTGATGTACCGCATCATGTGATCGACGTGGTAGTAGACGTTGACCGCCTCGAACGCGTCGTCGAAACGATTGAAGTTGAACGTCGTGCTCGCCTGTGTGAACAGGCCCTTGAGCGGCGCCTCGGTGTCGACGATCACCGCATACGGGCCCTGCAGCTTCATGACTCCGCCGCCGATGTCCGTGATGTCGAGCAGCGTACGGCTGGAACGAGCGGCGTCGAGCTGCGGTGAGGTCGCATCCCCGTTGTCCGTGTAGCCGGGCTGGCCGTAGGTGGCCAGTGCCGTGCCGAGCGGATCGGAATCGAACACGAATCCGGTGCCGTTGATGCTCAGCGCGATGTTCTCGATGCTGATCACCTCGCCGGTGGTCGCATCGACGAAGCCCTGGAAGTCACCATGCGGCGTGGCGCTCGTGACGATGCGCACTTCGTAGGCGAGGCGCGTGGTCTTGCCGTCCGGCATGACGACGAGGGCGACCTTCTCGTACGCCGGCTTGTCCACGACGCCGAGTTGCGTCAGCACCGCGGTCTTGGCCGTCTCCTCGTCGATCGACGAGCGGCTGTCGGCAAGCGACAGGCCGGGCTCGTAGCCGTTCATCACGAACGTCACCTTGTTCGTGGGGTCGATGGTGACCGCGACATCGGGAGCCACGACGCGGATGCCCTTAACGCGCTGCTCGAAGCGCACCGTGGTGCCGGCCGGCGTCGAGCGGATGGCGCACACGAATAGATCGCCGAGGCGTGCATCATCGAGGCGCAGCTTGGACGCATTCTCGCTGAGGTACTGCCGTGCCATGGCCTCGGGGCTGGCCGGGGCGACGCGGTAGTTCTCATTGGCGAGCGAGCGCGGAATGCCACTCGAGAGGCCAGTCGACTGCTTGTCGGTGTCGATGACCGATTCCGCCGCGAGGCGGCCAGTCTGCCGAGCCGTCTCGTTCGGTGCAGGGTGCGAATGCTTGGCGGTAGCCGTGGCCGAGGCCAGGACTCCGGCGGCGAGGAGCAATGCCGCGAGTGAGCGGGTGAGCCGAGTACGGTGTGGGGACATGCGGACGACCTCCGAGACCCTTCGGGAAGTGTTGCCGAGGGGAGGGACAAAGGTGGACACGGAGAACAGATCCCCTCGATCGGCCGTGCGTCTCGCGCACCGACCGTCCCGACACGAAATTCCGCCGGGAGAGCGAAGGGTCCGAGGAATATGCCACAGGTCCGGCTTCTGTCAGGAACGAAAGCTGGGCGCTGATCGCGAATTGAGAACGCCCCGGTGATGTTCACCGAGGCGTCCTCGAACTTGTTCACTCAGGGGCGATGTTGTTCAGCATTTCTTCACTCCACCAGCGTCGTCCGCCTGGTGATCGAGTGCCCGCCGCTGCTCAGGCGATAGAAGTAAAGGCCCGGAGCGACTCGCGTCCCGTCTCGGTCGGTTCCATTCCACGTCGCGGTGCGCGGGCCGGAGGCGAACTCGCCATCCACCAGTGTCGTGACGTGACGACCGCGCACATCGTACACGCCGAGCGTGGCGTGTCCTGGCTGGTCGAGGCGGAACTCGATCGACGTGCTGCCCGAGAACGGCGTGGGGCGATTCTGTGAGAGCGCGAGTCCGCCGGGCGAGATCGAGACCGGGACGCCGACCACATCGTTGCAGGTCGCGCATGCCCCAGCGAGGGCGGGCGTCGTGAGGAGTTGCCACGACGTGAGCGTCCCGACATCGGTCGCTGCCCGGTCGCTCACGGTGAGCACCCACGCCCCCTGCGATGATTGGCCGTTGAACGCGGCGAGCGATCCGACGGGCAGCGCGACGCCCGTGTACCACGGATTCGTGCCGGCGCAATGGGTCTCCAGGTTGACCACGCCCGAGCCATCGAACGTGACATCCATGTTGTCATTGCCACACCCGAACGTGGACGCTGGCACGCCGGGGCGGTCGAGCAGCGTGACCTCGGTTCCCGCGGGGCTGCGCAACTTGATGAACAGATCGCCCACCCAGGAGTGCGTGATCTGCACGCGCACGTTGACGTCCGACAGGACGACGTTGGCGCCCACGTTAAGCGTGCTCGTCACGCCCGTCGTGTTGTTATCCGGGATCGCGAGCGGCAGGCCACTTGGCGTGAGCGTCGCCCCGACCGGGCGGCTGAAGTTGGTGACGTAGGGGCCGCCCTGGTTGGTCGTCACCGACAACTGGAAGTTCACGGTCGACAGACAGGCCACCGAGGGGTCGAGCCGGATCCGGAACGGGAGGCCGCTGTTCGCCGTCGGGACTCCGGGTGCGAGATCCGGCCAGGACGCGGACCCATTGAGGATCGTGACTCCGGGGGTGGAGGACGTCAGCGTGCCCGAGACACCCGTGTGCGAGGTCGAGGCCGCGCGCACGGTGACGCCGATCGTCGCGGTCTCGCCCGGCTCGAGCAGGCCGTTGACGTTGCCCGGGTTGCTCTCGCACAGATCGGTGAGCTGGTTCGAGACGTAGTCGACGCCGATGCTCACGCTGTAGCCCGTCGCCTGCATCTCGGACACCATTGCCGCGATCTCCGCGCCGCTGTAGTTCATCGAGATGGCCGCCTGCAGTACGGCCTGCGCCGCGCTGTTCTGGTTGGTGGACGAGTTGGTCATCGCGATGCCCTCGTACACGGCGCGGTCGGTCTGGTTGCGGCCGATCGCGTTCCAGATGCGCATCAGGCACGTCGCCCAGATCTGACCATCGGAGTGGACCTGCCCCACGAGGCCGCCCGGATACAGCGCGGGCGAGTTGGTGATGCGACCCGGCCAGAACTCATTGTGCCCGTCCCAACTGAAGGTCCAGTGATACGGCGCCTCATTGGAGGCCCACTGGCCGAGACCGCGGCTGTAGGACTGGCACACGTAGTCGCCCAGCCCCTCGCTCAACCCATTGACCTGCGACAGCCCGCCGGCGGTGAGCCAGTCGTGCAGCCCATGGCCCAGTTCGTGGATGACCACATCGGCATCCTCGGCGTCGTCCACGCCGCCTTCGCCGAACGCGATGACGCCGTTCGACGACGTGTAGTGCGAGTTGTCGTCACCCGAGAGGCCGCTCGGGTCGAAGCGCACGCCACCCGCGTACTGGTAGGGCGTGACCGGCACGCCCAGCGTGTTCACGATGTGCCGCATCGAGTGGTCGACGTGGTAGTAGCAGTTGACCGCCTCGAACGCGTCATCGAATCGATTGAAGTTGAACGTCGTGCTCGCCTGCGTGAACAGGCCCTTGAACGGCGACTCGGTATCGACGATCACCGCATACGGGCCCTGCAGCTTGAAGACGCCGCCGCCGATGTCGGTGATGTCGAGCAGCGAGCGGCTCGAGCGCGCGGCGTCGAGCTGGGGCGTGGTCGCATCGGCGCCGTCGCTGAAGCCGGGCTGACCGTACGTGGCATGCGCGGCGCCCAGCGGATCGGGATCGAACACGAAACCGGTGCCGGTCGCGTGCAGCGCGCGGTTCTCCAGTTGCACGATCTCGCCCGTCGCGGCATCGACGAGGACGTGCCAATCGCCGTGCGGCTCGCCGCTCGGCACAACCTTCACCTGCCACACGAGACGCGCCGTCTTGCCCTCGGGCAGCACCACCAGGCGCGTGCTCTCGAACGCCGGCTTGCGGTCCACGCCGAGCGTGGCGAGCGCGCTCGAGAGGGCCACGTCAGAAGCGACCGTCGCCTTGTCCTCCGCCAGCGTCAGGCCCGGCTCATACCCGTTCATCACGAACGTCACCTTGTTCGTCGGGTCGATGGTGACTGCGACATCGGGAGCGAGCACGGGGATACCCCGGACGCGCTGCTCGAAGCGCACGGTGGTGCCGGCGAGTCCGCGCCTCGTCGCGCGCACGAACAGATCTGATGCGCCCGCATCATCGAAGCGCAGTTTCGAAGCGTTTTCGCTCAGGTACTGACGCGCCATGGTCTCGGGATCCGACGCGGTGACGCGGTACTCCACGCTGTGCAGCGCGCGAGGGATGCCGCTCTCGATTCCGATCTCCTGCTTGCCGACGAAGCGCGTGGCCTCGGGGGCACGGCCCGCGATCTGCGCCGGGTGACGCTTGTGGGTGCCCTTGGCGATCGCGCTGCCGGCCGAGAGGACACCGGCGAGGAGGAGGAGGCCGCCGAGAGAGCGGCGGATGAACAGACGGTCGGGGAACATGGAGCCTCCGGAGGGTGAGGGAATGGAGAAGGGTGACACAGACGCCCATCCCCCGACGAGGCAAATGAGCCCCGGATCGACGTGGGCTGGGCGCTGCGTCGGCCCTTCGGCCCTTTCCGAACCCACTCAGGCCAGCGGTTTGAGGCCCCGGACCTTCACCGAGACGACCGCTGTGAACGCGTCGCGTTCCTCACTGCCCTCGGCGAGCCCCTCCTGCCCGATCTCGTAGCGTGTCTCCTCGAGCACCTCGACCTCGGCGAAACCCGCGGCCGTGATCAGTCGCAGATAGTCGTCGCGCTGCGCCGCACCCGCGACGCATCCCACATAGAGCGCGACGTTGCGCTGCTGCGATTCGGTGAGCGCGCGCGTCAGCACGAGATCCGAGACGACGAGCCGGCCACCGGGCTTGAGCACACGGAACGCCTCGGCGAACACGCTCGACTTGTCGGGCGACAGATTGACGACGCAGTTGGAGAGGATGCAGTCGACCGTGGCGCTCTCGACCGGCAGGTGCTCGATCTCGCCGAGTCGGAACTCGACGTTGCGGAAGCCGTGCTTCGAGCCAAGGGCGCGCGCGCGCTCCAGCATCGATGGCGTCATGTCCACCCCCAGCACGCGGCCGGTCTCACCCACGGCACGCGCGGCGAGGAAGCAGTCGAGTCCGGCACCCGAGCCCAGATCGAGCACCGTCTCGCCCGCCTCGAGCCGAGCGTGTGCGATCGGATTGCCGCAGCCGAGTCCGAGGTTGGCCCCCTCGGGAATCGCCTTGGCCTGCTCGTCGGAATAGCCGAGCTGCGACAGCACGCGGTCCATGCCTTGGGCGTCAGGCTCACAGCCGCAACCGCAGCCCGAGGCGCGGCCCTCGGCGATGTCGCCGTACTTCTCGCGAACCACGCTCCGCACGTCGGTGGAGGGGGAGAGCGTCTCGGTGGAGGGTGTGGAACAGCAATCCGTGCTGCAACCGCAGTCGCGGGTCGTCGGGGCGGGGGTGAGGCGGATGTCGTCGGTCATGGCGGGCTCCTAGTCCTTCTGGAGGGAGGCGACGAGCCGCTGCAGGCGCTCGATCGAGGCGGGGTGGATGCAGTAGCAGACGCGCGGGCCATCGATCTCGCCCTGGATGAGCCCAGCGTCCTTGAGCACCTTCAAGTGCTGCGACACAGTTGCCTGCGCGAGCGGCATGACTTCGACGATCTCGCCGCACACGCACTCACCACGGTGCGCCAGCATGCGGACGATGCTCACGCGGGCGGGATGGGCGAGCGCTTTGGCGAGCGAGGCGAGTTCCTCGTCGGCACGAGTGAACGAGCCGCGCTCCTCGGTTTTCACGGGGGTCATGGAGCCTCCTTCATCGTTCATCGGCAATATACGATTAAAAGATCGGCTCGGCCACGGAATTCCTGTTCGGGCGAGTCAGGCGGGCGTCAAATCACCGGCATTGCCGCGCCCGTCGTGGCTTCCTATACTCGCGCGCTGATCCCATCTGACGTCCCGCGGCTCCTCTGACGACCGCACGGGCCGCTGTCCTGACCCACCTTCCATAGGAGACCGCCATGACCACCACCCAGGCGACGCTCGTCAACACCTCCGTGAAGAACGGCGTGATGACATTCGAGCTGACCTTCGATCCCGGCAACTGCTACACGCACGAGATGATGCGGCAGATCGACGAGGCGATCCTCAAGGCGCGCTTCGACGAGAGCGTTCACGTCATCGTGATCCGCGGCTCGGGCGACAAGTTCTTCTGCGCCGGCGCCGACATCAACATGCTCAAGACGGCGGACCCGACGTTCAAGTACTACTTCTGCCTGCACGCCAACGAGACGCTGAACCGTCTCGAGCACACGCCGAAGCTGGTCATCGCGGCGCTCAACGGCCACACGGTCGGCGGCGGCCTCGAGATCGCGATGGCGGCGGACATCCGCATCGCCAAGAAGGGCGGCGGCAAGGTGGGACTGCCCGAAGTCTCGCTCGGCGTGCTGCCCGGCACGGGTGGTACGCAGCGCCTGGCCCGCCTCGTCAACAAGAGCAAGGCGATCGAGCTGATGGTCACCGGCGATGTGTTCGGCTTCGAGGCCGCGCAGGAGCTGGGCCTCGTGAACCAGATCTGGGAGGCGGCCAGCACCCAGGAGTTCATGGACAAGATCCAGACCTACGCCGAGCAGTTCTGCCCGCCGAACAAGGCGAGCCGTGCGGTGGGTCGGATCAAGCGCTCGGTGCAGTCGGGCGCGGATCTCCCGTTCGAGTCCGCTCTCGCCATCGAGCGCGAGCTGCAGCAGCAGTTGTTCGCCGGCGAGGACGCGAAGATCGGCCTCATGGCGTACATCGACAAGAAGAAGGCCGAGTTCGTCGGTCGCTGACGCACTCGTTCCACTCGTCGCACGAGACCCCGCAGCCGAGAGGCCGCGGGGTCTCGTTGCGTCGGGGACGCATCAGGGTCCGGCCGCGTCACCCGGGGATCGGGATCCAGCTCGGCCGCTCGTGCAACGGCGCGAATCCCGCCCAGCGGACGTTGCGCAGGGACTCGCGCGCCACATCAGGCCAGTCGGGGCCGGTCTCGGTGGCGAGCCACTTGGCCCCGCGATGCGTCGCGATGCGGATGCGCGCGGCCAGCAGCGCCCGTTGCGCGCCCATGCGCCGATGGCTCGACAGCGTCCGCGCGTGTCCCAGCCACGCGGCGTCGCCTTGCATGAACATCGTCGCTGCCGCGACCGCGCTCTCGCCCTGCATGGCGAGCACCTGGGTCCAACCCGCTCGACCGACACACGCCTCATGCCAGGCGAACTGATGCGGCGACGTCGCGTCTTCGGTCTCGGCCATCGCGACGTGCGACCAGACCGCGGCCGACTCCGGCTCGACTTCCCTCACGAAGAGCGAGGAACCCGAATCCGGGGGAGAACCGGCGGCTCGACCGTGCGGCAGGTGGTGGAAGAACGTCGCGAGGCCGCGAGACTCGAGCCACAGCGGGATCGATTCGGGCATGGCGCGCGGTGAGAGATTGACCGCGAAGCCACCGGCCACACCGCGGTAGTGAGCGAGCGCCTCATCGATCGACGCCTCGCTCGCAGCCAGCCCCAATCCCAGCCCGATGATGCGATTGGCGAGGAGGGACTCGATCGTTCGTGCGACCAGGGCGACGCCCTCTCCCACGGCGTGAACGCT
>JAYWEM010000099.1:0-21128 GCA_043779265.1 bacterium | reverse complement strand
GGCCATGAGCTTGCTACTTTACGACCATCTCTGGGAGGACTGATGGGACTGCTCGTGCGCTGGCTGCTGTTCGCGTGGATTGCGGTCGCGACGATCGCGGCATTCACCTATGCGCCACTCGTTCCGGTCCTCGAGCGAACCACGCGCGTGCTCTACTGGCACATCCCGGCCGCCTGGCTCACGGTCGTCGCCCTCGGCTGGTCGATGCTGCAGAGCGCCCTCTATCTGTGGAAGCGTGACCTGCGCCACGACGATCACGCGGTGACCGCGGCCGAACTCGGGTTGATCTTCTGCATCGGAGCCACCGTGTCGGGGGCGTTGTGGGCCAAGGCGATGTGGGGGGCCTACTGGAACTGGGACCCTCGCCAGACGAGCATCTTCTTCGTGCTGATGATCTATGGCGCGTATCTTGCTCTTCGAGGCTCCATCGATGATCCCGTCAAGCGGGCGAGGCTCTCGGCGATCTACTCTCTGGCCGCGTTCGTGGCGGTGCCGTTCCTGATCTTCGTGGTGCCGCGCCTCTACTTCTCGCTTCATCCCGACCCGATCTTGAACGACCGCGGCAAGGTCGAGATGGATCCGCGCATTCGCATCGTGTTCGGAGCGATGCTGGTGGGTTTCACGTTCCTGTTCGCCTGGCTGCAGTCGCTCAAGGTCCGCACGTTGCGGCTCGAGCGGCGGCACTCGGCTGTCTGATCGGAGCACCGCATGCTGGATGTCCATGACGTGACCGTGCTCGGTACCGCGCTGCTCGTGTGGGGACTGGTGTTCGCTTGGCTCCTTCGAGTCGAGAAGCGCCTCAAGGATCTGGAGAAGCGATGAATCCCAAGATTGGCATCGCCATCGTGCTGATGGGCATCGCCATCGGCGTCGGGGTGACGAGCTTCAAGAAGACCGTCACGCCCTACATCGGCTTCCGTGAGGCGCGCGCCGCCTCGGGGCATGTGCAGGTGAACGGCACGCTGGCGAGCAAGGACTACGTGCTCAAGCCCGACGAGCAGTACCTGCGTTTCTCGCTTCAGGATGAACACGGCGACATCATGCCCGTCGAGTACCGCGGTACGATCCCCGGCAACTTCGACCAGGCGGTCAGCATCGTGGCGATCGGCACCTACGAGGGCGATCACTTCGAGGCCACCCAGTTGCTGGTCAAGTGCCCGTCCAAATACCAGACCGAGGCCGAGCAGGGCGCCGCCGCCGTGGAGATCGCTTCGTGACCAGAGCCCGAGTCCTGACTGCGGGTGTGCTGCTCGGGGCGTTCGCGCTCCTCTCGCCCGTGCTGATTCAGATGGGCATCTTGAAGAACCTCGGCCAGGCGGTGAGCTGGCTGGCGTTCGCCTCGTCGCTGACCGCGCTGCTCGCCTACTTCGCCGCGACACTCGACACGACGGGGCAGTTCGCCGCGGCGGACTCCGCCGAGCACCGCCGCTGGCGATTCCGCGAGTCCATCGGCCACGTCGCGTTCGTCATCCAGTGGGCCGCGCTGCTCGCCGGAGCCGCCTTCCTGTGGTGGATCCTGTTCTCGCATGACTTCCGGTTCCAGTACGTCGCCTCGTACACGTCGACGGCGATGCCGTCGCGCTATGTCTACGCCGCATTCTGGGGCGGCCAGGAGGGCACGTTCCTCCTGTGGGGCCTGATCACCGCGTCGCTCGCTCTGGTGCTCATGCGATGGCGTCACGCACTCAAGACGCCCTCGATGTTCTTCGTCCAGTTGCCGTTGCTGATGCTGACACTGGTCACGGTCATGCGCGGGCCATTCCTGATGTTCCCCGAGGGCCGCGTCCCGATCGATGGCAACGGCTTGAACCCGCTGCTGCAGGACTGGTGGATGACGATCCATCCGCCCATCCTGTTCGTCGGCTTCTCGTCGTTCGTCATGCCGTTCGCGATCGCCTGTGCCGCGCTGCTTCGGCGCGAGTACGACGGCTGGGTCAAGCCCGTCATGCCGTGGGCGGTGTTCTCGGCCGCGATCCAGGCCACCGGCTTCATCATGGGCGGCGTCTGGGCCTACAAGGTGCTCGGATGGGGCGGCTACTGGGGCTGGGACCCGGTCGAGAATGGATCGCTGATCCCGTGGCTCTCCAATATGGCGCTCGTGCATGGGTTGCTGATCCAGCGCGTCTCCGGCGCGCTGCGCCGCACCAACTTCTTCCTCGCGATCACATCGTACGTGCTCGTGCTCTACGCCTCGTTCCTCACACGCAGCGGTGTGCTCGCCGACTTCTCCGTGCACAGTTTCGCCAATCTCGGTCTGTCGGGCTTCCTGCTGGCGTTCATCGCCATCGGCTGCATCGTCGGCTACGGCATGCTGCTGTGGCGTCTGCGCGACATCCCACGCAGCCCCGAGCCGCTCGGCAACTTCTCGCGCGAGTCGTTCATGTGGCTCGGCCAGCTGGTGTTCATGCTGATGGGTGCTCTGATCGCGGTCGGGATGAGCGCGCCGCTGATCACCAAGCTGTTCGGTCCGCCGAGCAACGTGCAGGTGAGCTACTACAATCTGGTCAACGCGCCGCTGGCGATCGCGATGGGGCTGTTGATGGGCATCGGCCCGACGCTGCGGTGGCGCAAGCACGAGCCCTCGACCCTGCTCGCCACGGCCGGACCCTCGCTGGGCTTCGCGATCGTGTTCTCGGGACTCGCCGCGCTGTGGGGTGTGCGCGACCCCATGCCGCTCGCGGTCGTGTTCGCCATGGCGTTCGCCTTCGCCGGGAATCTCGTGGTCGCGGTGCGCAGCCTGCGCACCGGTTGGAAGCACGGCGTGGCCTACGTCGGGCACCTCGGGGTGACTGTCATGATGGTCGGCGTCATCGCCTCCAGCAACTACGGCACCTCGACGCAGGTGCAGCTCCCGAAGGGCGAGGTCCGCAACGCGCTCGGCTATCGGCTCACCTACGAGCGCATGGATCGAGATGGCGAAGGCAAGGACCACGCCATCATCGCGGTGCAGGGCCCGGACCGGAAGTTCACCGCCAACACCAAGTTCTACTGGAGCGACTACAACCAGAGCTACATGAAGGCGCCGCACGTCGAGAACTTCCTCGCCTATGACCTCTACATCTCACCGCTCCAGATGGTCGGCGATCAGCCGGGAGCGGGCGGCGTGTGGTTCAAGAAGGGCGAGACCAAGACGTTCGGCTCCATGACCTTCACGTTCGAGGACTTCGAGCGCGAGATGGGCGACAAGGTGAAGCTGGTGGCCAAGGTCACGGCGAACATCGGCGGCCGCACCGTGCCGCTTCGTCCCATGCTCGAAGTGGACATGGCGAGCGGAGCGCAGACCAAGACCGCCGACTACATCCCGGGCGGAGGTCAGATCTCGATCGCCTCGGTCGATCCGAACTCGGGTGGCCGCGTCTCATTGATCCTGCCCGGTGCGGAGCAGGGCGGTGAGGGCCAGGTGCTCGCAGTCGAGATCAGCACCAAGCCGTTGATCAACCTGGTGTGGCTCGGAGCCATCCTGATGCTGGCCGCGACGTTCCTGGTGATGGTGCGCCGCGCGCAGGATGTGGCGAGGGACAAGTCGGCAACGGCTTAGCGATCACGACGACGGCAAAGACAAAGCGCCCGACTCCTCGCGGGGTCGGGCGCTTCGCTGTTCCCGATCGAGCGGCGAATCACGGCATCCGCACGACCCGTGTCGTGGAACTGTGATCCGGCGTCGTCAGGCGCACGAAGTAGACGCCGGCCCCGAGCGGCCTGCCATCGTGCGAATGGCCGCCCCACTCGATCCGATGATCTCTCCGCGCCTCCGCCCCCGTCCACCCGGATCAGACTGCGGTTTCCCTTAAGAACACCCTTGAATCGGGCCCCGGTGGAGTGCAGACTTCAACTCCCAGGTCCGGCGTCGGCGCAACGGCGAGGAGGTCTCCCATGACACGATTCCCCCCCCCCGGATTCCATCCGAGTTGGCGTTGTGCGGCATGCTCGTGCTCACGGCCCTGAGCTGTGCATCCCCGCGGCGCGCGGAGGCCCAGATCTCGAGCATCGGTCGCTGGCTCGGACCCCACGAGATCGATGGGGTCGCCAACGAGGCCTGCTACACCGCCACGCACCTGGCCATCCTGCGCGGACGCTGCGATACGACGGTGGTGCTCCACTACAACGGCTCGGTCCACAATGAGGCCACGCCCTGCCAAACCGCCTATCCGCGACTGCTGCTGATCCCGCCCGGCTCCGAGGGACCGCCGTCGTTCGCGAACGCGCTCCAGGTGAGTGCGCCGCTGCCGGCCGGCTCGCCCGACATCTTCTGCAGCGGGCACACGACGATGAAGGACGGCCGCCTTCTGGTGGTGGGTGGCACGTCGCAGGGGACGAACGGTCACAAGTACACGTTCCTCTTCGACCCGACGCACTACAGCGATGCGCAGTGGTACGACGCGACGCTCGGGGCGACGTTCGAGTGGGGCTGGCTGAATCTCGCGAGCGACACGATGCGCTACGAGCGCTGGTACCCGACGCTGCTGCAGCTCGGCGACGACCGGGTGGTGGTGGGCTCGGGGCTGCGCTACTTCGAGAGCCTGTTCCTCGGCGGCGAGGAGAGGGTGGGCCAGACGATCGCGCCGACGGCGTTCCACGGGATGCTGGCGCACACGTACGGCGGGCAGTGGACGGAGTACCCCTACCGCGGACTGTCCAAGTACGCGACCCGCCCCTCCGCACGTCGTGAGCACGCGGCCGAGTACGCCTCGACCATCCAGATGTTCGACTCCGATGCCCGGGGCGCGGTGATGCTGTTCGGCGGGCACGACGGCACCAACCCGCTCGATGACTTCTGGGTCGGCTGGCGCACGGGCTACAACCCCTCGGAGAGCTGGGCGTGGGTGCGCGTGCAGCCGGCGAGCGGGGCGCCGTGGCCGGCGGCGAGGTCGGAGCACAGTCTCGTCGTCGCACCGGGCGCGCTCAACAACACGTGCGACGTGTGGGTGTACGGTGGAAAGGATGCGAGCGGCAACGCGCTCGGCGATCTGTGGAGGATCACATTCACGGTCGTGCCGGGAGGAGACGCCGACAACGAGACCGTGGTGGCGACGCAGATCACGACCGACACGGGGCGTCCGTCGGCGCGCTACGGCCACGCGGCCGCTTACGACGAGAGCCCGCTCAACACGGCGCAGTCGCCGGTCACCCGGCACATGCTCGTACATGGCGGTCGCACTGCGAGCGGGTCCTCGGGGTTCGCGGAGAACGCGCTGCACTCGCTGGATCTCGCGAGCCTCGCGTGGACGGTGGTGACTCCGGCGGCCTCGGCGGCCCCGAAGCGCTACCGGCACACGGCGGTGATGGATGGCCCGGCGCCACACGATGCGGCGAGCAAGCCACGGCGGCTGCTGGTGTTCGGGGGCGAGGGCGAGAGCGGCCTGCGAGGCGACCTGTGGAAGTTCGGCCGGTGCAACAACGCCAACTCGTGCATGGGCAACTACACGGCGGCCCAGATCGTGCCCGAGACGGGCACCGCGGCGCCGAGCGCACGCTACCGGCACGCGGCGCACTACGACGAGGAGTGGGACCGCCTGTGGGTGCACGGCGGCGACAGCACCATGACGGGCGGGCTGTCGGCGGCGAGTTGGAGTTTCACGTTGAGCCACGAGGTCGGCGTGAGCGGCGGGCCGCCGCTGCGGTGGCGCAGCCACCTGCCCGACAGTCTGCGCGCCGGTCCGCATGCGCGCGCGGGGCACGTGTCACTTTACTTCGATGTCGACGTCAACGAGCGCCAGATGGAGGTGTTCGACATCACCAAGCCCGCCGGCCAGCGCTACACCGACCTCGCGGGCGGGCGTGTGTACGATCGCGCCGCCTACCCGTTCTACTTCAACCATCCCAGCGGCGGCGTGCTGCACGCGGGCCGCAATGTGCGCACGGTGGTGGGCGACGGCGGCACCCGTAACAGCGCAGGCACGCGCGTGATCGGCATCAGCGGGAACACGGGAACGATCGGCGACACCACCCGCAGCTACACGGGCGGCACGTCGGCGATCGGTTTCGAGCAGGGCCGCGTGATGAAGCTGGGTCCCTACATCGGGACCGTGTCACCCTCCCACGCCACGGTCTCCACGTTCGAGGCCAGTGGGGCGTTGGGCGCGTGGGCGCAGGAGACGATCAGTGGAGTGAGTGACTTCCAACCGCAGCCGAGGGTGGAGCCGAACCTGACGGTGCTTCTGGACGGCCGCGTGTTCGTCTCGGGCGGACGCGACCGGCACGAGGATGAGGGCAATCCCTTCCTGATTCCACAGATCTGGGATCCGAGCAGCAGCTCGTGGACTCCTCGCTCTGGTAACGGAGTGCTCCCACCCGACCCAAGCGCCCGCGGTTACCACTCGACGGCGGCGCTGCTACCCGACGGCCGCGTGATCTCGGCGGGCGGCAACGTCACGCACACGCAGACCACCGAGAAGGACAAGCCCGACTCGGCGACCGTGTACGAGCCCGGCTACCTGTTCACCACGTCGGGGACCACAGCGACGCGGCCGGTGTTCTCGGTGGCCGACGACCTGCTGCACGGGCAGACGTTCCAGATCGTCTCGGGCGACGCCGCCGCCATCACGCGCGTGGTGCTGGTGCGGCCCGGCGCGACGACGCATGCGTTCAACCACGACCAGCGCTACACCGCGCTGTCCTTCGAGCAGGCGAGTTCCACCGTGGTCACTGCGACGGCTCCCGCCGACCCCGACCTGATGCCGCCGGGCAACTACCTGCTGTTCGTGCTCGCCACGACCGACGGTCCCTCGCCCACGCCGTCGGTGGGTCGCTGGGTGACGCTCGGGGGCTCCGGAACCATGACGCCGCAGGTGGTGAACGACCTCGCCATGGGGTACTCGGAGGGCTGTCCGCCCTACGAGCAACTCGATGCGGAGATCGAGTGGACCGCGCCGGCCGACGATGCGGGGGACCGCAACGCCGGACCGATGTATGTGTACAAGCTCAAGTACCACACGGCCGCGCTCACGGAGTCGAACTTCGAGAGCGTCGGGGTCGAGGTCGCGACGCCCACGCCGGCCTGCCCGGGCCGTCCCGAGGTGGTCGCTCCGATCCAGTCGCTCCAGCCCAACACGTGGTACTACGCCCGGCTCAAGTCGCGGATGATCGCCGGCCCCATCGACCAGTGGACGGCGCTGAGCAACCAGGCGCAGTTCAAGGGGTATTACATCGACTGCGGCGAGGGGCTCTCGGGCGGCGGCGGGGGTGGCTGCTCCGAGTGCGTGCGCTCGGGCCGGCAGGACCTGCGGTTCCGAGCCGTCGGACTCTCCGGGACGTCGTTCGCGGCCTCTACCTCCAACTCGCTGTTCGACGGCACGCCCAACGGGGCGGACGCGGCGGATGCGCTGGCGCTGCCCGGCGTGGCGGCGGATGCGGGAGGAGGCGTCTCGGCGTGGATCCGCGCACCGCGCCGAGTGGGAGCGATGCTCGACCGGGTGGCGCTCGCCGCCATCGAGCGCTCGTCGGAGGAGGTCGGGCTGCTGCAGGGTGGTGACGCGATCGTGGGCACGCCGTTCGATGTGAGCGGAGCCATGCTGGATGGCTCGACTCCCCTGGACAGCGCTCTCGCGTTCGCGGCCGACGACCCCGTGTACGTGCCGCCGGGCTCCACGCTCGAGGTGTCATTGCCGGGCGGCGCCTCGCAGGCGGTGCTGCTCGAAGGGCGGCGCTCCGCGGCGCTCACGCCCGGCGAGCCGGGCGTGCACTGGAGTGCGCACGACACGGCGGGTGTCGTGGTCGCCTCGGGCGGCTGGCGGCCGCGCCGCGGCTTCGCGCTGTTCGCGCTGCGTGCGCCGGGTGCGAGCCGGCTCAGGCTCACCGCCGCCGTCGGGCTCTACCTCAAGCGGCTCGAGGGTCTCACGACGCGCCCCGGCACCACCGCCAGCTTCGTGGCCCCGCATGCCGCCTCCGTCGCCGACCGGGGACTCGAACTGTCGGCGCTCGCGGGTCGTGACTCCTCGGTGGAGGCGATCTCTCCCGGGGACTCGCTGCATCTGGCGTTCGCGCTGCCGCCGGTGACGCCGGGCCTGGTGCGGGACCTGCACCTCGTGGTGGAGGGCGGGCCCGAGACCGCGGCGCAGGCCTCGATGCGCTCGGGGCGCACGCCGCGGGCCGAGGCGGCCCGGCCCGGGTTCTGGCTGGCGCCCAACGTACCCAACCCGTTCGAGCACGCGACCACGTTCCGGTTCGCTCTGCCCGAGCGCTCGCCGGTGCGACTCGAGGTGTACGACCTCGCGGGCCGCGTCGTGCGGCGGTTCGAGGGCACGTACGAGGCGGGCGAACATACGCTGAGCTGGGACCGCACCGATGCCTCGGGTTCCCCGGTACGTGCCGGCGTCCACTTCGTCCGCCTGCGCGCCGGTGCGCACCGCGCCCACCGCATGCTCGTGGTGAGGTGAGTGATGCGGGGGCGTGCGGTCGTCGCAGCGGTAATACTCTTGCTCCCCGGTCGCCACACGGCCGCCCAGCTCATCGAGAAGGATCGGATGTTGGAGTCAGTGGCATTCCCCGCTTCGCAGACTCACGAGGGACAACCGAGGGCGGTGTTCGGAGGTGAGATGGGGTTGGCTCTCTGGACGCTAGGCGGTTCCGCGCCTTTGAACTCGAGGGACCTTCAGTACTCAACCACCGAAGATGAGGGTGCAACCTGGACATCCCGGGGCCTCGTCGGGAGCTCGATCGACCAACTTGGCGAGTACGCCGTATCCGAGGGGAGTGGGAGCTTCGCACTCCTCGTCGCCCCCGCACTGATGGGTCAGCAACTCCCCTGGCGGCTGATTGCGCGCACGCTGCAGAGCCTTGGGCCGGGAGCTGCATGGAGCCCGCAGCGCACAGCGGTGACGGGTTGGGCCTTCACCTACACCCAGCCCTCGCTCGCATGGGACGTGGGCCGCTCGGCGCACCACCTCGTGTTCACCGCCAAGGACGGACCACCCGATCGCACGGTGTCGGTGGGCAGCCGCATCGGCTATGTGAGGTCGCTCGACGACGGCGTCACGTGGACGGCGCCGGTCGACCTCTCGGGGCAGGGCTGCGACCGGCCGCAGGTGGTGGTGGGCCCCGCGGGCGAGGTGCACGTGCTGTGGGTGGACGCGATGGCATCGGTCGTACGCGGCAGGCGATCGCTGGATGGGGGGCTCATGTTCGGAGCGCCCTACGTCGTGGCGCCGATGCTCGACAACCTGAACCTCGGCCCCTACGACTTCCTTCCCACCACTTTCGAGTATGACTACTCGGTGCCGTACCCGAGCAACGTGCGGTTCCCGAACCTGCTGCGTGTGGCGGTGGATGCGAGTGCGGGGCCTCACCATGGCCGGCTGCATGCCGCGTGGACCGACCACGCCGACGGCGTGCGCGGGCCGTTCTCGGGCACCACCGTGGGCGAGATCGAGCCCAACGAGTCGTACGAGCAGGCGACGCCGTTCGCGATCGGCGACGAGATCGCGGGGAGCGTGTTCAGCGGACCGCACAGCTCGGACGGCGACGCGTGGACGTTCGAGGGCGAGGCGGGCCGGAGTGTGGAGATCACGGGGGCGGCGACGGTGGGCCCGCTGATCGACACGCCGTACCTGAACGCCGAGGTGCTGTTCTGCGAGAGCCCGGGCGGCGTGGTGTCGCGGCTCGGCTACGCGGTGTTCGCCGACCCGAGCGTGCCGGTGCGGCCGGTGATCCTGACGCTGCCGCGGACGGGCCGCTACTTCATCCGGGTGGGGAGCCTGGCGCAGGGCTCGCAGCCGTACTACTTCGAGGTGAGGGACTGGACGCCGCTGCCGGGCTCGGCCGCGCGCGACCAGCGCGACGTGGTGGCGGTGCACTCGGACGACGGCGGGGCGACGTGGTCGGCCAAGCGGCGCGTGAACGACGGCCCGGCGCGGCTGGACGAGTCGCACCCGGAGCTGACGGTGGACGCTCAGGGACGGGTGCACGTGATGTGGATGGACCGGCGCGACGATGCCGGCTGCGGTGCCTGGGGGCACCAGTACTGGACGCACTCGCAGGACGGCGGTGCGAGCTTCCGTCCGGCGCAGCGGCTCAGCTCGGCGCCGACTCATTGGTTCAGTCGAACCACACCGTTCTACTTCCCCGGCGAGAGCAATGCGCTGGTGGTCTCGGGCGGGTTCGTGCATGCGTTCTGGGTGGACCATCGCATGCCCGGCACCGTGTTCGGAGACCAGGCCGACCTCTACACGACACGGGTGCGCCTCGATGGGCTGGTGTCGGCGGTGGTGTCGCGGTTCGAGGCCGAGGCGGCGCCGGGGGGAGTACGGGTGCGCTGGCGGCTCGGCGAACCGGCAAGCGCCACGCGCGTGCGACTGCTGCGTCGCGACGCCGAGGGCGAGGCGATGATCGCCGAGACGGGGCCCGAGCGTGAAGGCGAGGCCCTCGACACCGAGGCGGTGGCGCCCGGCATCCACGCCTACGTTCTCGAGGTCCGCCACACCGACGGCCGTACGCACATCGAGGGACCGATCGAGGTGCGGGTGGACGCGCAGGCCGCGGGCCTCGCGTGGGCGGCGGGGATGCCGAACCCGGTCCGCCGAGGTGGCGCGCTCACGCTGCACGTGCCGCGCAGCGGGGCCGCCGATGTGGCGCTCTTCGATGTGCTGGGCGCCCGCGTCGCGACGCTGCACTCGGGGGAACTGGCCGCCGGCGCGCACGCATGGACCTGGCCCAGCAGCCCGGCGTCGATGGCGCCCGGTGTCTACCTGCTGCACGCACGAGTCGGGAGTGAGGCAGCACGCCGCCGCATCGTACTCATCCGGTGACCGGGGGCGGGACGGAACGCTCGAAGACCGATGTGGTCCCGGTCCATGTTGCGGGCGAACCCGGAGCCGCGTCGCGGCTCGGAATTCTCCAGCTGGCACTTGATGCACGAAGCGCCCGACTCCTCGCGGGGTCGGGCGCTTCGTCGATCAGGCGCGAATCACGGCATCCGCACGACCCGGGTGGTGGAGCTGTGATCCGGCGTGGTCAGACGCACGAAGTAGACGCCGGCCCCGAGCGGTCTGCCGTCGTGCGCGTGGCCGCCCCACTCGATCCGATGTCGCCCGGCGGCACGCCAGCCGGAGGCGAGCGTCGCCCGGCGCGCCCCGGTGAGGTCGAAGATCTCCAGCTCCGCCTCGGAGTCGGTGGCGAGGTCGAACGACAGTGCCATGCGCTTCGCGAACGGGTTCGGTGAGGCGAAGTGCAGGCGAGTCGTGGCCGGCCGTTCGGTCGTCTCGACGTCGACCAACGTCGGCTCGATCTGGAGGGAGTAGCTGACGGAGTAGGGCAGGTCGGGTCTCGCCGCCTTCCACACGGCGATCGAATAGGTGCCGGAGGAGGCGGCCACGAACACCAACTCCTCACCGAGCCCCGGCCCGTTGAACCATGCGGCCTCGAGGGCGTCGGACTTGGACTGGATGGCGGGCGTCGGGGCATGCACCGAGACCCCCATGTCCGCGCCCGCGCTGTGCACGAGCAGCCGGACCATGTAGTTCCCAGGCGCCAGGGTCACTTCGTGCAGGTCGAACGAATGATTGGGCCCCAGCGTCAAGGGCCCGGTCGTGCCGAGGCCCCGGCCGATCGCTCGCTTGAACAGCACGTTCGGACTCTGGAGCACGCTGTCCACATTGACGAGCGCGATATCGAATGAGGGAGACATCGGTCCCGAGGTGTCGTACAGGATGTAGTCCGTCTGCTCCTTGCCCCAGGCGGACACGGCGAGCGCGGCCTGGAAGCCGGACTTGGTGCCCTTGCCGCGAGCGTGGAGCTGGAGGTCGAGGTCGTTCCCGAACCCGGGCACCATCGCGACATTCGCCCAGCGCGTACCGGGCGGCAGCGGCGGGATGCGGAGACCGAGCGAGTTGAAGAAGAGCGGCTCGCCGGAGCGGACCTCGGACCATCCACCGACGCGTGGCGCGACGGTCTGCCATTGAGTCGGGGTATTCAGGGTCAGGACCGCGGGGCCCCACACCCACTGCTCCCCACCGATGTTGTCCGCTTCATCGAGCTCATCGTGGAGCAACGTGTGGTCGAGCGCCGCCGTGAGTGTGTGCCGGCCGCCCGTGACGAAGACGGGAGTGGGGCCATGATGCATGTGCGCCTGCGAAGCCGCGAGTGCCGGCAGGATGCTCGTGAACAGCGGCGCACCATCGAGCCTTGCCTGGTAGCCGATGCCGAACGGGGACGCTGCAGGACTCGTGTTGACCGCGCGCAGATTGAGGTACGTGTTGAAGCCACCGCCGAACAGAGTGTCCGGCTTGGGAACCGACGTGTCGGTTCCATCATTGGCGGCGCGCGGCACGAGGGACGAGTGCCAGCCGAACGCCGCGATGAGCGCGGGATTCGAAGGCGTCGGCTCGACTTCGAGCACGACGTTCCTCGAGCCCCGGCCCCAACGCGGATCCCGCAGCACCATCACCGCGTGGGACCCTGCGCCGGTGGCGTTGAACAGGATGCGGGCGCGCCCGGTCGAGTCGGAGGGCTGCAGCGTGATCGCGCCATCGGAGAGCCCGCCGCTCGAGAACGTGCGGTCGAGGAAGGCGAGCCAGAAGGGGCCATCCGCGGGGTTCCCCGTCGCCACGGCAGTGCCGAGGCCCGCGCCGGCGAGTGAGACATCCCGCAGGATCAGGAACTCGTTCGCCGGCCAGCTCACCACGAGCGAGTCGTTGTAGTTCATCGGCGTGCTGGTGGTGTGGCGGAGGACGCTGGAGTCCCGATCGCCGTAGGAGTTGGTGATCCCCAGATCCCACGTGGCGTTCGAGAGGACATTGCGATTCACCAGCACCAGGTCGAGCTCGCCCGGTCCGCGCAGCGAATGTCCGCGACTGCTGGCGAACCCGGTGTCCACACTCGATGTGCTGAAGTGGAGCCGGAGGTCGAAGTCGCTGGTGTCGGTGTCGGCGGCGAGCGAAGCCGCGTTCCACCCGGATGGCGTGTTCATGCGCATGCCATCGCAGTTGGCCATGAAGGGCGTGCCGTTGGTCACCATCTGCCAGCCGTCGGTGGTGCCCGGAGGCGATGCGCGCCGCGTCGACGTGTTCGCGACGAGCGTCGCCGGGCGGAAGATCCAGGGCTGGGCCCACGTGTTGTCGTACTCGTTGGACTCGGGCCACCCAGCGAAGCGGTCCAGATACATGCCGACGATGTGACGACCACCGCGAACGGTGATGGGTCCCTGATTGATCCGGCGGATCTCCACGCCAGGAGAGGGAGAGCCGTTCAGCCCGGCGTAGGTGCAGCTGTTGTCGACGCAGAAGACGTTGTACGACGGGATGATCACGGGCTCGGTCTGACCGTTGTTGGTGAAAGCGGCGTTGAGATAGGTGGTCGGGCTGTCGCCGATGAGCGATGTGGCCTTCAGCACCTGGGTCGTGGTGGCCGCGTTGTCCTGCCGCGGGACGACCGGACGCGCCCAGCCGATCGGGTGGGCGAATGCCATGTTCTGGAGGATGGGCGCCTGGATCACGTACGGCCCGGACATCACGTAGGCGGAGACTCGACCGGCCCGATCCCTCGAACGGATCCCGAGCATGTAGGTGGCCGGCGTCAGGTATCCGGTGCCCGCGAGCGTGCTCGCCGTCAGCGGGTAGACCACGTCGGGGAGCGTGGGGTGGTCGATGAGCAGATCGTAGCCCGCGATCCCGGACCAGTCGTCCGTCGAGGGGGACCACTGCAGAATGACCTGGGCGATGAGCGAGGCGATTCCCGGGGTATGGCTGGTGGAGACCAGGTTGGTGGGCGCGGTGGGCGGCTGCACGTCCATCTGGAGCCGGTTGTTGTGGCCCGCCTGCCACAACTGGACGGTGTGCTGCGGAAAGCGCGCTCGGAAGTCGAACATGAACTCGACCGGTGTCTGCGATTGGTCCAAGTCCATCACTTCGAAGATCTCCTCGGTGCCGAGCGTCAGCACATCCGGTTGTCCGAGCCCATTGGGGTCGGTCTCGTTGTTCGAGTCCCAGATGTCCTGGAGGATGGCGCCGATGAATCCCTCGGTAAGCAAGGGATCCTGGTAGGTGCCGGTCACGTCACAGATCGCCACGCTCTCCTGATTGCGCGTGTAGTAGGCCGCGACGCCGTAGGTGCCGAGGTAGGAACTCGTCTGGACGTGTGCGATCCAGTTCGGCCAGCCTTCACTGAGGGCGTCGTGGTCGGTCTCCGGGCACCAGATGCAATGGCCACAGGCGCCACCGGGGACGTCACAGAAGCCATTGCAGTACGAGGGAGACGGCATGCTCGTGTAGTTGTTCATCCAGTGGTGGCCGAACTCGTGCGCATGCGTGTCGTCCCGCCACGTGCGGTCCGGGCCGATGTGGATCTCCTCCCAGAAGTTGGTGTAGTAAGCGCCGTCGTCGTCCTCGGGCCACTGCACATCCACCGACTCCAGAGCGTAGGACTGCTGGTACCAGTACCAGTCCCAGTTGTGCTGGATGTTCGTGTGGAGGTGCAGTGCCCCATGCGTGCTCTGATCCGCCGGCATCCAAGTGCCGAGGTGGAGGTACTGCCCCTGGAAGTCCGTCTGGATGGGCGTCTTCCACGAGTAGTCGATCTCGAGTCCGGAGGATTGCACGGTCACCTCGGGGGACTCCGTCTCGAACTTGATGTAGACGTCCGGGTAATTGCCGCCGGCGTCGTCCCATTGGTAGCTCTGGATGAAGCGCCCCTGGTTGTCGCTGAACCCGGAGGTGAGCGTCACATCCGAGTAGGGGAAGGACTTGCGCTGCATGACGCGCACCCAGATCCGGTCCACGCCGATCGCCACCCCATCCTCTCGCACGTACTTGAGCTGCCCGGTGACCTGGACCGGATAGGTCCAGGCCGGGGACTTCGATTCGGGTTGCAGCGGCAGGATCCCCGGGTCGTCGTCCCCTGCCGGAAGCGGCCGCTCGGGTCGCGGCCGGAGCTCCGCCTCAGGGCGTCGTGGATCGATGGTCGTGGAGATCTGGACCATCGCGCTCGAGCGCTCCCGCTCGGATTCGAGCAGCGGCCTCAGGTCGATGCGACGCTCGACGAGAACGCCATCGACCTCGTAGCGGATGACCAGTGGGTCGGGCTGCTCGCTCGGCAGCAGGTCGAGGTCGAGCCGCATTGGCTGGCTGGGGGCGACTCGCGCGGGCGCCACTCGGCGAAGGAAGGGTGTGGCGAGCGAGGTCGATCGCGCCTCGAGCCCCGCAATGGTCGCGGGGCGAGCTGCGACCAACTCGAATGACAGCCGGGCGGTTTCGCCCGGCCGCAGGATGGGCGCAACACCGACGCGGCGGAGCTTGACCGGCTCCTCGCGAAGGGTCGCATGAGCAGAGGAGTGAACCAGCGTACAGGCCAACAGGGCGGGGGCGAGCAGCAGCAGTCTGCGCATGGCGAGTCCCTCTCCCTATCGAGCCGAAGTCGCGGGACGAGCGACCGAGACACCGCCCCCCGGAGGGGACTGGATCACGGACAGCGCGCGCTCGAGTTCGGCGGCCACTTCATGCCGGCCCTCTCGCTTCGCGTGGGTGATCTGCACCTGAAGCAACGCGATCTCGGTTCCGAGCTTGATCTGCTCGATGCGCCGGAGGATCGCGAGGGCCTGTCGATGGTCCCGCAGACCGGTCAGAGCGCCGCGAAGGGCCGCGACCTCCTCACGTTCGGCGGCCACCAACTGCAGCATCTCGGCGACCAGAGGCGTCGGCTGGACGCGCGGAGCGGGCGCTGTCGCGCCGGGAGCGGGCGCCTCGACGGCCTCGGTGCGCTCGGGTGAAGCGGGCTCCTGGGCGGTGGCGAGGTGGGCCCCGGCCGCGAGCAGGACGACTGAGAGGCTCAGGCGAAGGGCGAGAGTGGAGCGGACCATGAGAAGGCTCCCATCATTGGAGAGGAACGGGCCAGGTGCCAGCAGGAGGATGCGACGAGTCAGACGATTCGTACTGTCCTACTCTCACTACGCCCGAGCCGGGCGGACCGAACAGATGAAGCGCCCGGACTCCGCGGGAGACCGGGCGCTTCGTGGTTGTGGCGGGAGACGACCGACTACCGCATCAGAATGACCTTCTTGACCGCGCTCTGGTCCTCCGTCTGCAGTCGCATGAAGAAGATGCCGGCCGGTGAGGGGCGGCCGTGATCGTCGGTGCCGGTCCAAGAGATCTGGTGTGTGCCGGCGACGAGCGGGCCATCGAGCAACGTCTTCACATGGCGGCCGTTCGCGTCATACACCGCCAGATTCACCTGCCGCGCGTCACGTGGCAGGGCGAAGGACGCCGTGACCTGGTGGTAGGCGGGGTTCGGGCTGGCCGCCATCCGAAGCACCGGGCCCGGGGCACCGTCACCGACGGCGACGACCGAAGCCGGGTCGTAGGTCACGTAGACGGGGCCGGTCCAGATGTTGGCGTTGTCGTTCATGCGGATACGCAGGTAGTAGTGCGCCTCGGTTCCGGGCGTGAACGACTGTTGCTCGCGCCATGCGAAGCTCGAGCTGCCGATGCTGGTTGCGACGACTTGCGCATTCGAGGTGCCGGTGATGCCGCGCAGCAGGTCGATCTGCGCGACGCCGTCCGCCAGATCGGGGTCGGTGATGCGGGCGGCGAACCGGATCCCCTGTGCCGCCGTCCACGCGGCACCCATCGGGCGTCCCTCGGCGGAGAACTGCACGATGGCGTTGTGGTCCTGCGACGCGTAGTTGCGGCCCAACGCGAGTGCGCCGAGGATCTGCGACTTCGTCTTGCCCGAGGCGAGAGCGACGGTGCGCGTCTCGGTCGAGGCGCCCCACGTGGCGTTGTGGTTGTCCTGGTCACCGGCGGGCGAGATGCGGAAACCCTTGCGCAGCGCGTCCTGGAACAGCGCCTCGTTGCCGGTCGTGCTGCCGACATCGGACTCGGTGGTCGACGTCGAGAACGCGGGGCCGGTGATCAGCGCCATCAGGCTGACGACTTCCTTCGCATCGGCGGTGGCGGAGTAGCCGTTGAAGTCGCCGGACGACGGATGGCACCACTCCACCAACGGCGGATAACCGTTGGCCGGAGGACTCGCGAGGACGGCCGTGTAGAGCCCGGTGTAGTCGCCCTGCGCCACGAACACGTCGTACTGGCCCGGTTCCCAACCGAACAGCGCCGGGGACTCGAAGACATTCGCATGGCCGCCGGTGGCGATGATGCCCCACTCCTGGCCCCAGATGGCGACGAAGTCGCCGTCGGCGTTGGCCGATGCGGCCTCGGCCATCCCGAGCGCGTAGTTGGCGTACTGCATGCCGGCGCCGGTGTGGTTGTGCTCGGTGATGGCGAGGAAGTCGAGCGCCGTGGGCGCGCCGGTGCGGGCGTAGCTGTAGGCCTGCGTCGGTGTCTGGACACCGTCGGAGTAACTGGTGTGCGAGTGCAGATTGCCGAAGTAGGGCGTGAAGCCGAGATTGGGATCGAGCAGTGCTCCGGCCGATGAGGAGGTGCCGCTGCTGTTCGAGATGGCGCTGGTGTTGGGCACCTCATCCTGCGTCTTGATCGCGAAGTGCCAGGTCGAGTCGGGGTCGAGTCCGAACACGGTGAGCGTCTCGGGCGTTCCGGCGATGAGCGGCACGCGCTCGAGGATCCAGCGGTCGATGTCGGCGGAGGCATCGAACGTGCCCACGGTGATCGGGTCGTGCGACACGCGCATGATGTAGCCACTGGCAGTGCCCGTGTTGCCGTCATCGCCGGGAGCCGTCCACGTCAGGCGGATCTCGCCCGGGAACGCGCCCGGGGAGGCCAGCAGGTCGGCGATCGCCGCGGGAGCCACGACATCCCCCACGCCGCCGTTGCTCGCGCACAGCGTCGACACGCGCCACGCGAAGTTGGCAGTGCCGTTGGGGATCGAGGCCCACGACTGTCCCTCGCCGACGGTGGCGGGATAGGTGACGGCGTGCACAACGGTCGCGCTCAGGAGTCGATTGGAGACGAGATAGACATCATCGCCCGTGTTGTTCAGCACGGCGGCGCCTCCCTGCATCATCACCGAACGGTATTCGCCCGGACCGATGATCGGGTTGGTCGAGCAGGTGGGATCCAGGTCCTCGGGGATTCGCGCGCGCACCGCCACCTGTCCGATGGTGACGGCGTCGTCGATCGCCCACCCGGTCATGTTCACCGAGCCGGGTCCGGCGTTGTAGATCTCGACGCGCTCGGTGCCGGTGTCGGTGCCGACGGGATTCGGCAGGATCTCGTTGACGAAGACCTGCGCCGAGGCGAACGAGGCGCTGGTTGCGAGTGCCAACGCGAGGAGACCGAGGGTGAGACGGGTACGCGGGAACTGACCCATCGGGGTGGGCCTCCTTCGGGATCGAGATGTAGGGCAGGGTTGCTTGGCAAGTGAATCATACCAACCGGAGGCCAGAATCCGGGTGAGAGCTCGGGAAATTCCTGGCCGACTGCACGTCCGTGCAGTAATCTCCGCCCCGGTGCCAGGAAACCCATGTTCGAATCCCTTGATGACCCGATCGATGTCCTCACCGCATTCGTCGACGGCGCGATGCGACCCATCCGTTTCCGCTGGCAGGGGCGTGTCGTCCGCGTGAGTCAGGTGACGGGACAGTGGAACCGCCGCGACGGCCAGGCCGTGTACCGTCACTTCGCCGTGCAGGGATCGCGCGACGACAGCTACGAACTCTGTTACGACACCCGCAGTGCCCGGTGGCGGCTGAACCGAGCGTGGTCGGGGCCCGGGTGAGTCGCATGCACCAGGAGGTGGACGAGTGATCCTGTTGGTCGACATGGATGCGTTCTTCGCCTCGGTCGAGCAGCAATTGCACCCGCACCTGCGCGGAAAGGCGATCATCGTCTGCGGCGACAAGGACCGGCGCGGCGTGGTGACGGCCGCCTCCTACGAGGCGCGACCGTTCGGCGTGCGGGCGGGCATGCCGATGCGCGAGGCACAGAGGCTCTGTCCGCACGCCGAGTTCGTCGAGGGCAATCCGCGCAAGTACGTCGAGAAGTCGCTCGAACTGCTCGAGCTCTTCCTCACCGTCACCCCGGACGTCGAGCCCTTCAGTGTCGATGAGGCCTTCCTCGATCTGTCCAAGTTGGGGGATCGTGGCAACGGCTACGAGGCGGCGACGCGGATCGCCCGTGGCATCCAGCAACGGATCGCCGATGAGCACGGGCTCGGCGCCTCGATCGGCATCGGCCCCAACAAGCTGATCGCCAAGATGGCCTCGGGCGTCGAGAAGCCGCGTGGCCTGACGGTGATGGACGAGGAGCGCTTCCAGGGCGTGTTCTGGCCGCAGAAGGTGCAGGCCCTGTGGGGCGTAGGCGAGAAGACGGCGGCGGCGTTCGGACGTATCGGCATCCTGACCGTCGGCGATCTGGCGAGGGCCCCGGACCCGGTCCTCGAGCAGCACTTCGGCGTGGTGGGACCTCATCTGAAGCAGGCGGCCTGGGGTCGCGACCGCACGCCTGTCACGCCCTATCACGTGGGCGTCGATCCCAAAACGATGGGGCACGAGGTGACGCTGCCCGAGGATTCCCGCGACGCCTCCTTCCTCGAGGGCACGCTGCTCCGGCTTTCGGATCAGGTGGCGAGGCGGTTGCGAGGCGATGGCTTCACATCCCGGACGCTGGTGCTCAAGCTGCGCGATTTCCGATTCCGGACCATCACGCGGCAACGCGCTCTGCCCGTCGCAGTCGATGACCACCTCTCCATCTTCGAGGTGGTGCGCTCGCTGTGGCGCGAGAACTGGAAGGGCGAGCCGGTGAGATTGATCGGTGTCAGCGCCTCGGCGCTCGAGAAGCCGGGTGAGGGCGAGCAGATCGAGCTGTTCACCCGAGATGAGCGCAAGCTGGCGCTGCAGGAGGCGCTCGACCAGGTGCGCGACAAGCTCGGGGAAGCCTCGGTCGTTCCCGCCGGTTCACTCGCCTATCGACGTGCGACTGGTCACGTCCCGTTCGGCGCCATCCATCGCAAGGACGCTGATGCGATGGGCAAGGGCGACCCCCGGGTGCAGCGGCGCGCGATCCAGGAACGGCTGAAGGGGCGAGGAGGTTACGATCAGGGTGCCGATCTCTCGGCGCCCGACCCGACGCAGCTCAAGCCCCGACTCGACCGCAAGCCTCGGAGCCGATGATCTCCGCGGCGCCCTCGATCCGGATCGGGACGTCGGGCTACTCGTTCGCCGACTGGGTGGGGCCGTTCTACCCCGCGGGAATGAAACGCGGCGCGCTCCTGGCGCACTACGCGCAGCACTTCGATTGCGTCGAGGTGAACGCGACCTACTATCGCATCCCGCCACCGGCGACGCTGGCGGCGATGGGGGCCAAGACGCCGGCTGGATTCGTGTTCCTGGTCAAGCTCCATCAGTCGATGACGCATGCACGCACCGACGACGCGGCGATCGACCGCGAGTTCCGCGCCTGCCTGCAACCCTTGAAGGACGCCGGCAAGTACCGCGGGCTCCTGGCGCAGTTCCCGTATGGCTTCAAGCGAGACGACTCGGCCAAGGCCCATCTCGAGCGGTTGCGCGAGCGGCTGGGGGAAGAGCCGCTCTGGGTGGAGTTCCGTCACGACTCGTGGATGCATCCCAAACTTCCCGGCTGGCTCCGCGAACGTCGCCTCGGCTACTGCGCGGTCGATGAACCGGCGCTCCGTGGGCTCGTGCCACCGGTCACCCATCTGACGACCGACATCGGCTACGTGCGGTTCCACGGGCGGAACGAGCGGACCTGGTGGGGAAGTGCCCAGGGCGATCGCTACGATCACGAGTACTCCGAGGCGGAGCTGACCGAGTGGCTCGAGCGCCTCCGCACGTTGGCTCAACAGGCGAAGCAGACCTACCTGTTCTTCAACAACTGCCACGCGGGGCAAGCGGCACGCAGTGCCAAGCTGATGGAGGAATTGCTGAGGCGCGAGAAACTTCTGGTCTGACGCGCCGCGATTGACGGCTGCGCGCTTGCGCGGCTAGCGTGGCCTGCCGCCTCGATGCGCGCACGCGCGATCGACCCCGACTTCCTCCGGAGACCGCATGGACCAGGGACCCAAGTCGTACTGGGCCGAGTTCCTCGGCACGTTCACGCTCTGCTTCATCGGTCAGGGCGCGATCGTGCTGCAGCACATCCGCGGCACCGACGATCTGCTCACCATCGCCCTGGCGCACGGCATCGCGCTCGCCGTCATGGTCTCAGCGCTCGCGTCGACCTCGGGTGCCCACTTCAATCCGGCGGTCACGCTCGGGTTCGTGCTGACCG
>JAYWEM010000098.1:0-21386 GCA_043779265.1 bacterium | reverse complement strand
GCCACCGTACCGCATCCTTGCGCGTGAGCAGCACACAGCCGTCGCCCGAAGCGGCACGCTCGCGCGCCGCCTCGCGTTTGGAGAACCAGTGATGGTCGCGGTAGGCCGCCAGCGTCACGGGGGCGAACCCGGCGGCACGAGCGCTCGCCACGACCGCCTCGGGGTTTCCGGTCGCCGTCACGACATGGGCCCGGCCGCGTGCCGCGCTCGGTTCACCTCCGAGCGTCGTGATGCCGGTCAGAGCGTGGTGCCCGGCAGCGAATCGTGCAGCCGGCGCGTAGGGCTTCACGGCCTCGGTCACCGACCGCGCGACCTCGGGATCCGCCGCTCGCGACACGATCACCCAGGTGGCGCGCTCCAACGCCCGCAACGGTTCGCGCAGCCGACCAGCCGGGAGCAGGCGCCCGCCACCGAAGGGATCCGTGGCGTCCACGAGCACCACTTCGACGTCGCGCTCGAGCGCCCAGTGCGAGAAACCATCGTCCACGAACACGAGGGAGGAGCCGGAGGCCGCGGCGGCCTCCGCGAGACGCCACTTCGATCGACCGGCATGAACCGCGTCGGCTCCGATCGCGGCGCGATAGAGCAACTCCTCATCGCTCGAGCCCGCCGGGCCCGGTCGGTAGCGGCGGCACACCACCGACGCTGCGATGCCACGAGCCCGTGCCTGCTGTGCCAAGTACAGCGTCAGCGTCGTCTTGCCCGCGCCTCCGACGGTCAGATTCCCGATGCTGATGACACGAGCGGCCACCCGATGACCGCGTGTCAGACCGGCTGCACGAGCCCGACGACGCAGCTCGATCCCGAGCCCGAAGCCACGCGCCGCGAGGTCGAGCAATGGATTCACGCGACCGGCCACAGCCCCCCCTTCATCAGTGCGTGCACGGTTCGACGAGCGGCGCCGCGCCTCGATCGCGCGACTTCGGATGCAGCGTCGCCCATCCGGCGCCTCACCGCGGGATCGCCGAGAACCGACGCCAGCGCCGCGGCGAGCTCGGCTCCGGCAGCCACGACCCGGAGTCCCCCGGCCTTCTGGAGCGCCTCGACGGCCGGCCGCTGGCTCGCATGATGGGGTCCCATGAGCACGGCCGCACCACAGGCCGCCGGCTCCATCGGGTTGTGACCGCCATAAGGGGCCAGACTGCCGCCCACGAACGCCACCTCGGCAACGCGATACCAATCCGCCAGCACACCGGTCCGCGCGTCCCATCGCCACGCGCTCGCAGTCGCCCCATTCGCCACCTCGACACCCCCCGCGGCGGCTTCGCTCTGCAGCTCCTCGAGCGCCTTGGGGTGGCGCGGCACGCTCACGACCTGCCAGTGCTCGCGCACGCGATCGGGCAGGCTCCGCCACGCCCTCGACAGAAGACGCACCTCACCCGGCCGCACGGAACCCAGCACGAGCACGGGACGGGCCGGATCCAGTCCGAGCAGTCGCCTCTCGGCGATACGATCCTCGCTGGCGGAGGGAAGTCCATCCTCCTTGAGATTGCCGACGACCGAGAGACGAGATGGCGTTGCACCGATCGCCTGCCAGCGCTCGGCATCCGCATCGCTCTGACAGAGGATGGCCGCAAGTCCAGCGACGAGTTCGCGCAGGCCGGGGCCGAGCGACTGATAGCGCCGCACCGACCTCTCCGAGAGCCGCGCGCTCACGATCGCGACCGGAACGCCGTCGGCGCGCGCACGCATCAGCCAGTGCGGCCACAGCTCGGTCTCGATCAACAACACGCGCTCGGGCCTGATCCCTCGGAAGAATCGGCGCGCCGCCTGGGGCGAATCGATCGGCGCGAGCGAGCAGGGCACGCCGGTTCGAAGGAGCCGCTCGCGTCCCGTTCGGGTCGTCGACGTGCACCAGATGCGAGCATGGGGCTGAGCGGAGCGCAGGGCCACCAACAGCGGCGCCACGGCCGAGCTCTCCCCGAGCGATGCGGCATGCACCCAGGCATGCACGCCGCCCGTCGCATGGACATCCCCCATCCGCTCGCCCCACAGCGGTCGCTCGAGAGGAGAGGCGAACATCCGCGCCGCGGGTGCGAGTGCCCCGAGCGCCGGAGCCAGTAGTCGATAGCCATTCCACAGCAGGCTCATGCCGGCTCCCCGGCGAGTTCGCGAGCCTGGCGCTGGAGGTCGCGAAGCGAGTTCTCGATGCGCAGGCGGTAGTCCTCGGCGAGATCGCCCAGGGCCGCCTCACTCGGGATCGCGATGGGAGCACCATGGATCACGGCGACCCGCGCCAGAGGCATCGGGATGCGGAAGCGGTCCCAACTCCGGCCCAACCAGGCGCGATCGCTCGCAGCCGCGATGGGAACGACCGGCAATCCCATTCGCGCGGCGAGATAGACGAGTCCGCTCTTGACCTCCTCGGCCGGCCCGCGCGGGCCATCCGGGGTGATCGCCAGACCGTGGCCCTTGCGGGCGAGGCGGAACATCTCGCGCACGCCGGACTCCGCGCCTCGCGTGCTCGAGCCTCTCGCTGTGGAGAATCCCATCCCCTCGATGATGCGGGCGATCAACTCGCCGTCTCGATGCTGGCTCACGAGCACGGCGAAGCCCTCACCGCGATGCAGGTAGACGAGCGGCAGCAGTCGCGCATGCCAGCAGGCGAGCATGATGCGATCTCCGCTCGCGACGGCCTCGGTGTAAGCGGGATCGTCGCGCCGCTCGATGCGCCAACTGGCACCGAGCGTCCGCAGGACCGCGCCGCCCGCGAGCGCCGCGGTCGGCAACCACCAGGGGTGTCGGGACGTGCTCACGCCATCGCCTCGTGGAACACCGCAGCCGCGCGCGCCGCTGCTCCGGGTCCGCCGAGTCGCTCGCGCACCACTTTCAGCCCCTCGCGCTGGCGTGCGGCCTCGGCACCGTCCTCGATCACTCGGGACAGCCGCTCGGCCAGCGCTTCCGGCGTCAAGTCGCGCTGCAACAACTCGGGAGCGACCTCGCGCTCCGCGATGATGTTGGGCAGTCCGATCCGCGGCAGGGTGAGGACACGGCGGGCGATCTCCGCGTTCAACCAGCCGAGGCGATAGACGATCACCAGGGGCGTTCCGAACAGGGCGGTCTCGAGCGTGGCGGTGCCAGAGGCCACGGCGCACACGCTCGCGTGCGCCTGGATCGATCGCGTCCGTCCCTCGAGCACCGTGACCCCCTCGAGCAGCGAGGCCCGCACGCCCTCGAGCGCACGGCCCTCGGCGAGGGCGACGACCGGACGCACGTTGGGGATCCTCCGGCGCAACCGCTGCGCCGCCTCGAGCATCGGGCGCGCCAGGCGTGCGATCTCGCCGGTCCGACTTCCCGGCAGCAGTCCCACGATCGGATCCTCGAGTCCCGCACCGACCTCCAGCCGGAGCGCTCGCTCATCGATCTCGGGCGTCAGATCATCGAGGAGGGGATGCCCGACGAATGCGGTCGACACGCCGGCCTCACGGAAGATCGCCTCTTCGAACGGGAACACGACTGCGAGCTTGGCCACCCAGCTCGCCATCGCCCGCGCCCGCTGCGGATGCCAGGCCCAGACCTGGGGAGCGATGTAGTAGAGCACGCGGGTTCCCTTGCGATGCAGCATCGGCCCCAGTCGGAGATTGAATCCAGGGTAGTCGACCAGGAGCGCTGCATCGGGTCTCCACTCGTCCACTGCGCGCAGCAGTGAGTCCTTGGCGCGCAGCAGGTCGGGAAGTCTCGACAGGATGCCGGAGAAACCGATCACCGAGAGCCGATCCTGCGGCACGAGGATCCGTGCGCCTGCCGCCTCGAGACGCGGGCCGCCGATTCCACGGACCTCCAACGGTCCCAATGCACCAAGCGCGCGGACCAGCGAAGCGGCGTGATGGTCGCCCGAGGGTTCTCCGGCGACGATGAGGAGTCGGCGGGCGCGCGACGCGCCCGCGCTCAGGCCCCCACCCATTGCCGTGCGCGCCGCCGCATCGACTCGCGCACCATCTCCGCGACCGCGAGCGCATCGCGCCCGGCACGCGCGCTCGCCGCGCCGTCCCCGTCACCTCGAAGCGAGCGCACGAACGCCTGCAACTCGAGCGTGAGTGGTTCGCCCGGCTCCACGACCAACTTGGTGCGCTGGATCCCCGCCAACAGTGCGAGCGGGTCCGCGACGCCGGGCTTGAACGACCCAGGTTCCTTGATGACGAACGCCTCACCGCTCTTCTCGAACAGGTCGACCGAGACATAGCTGTTGCCGGTGAAGAATCGCAGTCGGCGCAAGCGCTCGACCGACACCCGACTCGCGGTCAGATTGGCGACGCAACCATCCTCGAACTCGAGCCGCGCGTTCGCGATGTCCTCGTGGCTCGACAGCACGGCGACGCCGACGGCGGAGATGTCCGAGGGCGTCTGGCCGGTCAGGTGGAGCACGGCATCGATGTCGTGGATCATGAGATCGCCGACCACGTCGATGTCGAGCGACCGTGGTTGGAACGCCGCGAGACGATGGCCCTCGATGAACTTGGGGCGCTTCACGAACGGCCGCGCGGCGAGGAGCGCGGGATTGAAGCGTTCCACCTGCCCCACTTGCAGGACGCGTCCAGCCCGTTCGGCCGCTGCGATCATCGCGTCGGCCTCGGCGACGGTCACCGCCATGGGCTTTTCGACCAGGGCGTGGCAGCCCGCCGCCATGGTCACCTCGACCGCCGAGGCATGGTCCACGGTGGGAGTCGCGATCGAGACGGCCTCGACCTCCGCCAGCAACGCTTCGGGACTCGCGAACACCCGCGTGCCGTACAGGGCGGCGACCGCCTCGGCGCGATCGCGCGAGCGGTCGTGCACACCGACCAGCGTCGTCTCGGGAAGCGAGGCGTAGACGCGAGCGTGCTTCTCGCCCCAGACGCCGACGCCCCAGACACCGCAGCGAAGCGGCTCGGGCGCGCTCATCGCACCACCCCGCGCACCGACGTTTCGCAGAATCGGCAGAAGTGCTCGACCTCGGCGATGCCGGGATAGCGCTGGCGAATGGCCTCGACCGCCTGCCCCGCCGTGTGCCCGCTGCGATAGAAGATGCGGTAGGCCTGATTGAGCGCCTCGACGGCAGCGGGCGCGAAGCCGCGCCTCGCCAGCCCAACGCTGTTGATCCCCGCATTGCGAGGCGGGCTACCCGCCGTCTTCGTGAAGGGCGCGACATCCTGGGGGATGCGCGAGCCACCGCCGATCATGCAGTGTCGGCCGATCCGGGTGAACTGATGCACGACGGAACCGCCTCCGACGATCGCCCAGTCATCGACGACCACATAGCCCGCCAGCTGCACGGCGTTGGCGAGGATCACGTGGTCGCCGAGGTGGCCGTTGTGCGCGACGTGCGAGTAGGCCATGAGCAGACAGTCGGATCCGATCCGCGTCGAGAACTCCGGCTCCGTCGCCAGATTGGCGGTCATGTACTCGCGGCACACCGTGCGATCCCCGACCACGAGATACGATCGGACCGGCACGTACTTGAGGTCCTGCGGCGGAGAGCCCAGGACGGCGCCATGATGCACGTGGCAATCGACGCCGAGCGTCGTCCAGCCGGTCACCAGGGCATGACTGTCGATGCGCGTGCGATCCCCGACGATCACATCCGGACCCACCACCGCACCCGGACCGACCGACACGTCGAGCCCCAAGGTCGCACCCTCGGCGACGTGCGCTGCGGGATGGATGCGAACACTCATGAGCGGCGGTCCACCACGGTCGCGAGCAGTTCGGCCTCGGCCACGAGCTGGCCATCGACGTACGCCTCACCTCGCATCTTCATGGTCCGGCGCTTGGCGTTCAGCAGCGTGAGCTTGAATCGCAGCTGATCCCCCGGCACCACCGGCTTGCGGAACTTCGCTCGGTCGATGCCCATGAAGTACATGAGCTTGTTGCTCGGGTCATCGACCGAGTTGAGCATCAGCATGCCGCCCACCTGCGCCATCGCCTCGAGGATCAACACGCCCGGCATCATCGGCTGTCCCGGGAAGTGCCCCTGGAAGAACGGCTCGTTGATCGTGACGTTCTTCAGCCCCTCGATCTCGCGGCCCTCCTCGATCCTCAGGATGCGATCGACGAGCAGGAACGGATAGCGATGGGGCATCAGATCCATGATGGCGGTGGTGTCCCACTCCTCGGGCGATCCACCGGCGCGGCGTCCCGGAAGCGGCAACGTCTCCTTCAAGCGCTTCACGAAGGCGACATGGCCCTGATGCCCCGACCGCCGCGCGGTGAAGTGCCCGAGCACCGGGCCGCCGAGGATGAACAGGTCGCCGATCAGATCGAGGATCTTGTGCCGCACGAACTCATCCGGGAATCGCAGCGGCTCGTCATTGAGCACGCCGTTCGGGCCCACGACGATCGCGCTCTCGAGTCGCCCGCCCTTGATCCATCCCGCCGCGCGCAGCGCCTCGAGGTCACGCTCGAGGACGAACGTTCGTGCCGGCGCGATCTCCTCGAGGAAGGTCTCCGGCGTGATGTCGAGCGTGCGCTCCTGGATCCCGATCAGCGGATGGTCGTACTCGATCAGGAACGTGATGCGCAGGCCATCATGCGGCGTCGCGCTCAGTTCGACGCGGCCCTCGGCCCAGTGCACAGGCTTGGTCACCTTGATGTGCCGCGTCGGCTTGGCCTGCTCCTCGATGCCGGCATCCATCAGGGCACGGGCGATGGGAGCGGAACTGCCGTCATGCCCCTCGGGGACCTCCATCGTGCTGACCTCGATCAGCAGATTGTCGATCCCGAGCCCTGCGACCGCCGCGAGGACATGCTCCATCGTGTGGATCTGCACGCCATCCTGCTGGAGGATCGTGCGGCGACCGGCACCCGGATCGAAATGCGCGTTCTCCGGTCGCACGCGGACCTGGGGCGACCCCGTGAGATCGACACGCGCGAAGCGGACGCCATGATCGACCTCCGCCGGCAGGAACCGCATGGTGCCCTTCTCTCCCGTGTGGAGTCCGATGCCCTCGATCGATGTCGCCGTGGCAATGGTGCGCTGGGGGCGCGTTCTCAACGGGTGACCTCCTTGCGCTCGCGCGCCTCATCCTTCTGCTGTTCGAGTGCCTCGACTCGCGCCTCGAGTGCCTTGGCGCGCTGGAACAACTGAGGCAGTCGCTGAAGATAGGCATTGATGCGCTTCACGAGCGCGAGCGGCTGCGCGGGCGTGCCCCACACGGTCGCCTTGGGTGCGACCGACTTGCTCACGCCCGCCTGGGCGCCGACCTGGGCGCCGGCGCCGACCGTGATGTGGCCGGCCAGGCCCGCCTGGCCGCCGATCACGACGTAGTCCTCGAGCCGCGTGCTTCCGGAGATCCCGACCTGCGCCACCACGATGCAGTGTCGTCCGATCTGCACGTTGTGCCCGATCTGCACGAGGTTGTCGATCTTCGTCCCGTCGCCGATCCGCGTCGCGTCCGTGGTGGCGCGGTCGATCGTGGTGTTGGCGCCCACTTCGACGTCGTCACCGATCTGCACGATGCCGACCTGCGGCACCTTGTGGTAGCGCCCGGCATCGAAGGCGAATCCGAAGCCATCGGCGCCGATGATCGTACCCGAGTGGAGGATGCAGCGACTGCCGATCACGCACTCCTCGCGCACCGTGACATGCGGATAGAACAGGCAATCCTCGCCGACCGACGCCTGGACCCCGACGTAGCAGCCGGGCATCAGCACGGTGCGGGCGCCGACACGCGCTCCGGCCTCGACGACACAATGCGCGCCGATCGACGCTCCCTCTCCGATCGTGGCGGCCTGCGACACGATGGCGCTCGGGTGCACGCCCGCAAGGGGACGATAGAGATCGGGCCGGAACAGACGCACGACGATCTGGAACGCAAGATACGGATTGTCGACCTGGATGAGCGGCACCGGGGACTCGCGAGGCTCGCGCGAGCAGATCACGGCCGACGCGCGCGTCTCCGCCAGATGGGAGTCGTAGCGCGCATTGGCGATGAACGTGACCTCGCCCGACTGCGCTTCCCGGATCCCCGCGACTCCACGGATCACGGTGGTGGCATCCCCGATGACCGTGCCCCCCACTTCGGCGGCGAGCTCGGCGAGCGTGAGCGTGCTCATCGATGGCCTCCCTGTAACGAGTTCACCTCAGCGAGCCGGCGTGGTGCTGCGCGCGTTCAGAGCGGCGATGATGTCCGGCGTCAGGTCGAACTTACGATCCGCGTAGATCAGGAATCCGCTGGCCGTGTCGAACACCAGCTCGATGCCACGCTCGCTGGCCAACTTCTCGACCTCGACTCGGATCTGCTGGATCACCTCGCCGGTCGCGCGCTCGTTCTCCTGAGATGCGCGGCCTTGAGGCCCCCAGATGTCCTGCAGGAACGTCTCGTACTCACCGATCGCGCGCTGGAGGGCCTGCTCCTTCTCCTGGCGTTTGAGCGCCGACAGGATCGGAGCCTGATCGCGTACCTCCTGCCGCAGCTGCTGCACCGACTTCTCCTTCTCGGTGGCCTCGTCACGCCAGCCCTGGACCTGGCGCTCGAAACGTTGCTGCGCCTCCTGGGCATCCTTGTACTCGAGGAAGATGCGAGCCGAATCGATGTAGCCGAACGGCAGATCGGCCGCTTGCGCGAGCGGTGCCGAGACGAGCAGCGCGATCGCGAGCGCGAGTCCCTTGAAGTGGCGTCGAAGGGGATGCATCGGACCTCGCTAGAAGTTGAAGTTGCCGAGGAGGAAATGGCCCTTCCAGCGCGGCCCATCGTCGCGCTGGAAGCCATACCCGTAGTCGAACCCGATGTTCCCGAGGATCGGGACCTCCATGCGCGCGCCGAACCCGGCGCCCACCTTGAGATCGAAGGGCCGGATCTCGCTGCGCAGGTCCCAGACATCGCCAGCATCGAAGAAGAACACACCACGAAGCGGGTTCACAATCGGGAACTGCTGCTCGAACGTGAACAGCGCCAGGTAGCGGCCACCGGGGTAGCGACGGGTCACTTTCACGGCAGTCGAGTCGATCCGATCGATCGTTCCGCCTGAGATCCCACCCACCCAGATGGTGTCGCGATTCGTGTACCCCAGGATGACGTCCGTGATGAACTTCTTGGGGACCACCTGGTAATCGTCATAGCCACGCAACGGATCGACGGTGGTTCCGCCTCCGAGACGGAAGCGCGCGTAATCCGGGATCTGCTCGTCGCGCCAGTTGTACTGACCCACCGTGCCGACGCGCAGTCGCGCCATCGAGGTGAAGCTCTTGAACACCGAGGGGAAGTAGATGCGCCCTTCGTAGCGATGCTTGTGGAAGTGCAGATCGCCGCCGAACGGACCGCCGTTGAATTCGTCGTTGATGGACAGGCGTGAGCCCCGGGTCGGATAGAACGGATTGTCGGTCGAGTTGCGGAGGAACGTGGTTTCGAGCGCGCTCGAGAGCTGCGGCTCCCCGATCCGGATGCCTCCGACCGTGATGCTCGAGACGACGTTCTCGATGAGCAGTTCCTCGAGCGTGTATGCGATCGATCCTCGCGTGTAGTCCGGCCACGGCAACGGCCGACCGAGCCGCACGGAGCCACCTCGACGGCGCTGGTCGTACTCCTGAAGTTCGCGATAGGTGCTGTAGGTCGAGATGCCGAGCAGCGTCGGGGTGCCGCGGAACCACGGCTCGGTGAAACTGAGCGTGTACTCCTCGCGCTGGCGGCCGCGCTCGAGATGCAGCTGCAGGGCCTGACCGTTGCCGAGCACGTTGCTGTGACCGAGGTCGAGGAATCCGGTGATGCCCGTCTCGTTGGTGAATCCGGCGCCGGCGGACGCGGTCCCGACGCTCTTCTCCTTGATCCGGAAGATGAGGTCGACATCGGTGCTCTCGGCTGGCTGGAAGTCCGGGATCACGTTCTCGAACAGTCCGAGCCGCATGATATCGCCCTGGCTCCGGATGAGCGCGGAGCGGCGGAACCGGTCCCCCTCATGGAGGTCGATCTCACGGCGGATCACATGCTCGCGCGTGCCGCGATTGCCGACGATGCTGACGAGGCGCACGTTCGAGGGTCGCCCCTCCCCGATGCGGAATTCCACATCGACGACCGAGTCGCGCACCGTCTCGGTCGGCTCGACCCCCAGATAGAGGTAGCCGCGCTCGGCATAGGCCGAATAGACGTCCGATTGCGCGCGCGCGACCCGGTCCTTCTCGTAGCGAGAGCCCGGCTTGGGATTCCAGATGCGATGGAGCATCGCCTCCGGGACGACCGTGTTCCCGCTCCAGGTGACCGCGCCCAGTTCGTGCAGACGTCCTTCCTCGAGCGTCACGCGCAGCGTCAGTTGACGCGCCGTGGCACCTGGCGACAGCGCCATGTCCGCCACGCGGGCACTGCGATAGCCACGGTCGTGATACCACGACTCCAGACGCTCGCGATCCTCGGCGAACGTCTCGTCCGTCAGTTGGCCGCCACCCAAGAATCCCTTCTGCTTCGTCTTCATGGCCTTGCGCAGACGCTTCTCGGTGAAGGCCGAGGCCCCCTCGAAGGTGATGCGCGTGATGCGCAGCTTCTCGCCCTCGACGACCTGGAACAGGATACCGACCTGGTTCGCGCTCACCATGGTGTCGAGCGCGCTCGTCACGGTGGCGCGCGGGAAGCCCTCCTCGCGGTAGTAGTGCACCAGCGAGTCGACTTGCAACTGCAACTGCGTCAGAGACAGCGTCTCGCCCGAGCGCAGGAAGAGCTTCTTCTCGAGGTCGACATTCTCGCGCTTCTGGTTGCCCTGGAAACGCAGCGTCGAGATGCGCGGCCTCTCCCGGACCTCGATGATCAGATCCAGCACTCCGGCGACCAACTCGCCGCGCCTCGGCGTGACATCGGAGAAGAGTCCCAGAGCCAGCAGCTTGCGAACGCCGCGGCGGATCGCCTCGGCCGAGTACCGCTGCCCTGGCGCGAGCTCCATCGTCGTCACGATCCGCGCGCTGTCGACGGTCGTGTTGCCCGTGACGCGGATGGCCCCGAGGACGGGCGTCGCGACGGGCTCGGCCGTCTCGGCGCTCGTGGGGTCGGACTGTGCGAAAGCGGGTGCAGGAGCGAACGCCCCGACGGAGAGCAGGACGATCAGAACGAAGGGGACTGCCAGGCGCACACGCGCCGTACTGTTCTCGAACACTCGTTCTCCCGATGTTGGGCCACTCGATGGGCCGCGTCGCCACGCCCGCAGCAGCGCGTCCATGCGCGCGCAGGCCAGAGTTCTGGCCGCTGGTCCGGGGAGTCGGCGGATGATAGCCACCGCGCGCGGCTTGTCCAGCCGGAGCGGCCTCGTCTGCTTGGGGAGCGGACACTCCTACCCCGCTGCAGCATGGTCTGTTCCGCCGCTTGGGGCCCGCCGGGAATGACCTCGCCGGGAGCCCCGATGGGCCCCCGGCGAGGTCGTGAGGATGCGTTCAGCGACTTCAGGCCTGGGGAGCAGTCACCTCGGGTGGGGGGGATGCAGCCGCGACGCCGGTCTGGAAGTCGAGCTCGTCGCCCTTGCATCCGACGACGATCCGGGTCCCCGCGGGCATCTGTCCCTTGAGGATGGACTCGGCGAGCGGATCCTCGAGCAGACGCTGCAGCGCCCGCTTGAGCGGCCTCGCCCCGAGCGCCGGGTCGAATCCCTTGTCGATCAGCAGCTCGACCGCCTCCGGCGCCAGTTCCAGCGAGATCTCCTGTTGATTGAGCCGCTCCTGGAACTGACCGATCAGGATCGCGACGATCTCACGCATGTTCTCCTTCGTCAGCGCGTGGAACACGATGACGTCGTCGATGCGATTGAGGAACTCGGGATTGAACGCGCGTTTCAGCTCGTCATGCACGGTGGACTGGATCGCCTTGTACTGCTGCTGGGCGTTGTCCGCCTGCTTGAAGCCGAGCTTGGCGCCGCCGCTCAGGATCTGCCGACCCCCGAGGTTCGACGTCATGATGATGACCGTGTTCTTGAAGTCCACCTTGCGGCGCGAGCTGTCGGTCAGGATGCCGTCGTCGAACACCTGCAGCAGGACGTTGAAGACATCCGGGTGGGCCTTCTCGACCTCATCGAGGAGCACGACCGAGTACGGCTTGCGGCGCACCTTCTCGGTGAGCTGTCCGCCCTCCTCGTAGCCGACGTATCCCGGAGGCGCGCCGACGAGGCGCGAAACCGAGAACTTCTCCATGTACTCGGACATGTCGATGCGGATGAGCGCATCGGAGTCGTCGAACAGATCGGCCGCGAGAGCACGCGCCAGTTCGGTCTTCCCGACGCCGGTCGGCCCGAGGAAGATGAACGAGCCGATGGGCCGCTTGGGATCGCGCAACCCCACGCGATTGCGCCGGACCGCTCGCGAGATCGCCGAGACCGCCTCGTCCTGACCGACCACGCGGCGCTTCAGCTTGGCCTCCATGCCGAGCAGTTTCTCGCTCTCCTCGGCGGCCAGCTTCACCACCGGGATCCCGGTCATGATCGACAGCACCGCCGCGATCTGATCCTCGTCGACCTGCACCGACGTGTCGCGCTTGGATTCGGTCCACTGCTTCTTCAAGTCGTTACGGCGCGCGCGCAGGTCCTTCTCCTTGTCGCGCAGCCGTGCCGCCTTCTCGTACTCCTGACCTCGGATCGCCGCTTCCTTCTCCTTGACCACGTCCTCGAGCTTCTTCTCGAGGTCATGGATCTCGGAGGGGACCGTGCTCACCGACAGTCTCGCCCGGGCACAGGCTTCGTCGATGACGTCGATCGCCTTGTCCGGGAAGAACCGATCGTTCATGTAGCGGTCCGCCAACTTCACGGCCTGCTCGATCGCGCCGTCGGTGATCTTGACGCCGTGGTGCGCCTCGTACTTATCGCGCAGGCCCATCAGGATGAGGATGGTGTCCGCGATCGAGGGCTGGTCCACCATCACCGGCTGGAATCTCCGCTCGAGTGCGCCGTCCTTCTCGATGTACTTGCGATACTCGTCGAGTGTCGTGGCACCGATGCACTGCAGCTCGCCCCGAGCCAAGGCCGGCTTGAGCATGTTGGACGCATCGATCGCGCCCTCGGCTCCACCCGCTCCGACGATCGTGTGCAGTTCGTCGATGAAGATGACCGTGTCCTTGGACTCGCGGATCTCGTTCATCACGGTCTTGAGCCGCTCCTCGAACTGTCCGCGGTACTTGGTGCCCGCCACGACGGCGGCCAGGTCGAGCGTGACGATCCGCTTGTTCTTCAGGCTCTCGGGCACCTGCGCCGAGATGATGCGCTGCGCCAGCCCCTCGGCGATCGCCGTCTTGCCGACGCCGGGCTCACCGATCAGGACCGGATTGTTCTTCTTGCGGCGCGACAGCACCTGCACCACACGCTCGATCTCCTTGTCGCGTCCGATGACCGGGTCGAGCTTGCCGTCACGGCCCAACTGCGTCAGATCACGGCCGAACTGATTCAGGGCCGGCGTCTCGGCGCGCTCCTCGCGCTCCGCGGTGCCGGTACCCGACGAAGGCGTGCCGCCGAGCAGCTTGAGCGTTTCCTCGCGAACACGCTTGCGGTCGACGCCCAGTTCGAGCAGGACCTTGGCCGCGACACCCTCGCCCTCACGAATGAGGCCGAGCAGCAGATGCTCGGTGCCGACGTAGTTGTGGCCCAGCGAACGGGCTTCCTCGACCGCCAGTTCCAGCACGCGCTTCGCGCGCGGCGTGAAGGGGATCTCGCCGATGGTCATGGTGCCGCCCGAGGCGGAGACCATGTTCTCGACTTCCTGCCGGATCCGGTCGAGATCGAGGCCGAGATTGTTGAGCACGGTCGCGGCGATACCCTCGCCCTCCCGGATCACTCCGAGGAGCAGGTGCTCCGTCCCGATGTAGTCGTGCTGGAGACGCGCAGCTTCCTCACGCGCCAGATAGATGACCTTGCGGACCCGCTCGGTGAATTTGTCGTGCATGGTTTCCTCCGGGGCCGATCTCATACGACGATCGGTCCCTCCTCCTTCCCTATCGGGCCGACGCTTCTCCTGGTCCACCCGCAGCCGAGAGCCGCTCGCGGACCAGACGTGCGCGTGTGACATTCCGTTCCGCTGGGGCGAGTTCGCGCCCCTCGATCCTCTGCAGATGCCCGGGCTGGGTCAGCACGAGCAGTTCATTCAACGTGCGCAACGGGCAGAGCCCGTCGAGTCCCATCGCCACACCGAGGCGCACGGCCGAGCAGAGGTTGATGACCTCCTTGGCCTGCACCGAGCGGCAGTAGCGCAGCGTGCCGTAGGCGCGCCACACCTTGTCCTCGATCTGCGTTCTCGCGTCGCGCAGCATGCGCTCGCGCGCCCGTTCCTCGGTCTCGATGATCTGCCGGGTCACGCGCTCGAGGCTCTCGATCGAGTCCAGTTCGCTGCGGCCCAACGTGGTCTGATTCGAGATCTGGAACAGATTCCCCATGATCTCACTGTGCTCTCCGTAGAGGCCGCGCACATTGAGGCCCACCTGAGTGACGCTCTTGAGGACGCGTTGGATCTCCTCGAGGATCACGAGCGCCGGCAGATGGATGAGGACGGAAGCCCGCAACCCGGTGCCCGCATTGGTCGGGCAGGCGGTGAGGTAGCCGATCTCATCGGACCATGCGTAGTCGAGCGCCTGATCCAGGTCATCATCCGCGGAATCCGCGAGCCCCCAGGCCTCCGCCATCTGGAACCCCGGCGTCAGCGCCTGAAGGCGGATGTGATCCTCCTCGTTGATCATCAGCGACAGCCGGTCGTCGCCCGCCACGAGGATGCCGCGCGGCCGCGCCCCATCGCCGAGTTCGTGGCTGACCAGATGCCGCTCGACGAGCACCTGCCGCTCCTGGGGCGAGCACTCGTGCATCTTCAGAAGCACGCCGTCGGCATAGGCCCGCGATTCACGAGCCGCGGCGGCGACGCTCGCGAGCACGCCCTGCAGTTGCTCATCGCGCGCCCGATGCGTGAAGGGCACATCGTTCAAGTTGCGTGCGAGGCGGATGCGCGTCGAGAGCACCATCTCGGCATGCGGGCCCGTGCCGTCGAGCCAGGGGCTCGAACGTTCGAACAGCGCGTCGAATCCGTGCGACTCACTCATCGCGCCCCCCCACCCGCCTGCGCCTCGTCGCGAGGCGCGGCCTCCAGACGTTTGATGTCGTCGCGCAGCTGGGCCGCCTGCTCGAAGTCCTCGCGCTCGACCGCGCGCCGGAGTTCATCGTGCAAGCGCTGGAGCTGCCGAGTGCGTGAATCCTCGGCTTTGCCGTGCGTCGGCTGCTTGCCGCGATGGCGCGTGTCGCCGTGGATGCGGCGGAGCAGCGGGCGCAACTGGGACTGGAACGCGACGTAGCATTCAGAACAACCGAGTCGACCGGTCTCCTTGAAGGACGAGTAGACGAGGCCGCAACGCTTGCATTCGACATGGCCGACGCGCTCCTCCTCCTGCGTCGTCATGCTGTCCACCATGCCGGCGAGGAGATCGGCGATCTCGAACTTGGGGTCCTTCGGTTTCGGCTGCATGCCCTTCTCGCGGGCACACCGCTCACACACGTGGATCTCCGACATCTGATTGTCGTGGATCTCCGTGAAGTGGACGCTGGCTGGGTGCTTTCCGCAGATCTGGCAGAGCATGGGCCCCTCACTCCCGTCCGGGCACGAGCCGACCGTTCTCGAGTCGCCACACTTCATCAGCGCTCTCGGCCAGCCTAGCATCGTGCGTGACGGACACCACAGTCTGATGCCGCTCATGCGCCATCGACGACAGGAGTTCGTGAAGTCCGCGTGCATGCGCGGCGTCGAGATTGCCGGACGGCTCGTCGGCGAGAACCAACGCGGGCCTCGACACGATCGCGCGCGCCACGGCGACGCGCTGCGCCTCACCGCCCGAGAGGGCGTCGGGCCGATGCTGCGAGCGGTCGACCAGCCGAACGGCCGCCAGAGCGGAGAGCGCCTCACCACGAGCCTCCGCCAGCGATCGACCCGCGATCAGCAACGGCATCATGACGTTCTCCTCGGCGGTGAACTCGGGAAGCAGGTGGTGGAACTGGAAGATGAAGCCCAGGCGCTCGGCCCGCAGCCGGGCACGCGCTTCCTCTCCGAGGTTCTCGGCCTGAAGTCCGCTTATCTCCAGTGTCCCGGCATCAGGCCGATCGAGCGTCCCGAGAAGATTCAGCAACGTGCTCTTGCCGGAACCCGAGACTCCGACGATGGCCACGAGTGTGCCACGTCGAACCGTCAGGTCGACGCCCAGAAGCACCTCGAGTCGGCCACCGGGCGCCTCGTAACCCTTGCACAGCCCGAGCGCCCGAAGCGCGATCGCGCTCCTATCTTCCATCGCCCCATGGGCTTCAGAGTCGGACCTCAAGGACTCACTCATGCGGGCCCTCGAATGGCCGCAATCGGATCGAGGCGAGAGGCCCGCCACGCCGGGTACCACGCGGCGAGCAGGCAGAGGATGAGGGCCACCGTGGCCACCAGTACGAAGTCGCCGAGCTCGGGCCGCACCGGCAGGGTCTCGAGGAAATACACGTCCCCCGGGAGCTGGATGAACGGGTAGCGCTGCAGGATGGCGATGAGTCCGCCGCCCAGCACAAGGCCGAGAACAACGCCCGTTCCCCCGATGATGAGGCCCTCGATCAGGAAGATCTGCGCCACCATCCGAGGAGGGGCGCCGAGCGTCTTGAGCACGCCGATGTCGCGACGCTTCTCCTGCACCACCATGAACAACGTGCTGACGATGTTGAACGCGGCGACCAGCACGATGAGTCCGAGGATCACACCCATCACGGCCTTCTCGAGCTTCATCCAGGTGAAGAGGTTGCGATTGAGTTGGATCCAGTCGTTCGCCCGCAGATCATCTCGGCCAGACGCTTCCAGCAGTCGTCGCGAAGCGGCAGGGGCATCGAACATCTCGGTCAGCCGGATCTCGACGCCGGTGACGGACTCGCCCAGATCGAAGAGCGCCTGAGCAGCGGGAATCGACATGAAGCCGACACTCGAGTCGTACGTGTAGAGCCCCGAGGTGAACACCCCGACCAAGCGGAACGGCCGCAGGCGCGGAGCGTAGCCGAAAGCCGAGTTGCCATCGGGCTGCAGCGTGGCGAGCAGCACCTGATCGCCGACCCGCGCCCCGAGCTGCGCCGTGAGTTCCGAGCCCAGCACGAGCCCCGGCTCGCCCGAGAGCGTGAGCGTGGGGATCGAATCCAGGGCCGGCGTGATCGACTTCCCGATCGACGTCACCGCGCGCTGATCGAGGGGCGAAATGCCCTTGAGCACGACGCCCTCGCTCAGGCCCTCGTGGAAGACCATGGCTTTGGCGTAGACGAACGGCGCGGCCCCGGCGACACCGGGCTGCGCGGCGAGCAACTCGGCCAGTGCTTTGCCATCGGCGATGCCGCCCGTCTCCTGCCCGAGCAAGGTGACGTGGGCGTCGGTCCCGACGATGCGCGATTGGATCTCACCTTCGAAACCGTTCATCACGCTCATGACCGTGAGCAGCGCGCAGACGCCGAGCGCGACGCCGAGCACCGAGATACTGGTGAGCAGCGTGAGGAATCCACTCCGTGGCCGACGCTGGACATAACGCGTCGCGATCCAGAGCGGGAGGTTCACTGCTGCTCGGCCCCCTCCGCCGCGATCTCCGGCTCGGCCATGTCGTCGGCAGCCGGACGACCCTCCTCGGGGCGGAGCTGCGGGAAGAGGATGACATCGCGGATGGAGCGTGCTCCGGTCGCCAACATCACGAGGCGATCGATGCCGATACCGACGCCGCCTGTCGGGGGCATGCCGTACTCGAGCGATCGCAGATAGTCTTCGTCGAGCGGCTGAGCCTCCTCGTCGCCGCCGGCACGCGCGGTCATCTGCGACTCGAAGGCGGCCCGTTGCGCATCGGGGTCGTTCTGCTCGCTGAAGGCGTTCGCCAGCTCCATTCCGGCCGCGAACAACTCGAATCGTTCGACGACGAGCGGATTCGTGCGGCTGACCCGCGCCAAGGGCGAAGTCGCGACCGGGAAGTCCACGAGGAACGTCGCATCCTGAAGCTCGGGCTGCACCAGGTCGGAGAACAGTTCATCGAGGAGCCCACCCGCACCGGAACCCGGCCGTGCGTGGATGCCACGCGCCTTGCACAGCCTCGCCAACTGCGCCTCATCGAGCGCGTGTACCGATTCGCCCACCTTCTCGCTCACGGCATCGAGCATCGAGACGCGCGTCCACGGCAACGAGAAGTCCAACGTCCGTCCCTGATACTCGACCTGGAGCGTGCCGAGGCTGGCCATCAGGGCGCCGGTCACCAACTGCTCGGTGAGCGTCATCATGTCCTGTACGTCGGCGAACGCCTGGTAGTACTCGAGCAGCGTGAACTCGGGGTTGTGCGAGCGGTCCATGCCCTCATTGCGGAAGTCGCGCGAGAACTCGTAGACGCGGTCGAGCCCTCCGACGATCAGGCGCTTGAGGTAGAGCTCATTCGAGATCCGCAGGTAGAGGTCGATGTCGAGGGCGTTGTGCTTGGTGATGAAGGGCCTCGCGAAGGCGCCACCGTAGAGCGGCTGGAGCACGGGGGTCTCGACCTCGAGGTAGCCATGGCCGTCGAGGAATCGCCGGATGTCGGAGACGATCCGGGCCCGGCGCCGGAAGATCTCGCGCACATCGAGATTGACGAAGAGATCGGCGTAGCGCTGGCGGAAGCGGGTCTCGGGGTCGGTGAGTCCGTGCCACTTCTCGGGAAGCGGGCGGATGCCCTTCGCCAGCAACTCGACCTGATCGGCTCGCACGGTGATCTCACCCGTGCGCGTGCGGAACAGCGGCCCTTCGATGCCCACCCAGTCGCCGACGTCGAGCAGTTCGTAGCGGCGGAATCCCTCGCCCATCACATCCGACTTGAAATAGATCTGGATGCGTCCGGTCGAATCGAGCACATGGGCGAACCCGGCTTTGCCGTGGCCCCGCAACGTCATGACGCGGCCCGCGATACGGACGCGCTCGCCGAACTCGGCGGTCACCGCGTCGCCCCGGGCCATCAACTCGGTGGCGTGATGCGTGACCTCGAATCGGTAGGCGTACGGCTCACATCCGATCGCGCGCCACTTCTCGATCTTGGCTCGGCGCTGGTTCATCAGGTGAGCAAGCGACATGCGTCCCCAATCCGGGCTCTCCCCCGCGACCACCGCGACGGGAGTCAGGGCGCGACTGTAGGGAGCCACGCCGACGCGGGCAAGCGCGCGCCCGGCCTCAGCGGCCGGCGCCAGTGGTGCGGCGCTGCTCCTCGATCGAGAGTTTGCGTGCCCCTGGATCCACCGCCACCGGATAGCGACCGGTGAAGCACGAGCGACAGTACGATCGCGGATCGCGCTCGGCGCTGAGCAGCCCGTCGAGCGAGATGTAGCCCAGCGTGTCGACACTCAGGTACTGCCGGATCTCCTCCACCGTCCTCGTCGCGCCGATCAACTCGCCCCGACTCGGCGTGTCGATGCCGTAGAAGCACGGATGCGTGACCGGCGGCGATCCGACACGGAAGTGCACCTCGCGCGCGCCGGCTCCGCGCAGCAGGCGCACCAGCTTGCGGCTGGTGGTCCCACGCACGATCGAGTCGTCCACGACGACGATGCGCCGCCCCTCGAGGATCTCGCGCACCGGGTTGAACTTCACCCGGACGCCGAAGTCACGGCCCTTCTGCTGCGGCTGGATGAATGTGCGCCCGACATAGTGATTCCGGATGAGACCCAGTTCGTAGGGGAGTCCGCTCGCCTCCGAGTATCCGAGCGCGATCGAGTTGCTGGAGTCGGGGACCGAGATCACCACATCCGCCTCGACCGGGTGCTCCTTCGCGAGAGCGTGTCCCAGCCGGCGGCGCACGCGATCGACGGTCTCGCCGAAGACCACGCTGTCGGGCCGGGAGAAGTAGATGTGCTCGAAGATGCAGTGCTGCGCCGGTTGCGCCGCGGGAAGCGCCTGACGCGAACGGAGACCCTTGGCGTCGAGCACGAGCAGTTCGCCGGGTGCGACCTCGCGCAGCAGTTCCGCGCCGACCAGATCGAGCGCACACGTCTCGCTCGAGACGACATAACCATCGCCCAGCCTGCCGATGCACAGGGGACGGAAGCCGTGCGGGTCACGCAGCGCCACGACGCGCTCCGGGGTCAGCAGCACGAGGGAGTAGGCACCCTGGACCTGCTGCGCCGCCTCGACGAGGGCCTCCTCGACGTTCTCGGCCGATGCGAGCGCGATGAGATGGAGGAACACCTCGGTATCCAGCGTCGTCTGGAAGATCGAGCCGGAGCCCTCGAGCCCCTGCCGCACTTCACGCGCGTTCGTCAGGTTGCCGTTGTGGGCGAGCGCGAGTTCGCCGCCTCGGTAGACGACGCGCAGCGGTTGCGTGTTCTCGAGCGTCAGGCCGCCGGCGGTCGAGTAGCGATTGTGACCGATGGCCATGGTGCCGCCGATCGCATCGAGCCGTCCGCCGCGATAGACGTCCGAGACGAGTCCGATGCCCTTGACCACGGCGAATCGGCCATCCTCCCCCAGCGCCACGACTCCGGTCGCCTCCTGCCCGCGATGCTGCAGGGCATGCAGTCCGAGCGCCACGACCTCGGCCGCGTGCGGCACGCCGACCGCCGCGAACACGCCGCACTCCTCATTGAATCCCTTGAGTCGGAGCCAATCGCCGTTCATCGCACTCGCCCCTTCCTGCGCGGTCGCAGCACGCCGGTGCGACCCGCCAACCAACCCAGCGGCGGAGCACCTTCGGTGAGTTTGCAGCTCTGCGCGTGGGGGTTGGCGAACAACCCGCAGTCACGCGACGTCGCCAGCGCCAGCGACTCGGCGGCGCGGGCGGCATCGGTGCCGTCGGCGAACGTGAGCCCCCAGACCAATCCCTCACGTACCTCGACGCGCTCCCCGGTCTCGTGTCGCCACCAGCGCTCGGCGGACGGGCGTCGTTCACCGCCTCGCTCCGTCACCAGCAGCACCTGTTCATCCGGTACGACCGGGACCGCGTCCTCCTCGTGCCGACGGACGGTGCACTTCTCCTTGCTCGGATTGTAGAACTGCGTCGAGCGGTGGAGCAGGTCCTCGACCTCGGCACGCTCCGGAAGCGCACCGCGGAGTTCGACGAGCCGCCAGCGGCGAAGCCGCGTCAGCCCCGCACCCTCGGGCAGGTGGCGCTGGGCTGCGTGGATGGCCGAGACCGCCTCCGGGTCATGGGCGCGCAGCGCGATGAACGCCTGCGCCACGGGCTTGATCGAGGCCGCCATCACGCCTCCTGAAAGTGCGACGCGAGGCCGCGGAAGAGCGCCATGGCCGGCGCGTCGGCGAGAGCACCGAAAGCGTGCGCGTGCGCCTCATCTTGGACGCGCGCCCACGGATCCCCGATGTCGCGCGCCATCGCCCCGGCATAGATCACGCGCTCCGGATGCGGCATCATCGCCAGCACGTTCCCCGCCGCATTGCACAGAGCGGCCGCGGCCGACTCCGCCGCGTTCGGGTTGTACGGATAATCATCGGACGGCTCCCCATCGGGGCCAACGTAGCGAAGCGG
>JAYWEM010000097.1:0-21433 GCA_043779265.1 bacterium | reverse complement strand
CGCCGTTCTCGACCCGCACCAGCGCCGGGCGCCGGTACGTGAGCGAGTCGTACGTGTAGGTCGAGACGGTGACCTTGTAGACCGAGGAGCCGATGGCGTATCCACCCACGGGCCAGTTGCTGAAGCCCGCGACCACGTTGAAGGGCGAGCTCGTCGCGTGGTCGAGCTGCCCCGAGGCTGCGACGACGCTCGTCACCTGGAACAGGTGGGCGCTCGTCAGGTTCGTCACCAGGATCATGTCGTTCGCGGCGAAACCTGCGGTGCTGGTGATGCGGAGGACATCGCTCGGCGTGACGAGCGCGGAGGTCAGCTGGCTGTTGGCCTGCCAAGCGCCGAGCATCACGAGCGCGTCGCTGCGGCCAGGCGCCCCGCCGTAGACGGGATTGATCGCGCTGATGTTGAGTTGTGCGCCATTGCCGCTGTAGTACACCGTGAGCGGCCCCCAGCCGGAGCCGGCCATGCGGGCCTCGCGCTCGATCAACTGCACAGCGGTTCTCGCCATCTGCCGCTGGTCGGCGACCTTGGTCAGGTGCTGCGTGTGGTCCTGGGAGCGGAACATCGCGCTGAACACGACCCCCAGCACTGTGCCCAACACGACGACGGTGATCATCAGCTCGACGAGGCCGAAGCCGCGCTCGCGAACCGGATGCTCCGTGGATGTCGGCATGGGCGTCCTCACAGGCTGGACTTCACGATGATGAGTGTGGCCTCAGGGCGCGACGAGGCGCTCCCCTTCGAGGCGGTGATGACGATGCGCTTGCAGCCGGTGACTGGCTGGTCGACGGTGACGACCCATTGCACGAAGTAGTTGCCGGGCAGCGGGTTGAGCGAGTGGTTGTGTGCGCCGGCGGTCAGTTCTCCGTCCCCGAACGGCATCTCGAGGAGTTCCTCGGCCTGCTCGGCGGCCATGGCAGAGCCGCGAGTCTGCTGGCCGGCGGAAACGATGCGTTTGCTTCCGAGGGGAATCGTGGCCGCCAAGCTGAGCACGCCGATGGCGAACACGACCAAGGCGATCATCACCTCGATCAACGTGAAGCCCGAGTCGGGCTGGCGGCGCAGAGCCGTGGTCGTTCTCATGGGCGGTAGACGATCCCGGCCGCGGACACCATGACGGTGTCGCGACTCAGCTTGAGGTTCTGGACGACGATCCTGCCGCCGGTGTGGCCGGGCGTCAGGATGCCGCTGATATCGAAGGCGACCGTGTCGATGGGATTGAGCGCCACATCGATGAGCTGCGTGGAGCGGGGAAGATCCGAGCGCCGATTGATCTCGCCTGCATCCACGATCCGGTTGCCATTGGTGTCGACATGGAGCCAGTAGTGGGTGATGCCCGTCGTGGCGACGGACGGGGGCGTGCCGAAGCGCATGTACACGGAAGCTCGCCGAGTGATCGACAACTGGCGGGCCCGCTCGAGATCCGTCTGGACCTGTTCGGTGGCCTGGCGCAGCGCGAGGGAGTTGCGATAACCCCCGAACGCGGGAACGCCGATGGCGAGCAGCACGCCCGCCACGGTGACCACGATCATGGTCTCGATGAGTGTGAATCCGTTCTGAGTCCGCATCGGTCGTATCCTCCGGAGGCGCATGCCCCCACCGGTATCGGCTGCATGGGGCGTGCCGGTTCACGGGAATCTGTCCGCTTGGGTGTGCTCACCCGTCGGAATGCGCACCGATGCGGACTTCGAGTGGGTTCACCCGGTTCGCGCGCCCGGATGAGAGCCGGATGCAGAGGAGCGACAGGCTGGAGTCGTGCTGCTTGCATGCCGACAACGTGCGGAATGCCTCCAACCTCTCGGCGGAGAACGCCTGCCGCACCCCTCGCTCACCCATGCTAGCGTGCGCCCCCGACAGCAGTTCAGGGCCCGGATGCGACTCCGGACTGGAGCGTTCCGCTCACCGCCGACGAGGACCGACATGTCTGGCCGACTGGATTTCATCCTGCGAGCGAACGCCGATTACATCGAGGAGCAGCACCGGCGTTGGACGGAGGATCCCAGTCAGGTGCCCGAGGAATGGGCGCTGTTCTTCTCCGGGATGGAGTTCGGCGAGCGGCGTGAAGCTCCCGCTCGAGGCGACGGCGGTGTGTTCGCCCTGGTCCAGGCGTACCGCGAGCACGGCCATCTGCTGTCGCGGCTGGACCCGATCGGGGATGCACCGGAGAGCCACCCCTATCTCGAGCTCGATGCCTCCGGCCTCGGCCAAGCGGACCTCGAGCGCGAGGTCGAACCGGGGCCCTTCCACGGGGACTTCCGCGGCTCGCTGAGTCAGTTGATCGACGTGCTGAGGCAGACCTACTGCGGCACGCTCGGAGTCGAGTTCATGGGGCTTTCCGATCCGATCGCCCGCGAGTGGTGGGCCACGAACCTCGAGCAGACGCTCGGCCGAGCCCTCCTCACCGACGCCGATCGACTCTCCATCCTGCGGGCGCTGCTCTCGGCCGACGGGTTCGAGCAGTTCCTGCACGCGCGATACACGGGGCAGAAGCGGTTCTCCCTGGAGGGTGCGGGTGCTCTGATCCCGATGCTCGAGCGACTGGTGCGCGAGTCGGCCGCCCTCGGCGTGGAGCAGCTCACGATCGGCATGCCGCATCGCGGGCGCATCAACGTGCTGGCGAACATCCTCAAGAAGCCGCTCGATGTGATCTTCAGCGAATTCGAGGCGAACTTCGCCCCGATGGACGTTCAGGGCCTCGGGGACGTCAAGTACCACCTCGGCTACTCGAGCACGCAGGTGGCCGCTGACGGTCGCGAGATCCACCTGAACCTCCACTACAATCCGAGCCATCTGGAGTACGTGAACCCCGTCGTGCTCGGCTCGATGCGCGCGCGGCAGGACGTGATGTCCGACTCCGGCCGCGACCGCGGCATCCCCGTGCTCCTGCACGGTGATGCGGCGTTCGCCGGCGAGGGGATCGTCGGCGAGACCATGATGCTCGCCCAGCTTCCCGCCTACGACGTGGGCGGGACGCTGCACGTGATCGTGAACAACCAGGTGGGCTTCACGACCTCGCCCGAGGACGTTCGCATCGGACGCTATCCGACCGCGATCGCCCGTGCTGTGGATGCGCCCGTCCTGCACGTGAATGGCGATGATCCCGAGGCTGCGGTGCATGCCATGTCGCTGGCGCTCGCCTATCGCACGCGGTTCAAGCGCGATGTCGTGCTGGATCTGTGGTGCTACCGCAAGCAGGGGCACAACGAGATGGACGATCCGACGTTCACTCAGCCCGTGATGTACCAGCGGATCGCCGCGCACACGACCGTCTCCAGGACCTACGCCGAGGCGCTTCAGGCGCAGGGCGTGCTCGACTCCGCGGCACTCGAGCGGCTCGAGAAGGAGCGCGACACGGCATTCCGCGGCGCGCACCAGCGCGCCTCGAGCGAAGTCGTCGCACAGCCGCGCAAGCCTCCGGGTGGCCTGTGGACCGGACTCGACTGGGCCGGTGAGGATCTGAGCGCCGTGACCCGTGTCCCACGCGAGACGCTCGAGCAGGTGATGCTCGGCGCCACGCGCGTTCCCGAGGACTTCCGGGCGCACCGCAAGATCATCGCGTTCCACGAGGATCGCCGCCGCATGTTCCTCGAGGACCGCGTCGACTGGTCGCTCGGCGAGGCGCTCGCCTACGGCTCGCTGCTGCTCGAGGGGCGGAATGTCCGGCTGACCGGACAGGATGTCGGTCGCGGCACGTTCACGCACCGCCATGCGGTGTTACGCGACCGTGAGGATGGGCGCCGCCACGTCCCGCTGCAGCATCTGGCTCCCGAGCAGGGACGTTTCGACGTCGTCGACACGATGCTGTCCGAAGCCGCCGTGCTCGGGTTCGAGTACGGCTACTCCACCTGCGACCCGCACACGCTCACCGTCTGGGAGGCCCAGTTCGGCGACTTCGCGAACGTCGCCCAGGTGATCATCGACCAGTTCCTGGCGAGCGGTGAGAGCAAGTGGGGTCGCATGTCGGGGCTGACGCTCCTGCTGCCGCACGGCTACGAGGGCCAGGGCCCCGAGCACTCCAGTGCGCGGCTCGAGCGCTTCCTCGAGCTGTGTGCCGATCGGAATCTGCAGGTCGTGCACGCGACGACCCCCGCGCAGTGCTTCCATGCGATGCGTCGACAGTTGCACCGTCGCTTCCGCAAGCCGTTGGTGATGATGAGCCCCAAGAGCCTGCTTCGGCACAAGCAGGCGGTCTCGCCGATCGCCGAGTTCACCGATGGCGCATTCCGCCCGGTGATCACGGATGACGCGGCTGGACGCGAAGCGACTCGAATCCTGCTCGTCTCCGGCAAGTTCGCTTACACGTTGTTCGAGGCCCGCGAGAACGCCGCCCGCGACGACATCGCGATCGTGCGAGTGGAACAGCTGCACCCGTTCCCCGACTCCGAACTGCGCGACGCTCTGGCGATGCACCCCAAGGCGACCGATGTGCGATGGGTGCAGGAGGAGCCGGAGAACATGGGAGCGTGGCGGCATCTGAGACATCGAATCGAGGCGCTGCTGCACGAGGACATGTCGCTTCGCGTGGTCTCGCGGGCCGCGGCCTCATCGCCCGCAACGGGTTACTACAGCAAGCACCAACTCCAGGAGAAGGACCTGATCGAGCGCTCGGTGGGCGAGGCCGCGGCAGCCGCCGCACCGTCGCGCAAACGGAGTCGCGAGACGAAGGGGACGGGACGATGACCATCGAGATCAAGGTGCCGCGGCTCGCCGAGTCCATCTCGGAGGCGACGCTCGTCGAATGGTTGAAGTCCGACGGCGAGGCGGTTCGCATGGACGAGCCGGTCGCCACACTCGAAACGGACAAGGCGGCGGTCGAGATCGTTGCGGATGGCGAGGGCGTGCTGCACCATTCGCGCAGGATCGGCGAGATCGTGAACGTAGGCGACGTGCTGGGGCGCATCGAGCCGGGAGTCGCCTCGGTCGGCGCGTCAGCGCCCAAGGCGGCAGCGCCGCCTGCTCCCGCTCCGACGCCACCGGCTTCGGCGGCAGTCGCAGCGACGTCGCCCTCCGTCATGCCCGCTGCGAGACGCGTGCTCGAGGAGCGCGGGATCGCCTCTTCCGAGGTGAAGGGGACCGGCAAAGGCGGCAGGATCACCAAGGCGGACGCCGAGCAACACGGCGCGGCCGAGTCGATCCCCGCACCGCGCACGGCTGCACCGGCCGAGGCCCCAGCGGCTGTGCGCGCTCCCGCGGCGACCCTCGGGAGCACTTCCAGCACAGAGCGTGTCGAGCCGATGAGCCGGATCCGGCTGAAAATCGCCGAACGTCTCGTCCATGCGCAGCAGACCGCCGCGATCCTGACGACCTTCAATGAGGTCGACATGTCGCGGGTGATGGCGCTGCGCGCGACCTATAAGGAGTCGTTCGAGAAGAAGCACGGCGTGAAGCTCGGGTTCATGAGCTTCTTCGCGCGCGCCTCGATCCAGGCGATCGAGGATGTCCCGAGCGTCAACGCGTTCATACGGGGAACCGACGTCGTTCATCCGGGGGCGGTTCATCTCGGGATCGCCACCTCGACCGAGCGCGGCCTGATGGTCCCAGTCATCGAGGACGCCGACCGCCTCGACTTCGCCGGCCTCGAGCGGGAGATCGCCCGATTGGCGGCCCGTGGCCGAGAGGGGACGCTCACGCCGCAGGAGCTCTCGGGCGGCACGTTCACGATCACCAACGGCGGTGTGTTCGGTTCCCTCCTGAGCACGCCCATTCTCAACCCACCCCAGAGCGGCATCCTCGGCATGCACAAGATCGAGAAGCGGCCGGTGGTGGTGGACGATCAGGTCGTGGTGCGGCCCATGATGTACCTGGCGCTCTCCTACGATCACCGCATCATCGATGGGCAGCAGGCCGTGACGTTCCTGGTTCGCTTGAAGGAGCGACTCGAGAACCCCGAGCGCATGCTGCTGGGAGTGTGAGGCCAGCATGACGGATCCCTCGTTCGACCTCATCGTCATCGGTTCGGGCCCGGGCGGCTATGTAGCCGCCATCCGCGCGGCGCAGCTCGGCATGCGGGTCGCCTGTATCGAGAAGTACCCCACCCTGGGCGGGACGTGCCTCAATGTCGGGTGCATCCCGAGCAAGGCGCTGCTGGACTCGAGCGAGCACTTCGTTCACGCGCGGCACGGCCTCGCAGCGCACGGGATCCGTGCGAGCGTCGAACTCGACCTGCCGGTCATGATGCAGCGCCGAGCGCAGGTGGTGCGGGATCTGACCCGAGGCATCGAGGGCCTGTTCAAGAAGAACTCGATCGAACGCGTGCACGGCACTGGCCGTCTCGCCTCGCCGACGCAGGTCGAGGTGACGAGCGAAGCCGGCGTCCGGATGCTTTCGGCCCCGCACATCCTCATCGCCACCGGCAGCAAGCCCATCGCGCTGCCCGGCATCGCCTACGATGACGAGCGGATCGTGCACTCGACGCATGCGCTCGAGCTGACCGAGGTGCCGAAGCGGCTGATGGTGATCGGAGCGGGTGCAATCGGGCTCGAGCTGGGATCGGTCTGGCGACGCCTGGGCAGTGAGGTCACGGTGATCGAGTTCCAGAATCGCATCACGCCCGGGATGGACGTCGCGAGCGCGAAGCTGCTGCAGCGTTCGCTCGAGAAACAGGGCATGCGATTCCGCTTCGGAGTCTCCGCTCAGGGCGCTCGAGTCGATGGCAGCGAGGTCGTCGTCTCGCTGGCCCCCGCCGGATCGGGTGAGGCAGTCGAGGAGCGCACCGATGTGCTGCTCGTCGCCGTCGGGCGCCGGCCCTACACCGAGGGGCTCGGCGCCTCCGAACTGGGCATCCGCATCGATCCCAAGGGGAGGATCGAAGTGGACGCCCATTGGCGCACGAGCGTCCCCTCGATCTACGCGATCGGGGATGTCATCGCGGGCCCCATGCTCGCGCACAAGGCGGAGGAGGAGGGCGTCGCTTGTGTCGAGCGCTTGGCCGGGCGCGCCGGGCACGTCGCCTACGAGTGCATCCCGAACGTCGTCTACACTTGGCCCGAGTTCGCCAGCGTCGGATTGACCGAGGAGGAGGCCATGGCCCGCGGGCAGGAGTACCGCACCGGGTCGTTCCCGTTCCTCGCCAACGGCAGGGCGAAGGCCATGGGGGAGAAGGACGGGCAGGTCCGCATCCTGGCAGACTCCGCCACCGACCGGATCCTCGGAGCCCACATCGTCGGCCCGCGGGCGAGCGACCTGATCGCCGAGCTCGTGCTGGCCATGGAGTTCGGGGCGACGTCCGAGGACGTCGCGAGGGCCGTCCACGCCCATCCGACACTGCCCGAAGCCATCAAGGAGGCTGCTCTGGCCGTCTCCGGGCGGGCCCTGCACGCCTGAGCAGGATGCCTTCCGGTTAAAACCCCTTGCGCCGGTATCCAGGTGGTGGGCTATGCTTTCACTACCCCAGAATACGCGCCCATCCCACAGGATGCACGTGAGTCATGCGATCGAGCCGTCCCGCTTGGTCCTGGTGCTCCCAGATCGACATCTTGCTTTGGTTTCCTTCGGAGGATCACCGCATGTCGTTGGCTCCCCGTCTCCTCATCTTCTCCGCGCTCCTCGGCGCACTCGCCTCGCCCGTGCAGGCTGCGGCGCCGGTGCCCGTCATCTTCGGGTCGAGCTGGGATGCGCCGGTGAACACGCTGCAGAACATCGTCAACACCTACGTCGGGATCCCCGGCGCGATCAACGTGTAGACGGACTACGTTGGCCGCGATGTCGGCGAGCCCGATCCGTTCTTCTGGATCGACACGCAGTTCGCCGCGATGCTCGTGCGTGAAGTCGCCGGCTACGCCAATCTCAACATCCTCGGGTGGTATCTCGAGACCGGTGGTCCGGTCGTGATCGACGGCATCGACGACGGCGTCGTGTTCAACGGACCCGATGGCAGCGGTGCGATGCGCGTCGTGGTGTTCCCTTCGGGGACCTCGCGCTTCGGGTTCTATCTCGACCCGAAGGGCCTGCAGAACGGCCACAATGCTCCGCAGCCCGAGAAGTTCTACACGAACCGCTTCCTCAACGATCCTGGCGCCGACGGCTCGGGTGCGATCCATGCGCCGCTCGATGGCGATGTCCAGGCGCTCGTGTTCGACGTCTCGCAGTGGAAGGGCGCCAACACCTGGCTCGTGGCCTTCGAAGATCTCGACTACGGCGCGGCGATCACAAGTTGCTGCTCCGGGACGGACAATGACTACAATGACCTCGTCTTCGAGGTGAAGGCGCTTGGTGCGACCGAGGCGCGCGCGCTGACGTTCGGCGCGCTGAAGCACCGCTTCCGCAACTGACTCCCCGGCTTCACCGAAGGGCGTCCATGGGAAACCGCGGACGCCCTTCGGCGTTTGACGCGGTTGGTGGCCCTCGGCCAGAGTCCTTGTCATGCCGACGATGCTGGAAGGAGACTGGACGGCCCGTACGGTCGAGGCTGGCGCACTCTGGCTCGACGGCGGATCCATGTTCGGTTCAGTGCCCAAGCCGCTGTGGAACCGCACGAATCCCGCGGACGAGCGGAACCGCATCCGATTGGCGATGCGCACGCTGCTGCTGGAGGGACACGGACGCCGCGTGCTGGTGGATACCGGCCTCGGCGACAAGTCGGATGAGCGATTCCGCGACCTGTTCCGCGTCGAGGACTCCCCGTCACTGGCCGCGTCGCTCGCCGCAGCGGGTCTGACGCCGGACGACATCACCGACGTCATCCTGACGCACCTGCACTTCGATCATGCGGGCGGCGCGACCAAGCGCGTCGGCGACCGACTCGTTCCGGCTTTCCCGAACGCGCGCTATTGGATCCAGCGTCGCAATTGGGAGAGTGCGCGAACGCCCAACCCGCGCGAGCGCGCTTCCTATCTGCCCGAGCACTTCGAGCCACTCGCGCAAGCCGGAGTGATCGAATGGGTCGATGGCGCTGCAGAGCCCTGGCCGGGTCTGCAGTTGTTCGTCGCGGACGGCCACACTCGGGGCCAGCAGTTGGTCCGCGTCGAGAGCGGCGGGCAGACGCTCTACTACGTCGCCGATCTGATCCCGACGGCGGCCCATGTCCGCATCCCGTTCGTGATGGGCTATGACGTCGCGGCGATCGAGACGATGACCGAGAAGCGGTCGCTGCTCGAACGGGCGGTCCGCGAAGGTGCCTGGATCAGCCTCGAGCACGACCCCGAGGTCGCTTTCGCTCGTCCCGCCGTGAAGGCGGACGACTTCACCTGGGCCGAACGCATCGCAGGCGGGCTGCCTGCGCTCACCCCCTGATCGGAGTCCCCATGCTGCACGAGCTGTTCGCCTCCTGGATGCACCTCACGCTCGAGTGGGGATATCCCGGTGTGTTCCTGATGATGGCGATCGAGTCCACCGTGTTCCCGCTGCCGAGCGAGGTCATCGTGCCCCCGGCCGCCTACTGGGCGAAGTTGGGGCATCTCTCGTTCTGGGGCGTCGTGCTCGCCTCGACGCTGGGTTCCTGGTTCGGCTCTGCCGTCTCCTATCTCGTGGCGCGCCGACTCGGGCGTCCGCTGATCATCCAGTATGGCCGTTACTTCTTCCTGCCCGAGAAGAAGTGGGAGTTGGCCGAGCGATGGATCAATCATTTCGGTGCCGTGGGCATCTTCTTCGCCCGTCTGCTGCCGGTGGTGCGACACTTGGTGTCATTGCCCGCGGGGGCTGCCCGCATGAACTTCACCACCTTCTCCGTGAGCACTCTGCTCGGATCGTTCCTGTGGTCGTGGGTGCTCGCTTGGTTCGGCGCCGAAGTGCTGGGCAGCCAGCCCGGTCTGCTCGAGGACCCGGCGGCGCTGACGCACGTGCTCAAGGACAAGCTGATCTGGTTCGTGGCGGCAGCCGTCGTGCTGTTCGGGCTCTATGTCGCGGTCGATGTCATCGGCCAGCGGCTCAAGGCGAAGGGCGCGGTGGCTGCGAAGGCGCCGTGAGCGCGCGGCGGCCTTGGCGCAGTCCGGCGCTCGGGCTACATTCTGCGCACTGGAAGCGTTCCCACTCTGGAGAAACCCGATGCCCGTCGTCCGCCTCGTCAGGCTGAGCAAGACCTACGGCAGAGGCCAGCGCGCTGTCGATTCCGTCGATCTCGAGATCGCGGACGGCGAGTTCCTGGTCCTCGTCGGTCCGTCCGGATGCGGGAAGTCCACCGTGCTGCGCATGGTCGCCGGGCTCGAGGAGATCTCGGAGGGAGAGGTCCGGATCGGCGACCGCGTCGTCAACGACGTTCCTCCTCGCGACCGCGATGTCGCGATGGTGTTCCAGAACTACGCGCTCTACCCGCACATGTCGGTGTTCGACAACATGGCGTTCGGTCTGCGCCGCCGAAAAGTGGCCGAACCGGACGTGCAGAAGAAGGTGTCGGAAACCGCCGAGGTGCTCGGCCTCACCGACTACCTGAAGCGGCGGCCCAAGGAGCTCTCGGGTGGCGAGCGTCAGCGCGTCGCGCTGGGTCGCGCGATGGTCCGCAAGCCTCAGGTGTTCCTGTTCGACGAACCGCTCTCGAATCTCGATGCCAAGCTGCGCGTCCAGATGCGGGCCGAGATCAAGCGGCTCCACCAGCGCGTCGGCGCGACCATGATCTACGTCACGCACGACCAAGTCGAGGCGATGACCCTGGGCGATCGGATCGCGGTCATGAAGAAGGGCGTGCTGCAGCAGTGCGCCGACCCACTCACGCTCTATGCCAAGCCCGCGAATGCGTTCGTTGCGGGATTCATCGGAAGCCCGCCCATCAACTTCTTCGATGCGCGCGTCAGCGCCGATGGTGCGGCGCTCGAGGCCATCGGGACGCGGGTCGCACTCGACGCGGCGACGAGGGGGCTGCTGACAGCCGGCCAGTCCGTGCGCTGCGGGGTCCGCCCCGAGGACCTCCATCTCGAAGAGCGTGCCGGCGGTTCGATCGCCGTGACGGCGGAAGTCATCGAGCCGCACGGCAATGAGACCGTGGTCCACTGGACGAGCCTGCTCGGAGCGCTCGCCTCACGGGTGGCCGGACAGTCGGCGCCTCAGGTCGGCGAGCAACGAGAACTCGGATTCGAACTCGCGAAGGTCCACCTGTTCGACCCGGCGAGCGAAACGTCCCTCCGAGCGGAGACGGCCACCGTCTGAGCATGCGGCACGCGGGGTCGCCCGCGTGCCGCATGCTCAGACGCAGCTTTCAGCGAGTGACGCGGAAGATGCGGCCGCTCACCGGCTCGAGCGTCAGCGCGGCCTTGCCCGACCAGTTCACGCGCTGGCCATCCAGTGCGTCGGTCGCGGACAGCTTGCCACCCCAGCGCGCGAGATCGAGCGACACCGGTGCCGCCGTGCGACCCGCGTTCATCACGACGACGAACTCCTCGTCACCCAGACGCCTCGTGAACGAGAAGGTCTGTCCCTCGGCCGAGAGCGTGTGGAACTCGCCGGTGCGCAGCGCCGGGTGCGCTCCACGGAGCTTCCCGAGCTTCTGGTAGTGCCGCAGCATCTGCATGCGCTTCTCGTCCTTCTCGAAGTCCCACGGGAACGGTCGACGGCAGTCGGGGTCGCGCCCACCCTCCATGGCGACCTCATCGCCGTAGTAGATCGCCGGGGCTCCGACGTAGGTCATCTGGAACAGCACGGCCAGCATCAGGCGCCGGGCGTCGCCACCGACGTCGGTGAGGAAGCGAACGGTGTCGTGGCTGTCGATCAGATTCATCTGCGCCTCGACCGCCTGACTGGGATAGGTGAGGCGGCCGGTGGCGAGCGCGGCATCGAACTCGGCGCCGGTGCCCTGCCCCTTGCCGAGGAAGCGATTCACCGGGTCGCGGAAGTAGGCGTAGTTCATCACGGCGTCATAGAGGCCCGGACGAACGTACTCGGAGGCATTGCCCCACAGCTCGCCGACGATGTAGGCATCCGGCTTCACCTTCTTGACGCGCTCATTGAAGAGCCGCCAGAACCACAGCGGCACCTCGTTGGCCACGTCGAGCCGGACGCCGTCGCAATCCATGTCCTTCAGCCAGAACTCGGTCGTGTCGAGCAGTTCGCGGACGAGCTGGATGTTCGGCGTGGCGTCCGAGAGGTCGCGCACGGCGTGCTCGGCGCCACCGTAGCGCGCGAGGTCGAAGTTGAGGTCCGGCAGATCCCCGAATCCCCACCAGCACGCGTAGTAGTCCGCCGGCTTCCATGGCCGTCCGACGTTGGGCCACCCTGCCGGCAGCGGCCACTGCTTGAAGTCGAACCACGAGTAGTAGGGACTCTGCGGCCCCTTCTCCACGGCATCCTTGAAGGCCGCATGGCCGTTGCCCGCGTGGTTGTAGACGATATCGAGGACGATGCGCATGCCGCGCGACTTGGCTTCGCGCACGAAGGCGCGGAACTCCTCGTTGCTGCCGAAGTGCGGGTCGATCTTGCGATAGTCCGCACTGTCGTACTTGTGCGTCGACTTGGCCTCGAAGATCGGGTTGAAGTAGAGGATCGTCACCCCGAGGGACTGGAGATGGTCGAGGGACTGGCGAACACCCTCGATGTCGCCGCCATAGAAGGCCATCCAGTCACGGCCGTCCGGCGTGTGCGCGGCCTTGGTCAGGACGGAATGATCGTTCCAGTCCTTCACGAGGTGGTAGTACTCCTGGAACTCGGGGTTGATGCGACCCGAGGCCGGCAACTCCTTCTTGCCCGTGTAGTACCACTCCTTGAAGTCCTGGTCGTTCGAGGGTTTCCCGTTCCGGAACCGGTCGGGGAAGATCTGGTAGATGACGCCGTTCTTGACCCAATCGGGGGTGACGAACGCGGGGAAGCGCGCGGCATCGAAACGGAAGCGCTCGGTGTCGGAATCGGCAAGACCCTTGGGCGTCAGCCACCGCGACTTCGCGCCATCGCGATAGCGGAAGGCGTAGGAGACCTCGCCCGCCGGCAATGTGAGATCGACGCGGTAGTACTCGTACACGCGGTCGGTGTTGAGTCGCGGCATGGGAGTGATGGTCGAGCCCTTGCCCGACCACGTGACCAGGTCGACGCCGAGGATGTCGTCACGATGGGCTCGCGCCGTGAACTCGACCCGGCCGGCGCCTTTGTGATTCAACTCCTGAGCCGCCTGCGTGTGCTCGACCCCGTCGGCGAACACCTCGCCATCGCCGGTCCTCACGGCGATCGCCGCGAATCGCTCGTCGACGCGGCGGATCGAGTTCTTGCCGCCGAAGCCGTCCTCCGCTTCACCGTCCTGTCCTGAGGTGTCCTGCGTCCAGCCGTTCGCGCCCACCACGACCTTGTACATGTACTCGCCAGGCGAGAGCAGCAGCGTCGCCGAGTACTCGCCGTCCCCGTCGGGGTCGGTCATCGGCGTTTTGCCGATCGCCCAGTCGTTGAACTGGCCGGCGAGCGAGATCTCGCTGGGCCGGCTCGTCGGCCGGAAGCGGAAGGTGACGCGGCGAAGTCCGGCCGCAGGTGCGGAGACCTTCGCAGGCGCCGCTCCATGCCCGACGATCAGCGCCTTGGTGCCGACGACGACAATGGCGTTCTTGCCGCCGAATCCGTCGTCGCTCGTCTCGGCCGCGTGGTCGTCGGTGAACCACTGATCCCCGTTCACGACGAACTTGTACTCGACACGGCCTGCCGCAACCTCGATCTCGGCGCTCCAGACGCCGTCCTGATCGGCGTCGGCGAGGGGGTTCGCTGCGGCATCCCAGCCATTGAAGCTGCCGGCCACCGATACGGAGTTGACCCCGCCGATCACCGGTTGGTAGCGGAACGTCACTTTGGCCGCCCATGCAGCCGAGGCGGTGGCGAGGATCAGCAAGGGCAGCGCGAGCGTGAGCAGAAGGCCGACTCGGCGTTCCGTCCGTGGCGGGGTGCGCATGTCTCGAACCTCCGCAGGCCGACTGTCGCGGCCTGCCGATGAGAGGGCGCCGAGCATGGAGTTCGCTCGACGCTTCGGGATCACTTCACGATGAGGATGGAGCTCTTGCCACCGAAGCCGTCGTCCTCGGAGTCGGGATTGGCCGGATCGATGGCCCACTTCGAACCGTCGATGAGGAACTTGTACGCGTGTCGCCCGGCCGGAAGCTTCTTGACGAGCGTCCAGGTCCCATCGGGCTGCTGCTGCATCGCATCCGCGATCGGTGCCCACTGGTTGAAGCCTCCGCACAGCGAGACGCTGCGCGCGATGCCCGCATACGTGAACGTGACGCCGTTGGCGGCCACGATGGGGGGCCGCGCACTGCCCGACACCTTCACCGCTGCTGCGGGCGTGCTCGTCGTCGCCACCTTGAGCGGTGCCGAGGTGGCGCTCCCCGCCGCACCCACGACCAGGATCGAATTCGTTCCGCCGAAGCCATCGTCCACGGTCTCCGTCGCGGTGGGGTCGGCCTTCCAGTCCGTGCCGTTGACGACGAACTTGTAGGCGTAACGGCCCGGCTCGAACTTGCGCGTCAGCAGGAAGCTGCCGTCGGCCTGCTTGGCCATCGGTTCGGCGCTTGGGCTCCAACTGTTGAAGTCGCCCGCGAGATGGACCGTGTTGCCGCCACCTTGCCAACGGAGCGACACGCCATCGGCCGAAACGACCTGCCCCGGCTTGGCGGCGGCGGGCTGGGTGGCGAGCGTCGGCTTCGCGGGTGCCGCAGCGGTTCCACCACCCACGACGATGATCGAGTTGCTTCCGCCGAAGCCGTCGTCGGCCTTCTCGACCGCGTTCGGATCGGGCTTCCAGGTCGTACCGTCGATGACGAACTTGTAGCCGTAGCGTCCGGGCGCAAGCGCCTTGACCAACTTCCATCCGCCGTCAGTCTGCTTCGCCATCGGGTCGGCGCTGGTGCTCCACTCATTGAAATCCCCTGCCAGAGCGACCGACGCGCCCTCTCCCGACCACGTGAACGTGGTGCCCGTGGTGGTCGCAGCGCCGCCGGTCCGCTTCGCAGCTGGCGTCTCGGTCGCGGGGGCGCTCGCGGCGCTCGAACCATCGGCCCACTTCGAGGGGACGACGCCGCCGCGCCAACCGCCTGCACAGCCGACGAGCGAGAGCAGGGCGACGAGGACAGGAAGGAATCGGAGGGATCTCATCGGTTGGACCTTTCCAGTGGGCGCCTGTGCGATCGCAGCGTCGGACTGGGCGATGCCAATCGGACGCTGAACGTGAGCCGACGCTCGTCGAAGGTGAACTCATATAGCCCGCTCGTGGGGAAGGACACCTTGAGGTCGGTCGAGCTTCCGAAGCCGAATCGAACCGGGCGGTCCGTGACGGGGGCGGTGAGTACCTGGTTCGAGTCGCCGCCCCACCCGATCCACTGGCCTCCCGACGAGGAGAGGTCGGTGAGGAACTTGAACCGGTAGGTCCCGGCCGCGACCGGCCGAGCGGCGGCGAAGCTGTTCGGATAGCTCCACAAGCCGAGCGTGTTCGCGTCCATGGCGGTCTCGAAGGAGAAGATCTCGGCCTCGGTGAACCCCGGCATCTGTCCGATCACGAGAACGATGGTCTGGAGCGACTCCGAGGCCGCGCTCATCGGGATGTCCCCCGCATCGCGGATCTCCTCGCGCACTTGGACGGGCCCGAGCGATGCAGGCCGGAACGCGTGCGAGCGAGCGAGCAGGGTGTAGCGTCCCGGTGCGAGGCCGACGAATCGGAAGCCGCGTCGGTCGGCGGCGATCGTATCGGCGCCGACTGCCGAGTCGCCCTTCAGCAGCGTCACCACGGTGGGTGGGTAGGGCGCACCGCTCAGCCCGGCATAGATCGTCGAGTCATGGCGGATGAACCCCTCGAGCCCGCCGGCGAGGTGCGCGGGCAAAGGGCGGATCCCGGTCGGCGTCAGGAGCGGGTCGCGCTCGTTCGATGAGCATCCGGCCATCGCCAGCAGGATGAGCGAGGCGGTGCACCAGCGGACAAGGAGGGCTCCGATCGGTCGCCTCATCGGACGTCGAGCAGGGAGTTGAACCCGCCGAAGCCGTCGTCGACGCGGTTCGGGTTGTTCGGGTCTTCCTTCCAGTTCACGCCATCGATGACGAACTTGTACTGGTAGCGCCCCGGCGTCAGCGGCTGGGTCCGCGTCCAGGTGCCATCGCCGTCCTCGTCCTTCATCTCGCCCACGAGGAACGTGCCGGTCTGGGCCTGACCTGCGAGCCAGTTGTTCTCGGGCCAACTGCCCGCGAGCTGGACCGTCCTCGCCGAGGGCGCCTGGAATCGGAACACCACGCCGTCTCGCGTCTGGTTGGGAGGAGGCAGGCGCTTCTTGATGAATCCGATGCCGCTGCAGCCGAGGACGGAGAGTCCGGTCACGAGCAGGGCGATCACGAGCATGGGGCGTCGCATGGGGCTCCTCCTTCCTCTCGGAAAGGTCGAATCAGAATCGGACGATGGCCTCGAGCTGGATGCGCTTCTCATTCTGCAGGCGCTTCTCGGCGGCGGACAGTTGCGGTGCCAGGCTCAACCAGTCGCGCTCCGCAGTGAACCCGTTCGCGTTACGCTCGTTCAGGAAGCGCTCGCGACCGATGCGGGCGTACTCGTTGAGGTCACGGTCGAGCACATGGGGGTCGACGCCGAAACCGAGCGAAACTTCGATGCCGCTGGCGAAGCGATAGACGGCCTCGGTGAACTGGCTCACATAGCCGCGCGACAGCCCGAGCGCGGGAACGTCGTATTTGGCCCATCGCCAATCGGTCTGGATCCGAAGCGGCTTGGAGTAATCGAAGCCGAACTGCACCAACGTCTCGGCGTACTTGGGCAGCGTGCCGAGATTGACGCCGGAGTAGTTGCCCTTCAGTTCGAGCCGCATGTCGTTGGCGCGCCGCAGCGGGATCTCGATCGAGGGCTTGAGGGCGACGACATCGGACTGCCCGAGCAGTGTGAGCCGGTCGATCGACACCGTGTGCTGGCCGCTCTCCAGCCAGAAGTTGCCGGTCGGGAACCACAGCTGATACTCCCAGGCCGTGCGCGCGTCGTACTCAAAGGCGGTCCACACGATCTCGACCGACGTCTTGACCGGTCGGCCGAGGTAGTAGCGCCAGTTCCGATCCCAACCGAGCCGCCACTCGGTCATCGAGTTGTCGAGGTCGTCGCCGAGGCTCGTGCCACGCTGATAGTCGACGTTCTCGAATCGCGGATGATCGGCGTTCGCCTCGCCCGGCAGCGAGGCCGGGGGCTGGATCCATGCTGGATAGCGGTGGCGATGGTGCTCGACATCGGCCCGCAGCGCGATGTCGCCCTCCGCGAGGGCCCAAGCGCCCCCCAGCGCCAGGCGCCAGCTCCGATCGATGGTGAAGTGCGTTCCGTCCGCCGAGGCACTGGCTCCCGGTGTCGCCGCCACGGTCGTGGCCGCGATTGAAGTCGCCTTCCACTCCGTGCGGGTGGAACCGTTGAGGAGGGTCATCCGCCTCGCGCCCGACAGGAGGGCGCCGTGCAATCGGGCCGATGGCGAGATCGTCCATTGGGCGTCGGCGCCGACTCCGAACCACTCGTTGGCCGTCTGACCTCGCCATTGCGTGAGCGTGCTGTCCGAGGTGGGCTGGGCGAGCGAGAGCTGCCCCAGGTGGAAGCCGCGATCGGTGCGGCCCATGATGCCGAGGCGGAAGGCACCGACGTCGCGCCGCAGGCGCATCGCGAACATGTCCTCGTCGCCATCGCCGTAGCCGAAGCTCCGATCGTCATCGCCGATGTCGGTGCTCTGCACCTTGCTGATCTGCCCGCGCGTCAGCGCGTATCCAGAACCCGATCGCTCGGTGAGCATCTGCGAGATGGTGCGGGCGTCGGCGTCGGCCTCGAACACGAACTGGCGGCCGGTGCCTCGGTTCAGATCGAACCCGGGATACTCGGTGCCGCCCACGCGGAAGTTGTCGGTATAGAGCAGGTCGGTGCGGACGCCGAAGCGCGAGGTGTTGGCGAGGAACCCGGTGCGTTGGAATCCGTACGGACGGCGGAACTGGCCGACGTCGCCGACCAATGCGATCGGCCCGTCCCAGGCTTCGATGTTCTCGCTGTCGAACGCGAGCACACGCAGTGCGGGTTGCGTGAGCAGGATCGAGCCTCGCTTGAAGTTGAGTCGGCTGCGGTAGTCCTGGACGTCCTCATCGCGCGGGTTGATGTTCAACAGGAAATGGCTCGACATGACGTCAGAAACCCGGATGTCGAAGCCCAGGTCGATGTCCATCTCCGGGCGCGTCAGTTCGTAGCGCGAGTAGCTCGGATTCAACGTGGCCTGGTGCAGCACGATCACGCGTCCGCCCATGAGGATTTTGGGGCTGTAGGCGGTATTCGAGGTGGCCGCGGCGGTGATCAATCCGCCATCGGCTCCGATGGTCACGACGCTGTTGCCGAACTCGCCGACCGTCACGTTGTTCTCGGGGTCGGCGAGCCACTGACCATCCACCACGAACTTGTACGCGTGCGTCCCGGCAGGCAGCGCGAGTGTGAGGCTCCAGACGCCCGTGGCATCCTTCTCGAGCGGGTTCGCGCTCTGGGACCAGGCGTTGAAATCGCCGGCCCAAGCGACCGAGGCCGCGTGAGGGGCGGTGTGCGTGAAGCGGATCCCCGCCCCGGACTTCGCGGGCGCAGCCAGCGCGATCGCACTCGCGATCAGGCCGAGCGCCAGGAGCAGCACCGGCAGGAACCACGGCATGGGTGTGCGCACGGGCATCAGAAGCTCCCCTTCAAGATGAACTTGATGACATCGAACTGGTCGCCGCTTCCGACGAGGTTGCCCTCGTCCACGGGATTCGAGCCGCCGCCGATGTAGTCGGGCCCGTACTGGAGGAACATCTCCATGTTGTTCGACGGGCGGTACTGGAGCTGCGTGAAGATCGCCTTGCGCTGGATGGCGGCGTCATTGCCGAACGCGAACCGGCTGTAGACCTTGGCCTTGGCCGTGAGGTTGAGCGAGTTCTCGATCACGAAGATCTGCTTGCGTTCGGGGCGGCCGATGTCACGGACCTTGGACTGCACGCGCATCCACGCGAGCTTGCTCTCGACCTGGACCTCGTTGAACCACTCGTAGCGCGTGTCCTTGCGGAGCACGCCACCGCTCGGGGCGTAGGATTCCCGGATGCGATAGTAGGTCTTGCCGGTGAAGCCGTTGATGAACTCCACGTAGAGCTCGTTGTACATCTCGCGCGTGGCATTGCGGCTGAACACCTTGTTGCCGTACCGCACCAAGCGATTGGTGAACGTGACCGCTCGCTCGGGCAGGAGCCAGTACGAGTCCAGGATGAATCCCGTCGCGTCGGTGCTCGGGCCACCCAGCGTGTTCGCGTAGCGGGGGCCGCGGTTCCAAAAGCGCGGTGCAACGCTCAGGTACCCGGTTCGAGGCGTGCCGACCTGCACGCTCCGGATCTCCGCCTCGAGGACCGAGCGGTCCGGGAGCTGGAAGCCGAGCGGCTTGCGGAACGCCGTGAACTCGTTGGCGCGGCCATTGCCTGTCGTGTGGTTCGGGAAGCTCTCGCCGTACTCGAGCGAGAGATCCGTGCGTCCCAGTCGGTAGCGCGTGTCGATGCCGACCACGCTCGTCCACGGCGACGGCGCGCTGGTGCTGTCGCGTCCGGCCCAACCCTCGAACCGATTGAACGTTATGCCGACGCGGAGCCGGTTCTCCTTGAGGAATTCGCGGCGCAGACGAACGACGTAGAGGTCGTCGGTGCGCTGCACGCGCTGAGCCGCGATCGAGTCGAGTGGCTGATGTGGCGCCAGCCCGGCGAAGTCAGCGGGGTTGAACTGATTGGATTGGTCCGCGACGATGAACGTCGTGTTCATCCGGCCGAAGCCCCAGGTCTCCAGCCGCACGCCCTGCGCGTCCCCTCGGCCGAACACGTACGGGATGAGGTAGCTGTCCACCCACATCCGGCTCTGCCTCGAGAACAGATAGGCGTCCATTCCTCGCGGCCCCATCTCGCGACGGAACCGGACGTGAGCCTCGCGGAACTGGAACTCGGGTCGCGCGCCCGAGTTGTCGTTGGGCCTGTAGGCGGCCTCGGCCTTCAAGAAGGCCTCGACGCCCGGCCTCGGCGCCGAGAACAGCCGCAACTGCGCGTTGTTGAACGTGTCGAACTCATTCGAGTTCCAGTCCCATCGGAACGCTCGGCCGGTCTTGCGCAGTTCCCCCATCAACTGGTACTCGCCCTCCAACTTGGTGGCGGCGTCCGAGCGTGCGGGGAAGAGGGGCGCCGAGACGGCGAGCAGGAGTGCGAGTGCGCACCGTCTCATCGGGCGTCCGCCTTGCCGATCGGGACGCGCAGCGTGACGCGGTACGAGGCGCCGAGGTCGCGATTCGAGGTCGCGGCCGCATCCACGTGGTAGCCACGGTGATACACGCCGAAGCCGCCCTGGTACTGGAGGTCGTTCGGCGAGCCGTAGCTTTCGTAGACTCGCGACAGGTTGGCGACTCCGCTTCGGATCGCGAAGACGTCGTAGAACAGGATCTCGATCCCCGCGTTCAGGGTGCTGCCGCCCGCCTCGAGTTGGGACCATCCGAGCGTGATCGTCGACTCGCGGTTCCATTTGAACGCGGTCCCCAGTTCATGGCGCAGCGGGATGCGGTCGCCGCCGGAGCCCGCCACGAACTCGTAGCGCGGCTCGAGCAGTCCGCGACTGACCCAGGCGACGTCCATCCGCCACGGCGTGCTCCACAGGAGGCCGGCGTCGAGGTCGCCCCTCGAGATCGTGCCGTAGTCGACTCCCGCGCTCGTACCGGGCTCGGTGAACACATCGAACGAGGCTCGAGCGAACTTGAACGTGAGCCCGGCATCGAGCCGGTGTCCCGAGTGCTCGCGCCACATCGTGCGCCCGGCGGCGGCGGCGAAGATGTCCTCGCTGTACACGCCGCTCAGTCCGAGGTGCCGCCATGCGAGGGCCCAGCCGATGCCGTGCGAGGGGAGTGCGGCCACGATCGCGCCGGAGTTCAGGTCGGTGAGGCCATAGGGCTTGGCATAGTCGACCAGCAGTTCCGGCTGGCCGAGTTGCGCGAGCGCTGCCGGATTCCAGTGGTAGGAGGAGCCATCGACCACGGTCGCGATGGCCGCGGGACCGATCGACAGACCGCGTGCGCCGACTTGGATGTCCTCGAAGTAGGCGTGTGCTGGAGTCGCACTCAGGAACGCTGAGACCGTGAACCCGCAGAGAACGAGCGCACGGCGGTTCATCGCACGACCACGAAGGCACGGGTGGCGCGGCTCAGGTTCGGCTCGATCACCGTTCTCAGGACGTAGATCCCGGCTGGCACGATGCGTCCCTGGTCATCGCGACCATCCCAGCTGTCGGCTGCCGCGTCATCGGGGGTCAGGGCCGAGCGCGTCTGGCTCACGAACAGGTTGCGGACGAACCGGCCATTCAGATCGAAGATGTTCGCCGTGAAGTTGAAATTCCGGATCTGATCGATCGGGTCGGCCGGATTCAATCGCTGATCGAGGCGCGTGTGGAACCGGATGCGCTCGCCGACGTCGGGGCGGAATGCCGGTCGGTCGAACGTGATGCCCGACGCGCGGTCGAGTGCGAAGCGCAGGGCGGCGATCGGCGGTTGGAATCGGAACGTGATCCGAG
>JAYWEM010000096.1:0-38958 GCA_043779265.1 bacterium | reverse complement strand
GCGTCGTCTCTCGGTCACGGGTCATGATCTCGGGCTTCGGGGGCCGGACGGCAAGCCTGTCTCGGAACCTCGGCGCAACACGGGCCTCATGGGGAGGGGCAGGCGCGTTTCTGAGCCGAGGACGTCGACCCTCTCTCGTATCGGACGGCCGGCCGGAACCTGAAGCCCCGGCGCCGCTTGCCAGCGCTCTCGGCACGATGGTAGCTTGGCCGCCCTTCGGTAGAAGCTCGCACCCTGTGGGACGGCTCCGCATCGCGGAGAGCGCCGACCCAGAGCGTGCCGACGACTACCGTTGGGGTAGGCGAGGGAAGCAGGAGACGAGGGGCGGCTGGAATGGCGCCCGGCGCGTCTTGAGGCGCCCGGCCATCCACCGTAACGTGATGTCGGCTGTATCGGTGGAGGGATGGCCGAGTGGCTTAAGGCGGCGGTCTTGAAAACCGCTGAGCGAAAGCTCCGTGGGTTCGAATCCTACTCCCTCCGCCAGTTTCATTTTTGGAGAGGTGGCCGAGTGGCTGAAGGCAGCCGCCTGCTAAGCGGTTGTTCGGGTAAAACTGAACCGGAGGTTCGAATCCTCTCCTCTCCGCCATTACCGCGGACCCTGGCCGGGTCCGTTTCTGCCTCGAAGGCTGAGGTGGGCCCATAGCTCAATTGGATAGAGCGTCTGACTACGGATCAGAAGGTTGGGGGTTCAAATCCTCCTGGGCCCGCCATATCACTCCTGACGGCCGCGCGCTACACTCGCGCGGCCGTCATGGTCATTCCCGCGGAAGCCAGTCCGGTGTGGGGAGTCTTCGCCAATCGAGGTGAACGAATGAGAGCGATCGCCCTGTTCTCACTGCTCGCGGTGTTGTCGGGTTGCGGAGCCGCACCGCCCGCCGCCGAGGCTCCGCCATCGCCGGTCGCCGCCAGTCGCGCGGTCGCGCCGGGTTCGGCCGCGCACGTGCCGGTCGAGATCCCCGTGCTCAGCGACGAGCGCGAGGTCTGGGACTGCCCCAAGTGCGACATGGTCTACGACCGCGCCGGCATGTGCACGATGTGCGATGCCGACCTGGTGCACTCGCGAGTGGACTACTCGTGTCCGGTCGACTCGAAGCCCGTCGAGAAGGCGGGCCTCTGCCCGCGCTGTCCCCAAGCGGCGACCATCGCGATGACGCCGCTCACGGCCGGTGTCCTCAAGCCGGGGGCACCATGAGACTCGGCGCGATCGCGATCATCTCGCTGGCCCTGTGGCTCTCGGCTCCGCTCGCGGCCTCGGCACAGAAGAAGGGCCGATCGGTGGACCGGATCTGGGCGTCCCCGGAGATCGGAAGCATTCCGCTCGGCAGCATCGCGCTGCTGCCGGTGGTCACGTTCGATGGGAGTCTCGAGGCGCGCCGCACGACGGAGATGTCGATCGGCCAGTCGTTCCGGGGCAGCGGGCATCGCTGGGTCTCGGCCACCACGTCGCGCGAATTCCTCCGTCGGGCGGGTGGCGATTCGTTGATCGATGCCGTGAACCAGATCGTCCTCAAGCACGAGCGGATCGATTCGCTCTCGGCTGCTGCGATCTGCAAGGCGGCGCGGACGAGGGCGGTGCTCACGGTGCGCGTCGACCAGTGGGAACAGCGCATCCTCGAGTTCAACCAGTCGGGCCATCCGACCACGACGGTGCAATTGAAGGCGGCACTGGTGGACTCGACGGGACGTCTGCTGTGGTCGGCGAGTGGCGGGGAGACGTTGGAGGGTCCGTATCAGGATGCCAACGCCAGTGCGGTGGGGATCAAGTCCAGCGGGCTCAACAACACCCCGATGACCAATCAGGGCGGAGCGCCGACGTTCCAGGAGACGATCACCAAGCTGCTGACCCGCTGGAGTCTGGAGTTCCCGAAGAAGGCTGCCGCGCCAGCGACGGAGTGACGCCGTGCTCGTGATCGACGATGAGGCGGGGATGCGCGCAGCGCTCCGCGAGGCGCGCGCCTCCTTCGAGCGTGATGAGGTGCCGGTCGGCTGCGTCGTCGTGCAGGACGGGGTCGTCATCGGCCGCGGTCACAATCAGGTCGAGGCGCTGCAGGACGCGACCGCGCATGCCGAGGTGCTCGCGATCGGCGCCGCGTCCAATTCGGTGGGATCGTGGCGCCTCACCGACTGCACGCTCTACGTGACACTCGAGCCCTGCGCGATGTGCGCCGGGGCGATCGTGCTCGCCCGACTCGGCCGTCTCGTGTACGGCGCCCCCGACCCCAAGGCGGGCGCCTGCGGCTCGGTGCTCGATGTGATCGGGGAGCGGCGACTCAATCACCGCGTGAGCGTGACGGCGGACGTGCTCGGCGAGGAGTGCGGCGACCTGCTCCGCGAGTTCTTCCGGGCGAAGCGCAAACAGGCCCTGCGGCTCGTGGAGCAACTCGAGGACGTCGGCCCAGCCGAGGACGAGCACTAGCGCCTCGAAGCCGCGAGCGGCCGCCGAACCGGCCCGGGATGTCGGTGGAGACGACAGTTCTACAGACTGCAGCGCATCTCTCCACGCACGCTGAGAGCCCGGCGCGGCAGAACACCGCTCCCATCAAGGGTTATCGTTAAACGAGGCTGACGGGCATGGCGCTTGCTCTGTCAGACGGCATGCGCCCATGGAAGGCCACACCCCCGCAATCCAGGCGAGTTCCCATGTGGGCACTCGCTTTGTTGTTGTTGTGCTCGAACCTGTTCGCGTCCGGCATCGCGGTCGCCTCCTCGGGATTCCTCCGCATCCTCCCCCGGGAGGAAGTGCTTCGCTTCCAGCCTCGCACCTTCGAGGAGGCGACCCAGATGCTGGCCGCACGCGCCGCGAGGCACCGTTCGGGCTTGAACGTCGACCAGGCGTTCGTGACCTCGGCCTCAGCGGCCTCGAGGCTCGGCGAGTGGTCGGAGTGGGTGACGCCAGGCGCATCTACGGTCGGCGATGCCTCGAACTCGCACCCGGGCAGCCTCGGGATCCGGATCTGGCACTCGCTCGTCGTCGAGCCGGCCTCGCGTCGTCTGATCGTGTTCGGTGGCTGGGTTCCCGGCCCGGCTCCGACCCTGGTGATGGTGCGCCCACTCGACGGCAGTGCCGACTGGGCGGCTCTCGCGGCCGCCTCACCCGAGGCGCCGAGCCAGCGATTCCTGCACGGACTCGCCCATGATCCCGTCCGGGATCAGTTGGTCCTCTTCGGCGGACAGGCCGTGGATGGCACCGGCAGCTTGTTGGGGGATCTCTGGCGCCTGCCCTTGTCGGCTGGTGGCGTGTGGGAGCGGCTGGTGGTGCCCGGGGGCCCCGGTCCAAGGCGATTGATGTCCTTCTGTTTCGATGCCGCTCGTGATCGGTTCCTCGTCGCGGGCGGAGACGATCTGACGAGCACGCACACGGATGTCTGGGAACTCAAGCTCGGAGCCACGCCCTCGTGGCGTGAACTCGGCACGCGAGGCGATCTCGGGCTTCCCTACGGGGAGTTCTGGAGCGACCCGATCCGCGGCGACGGCTGGGTGCTGGGCAGCGGGCCGTTGATCCATCACCTCACGTTCTCTACTGACTCGGTGATCGGAGAGCGCGTGGAACTGGACCCGATCGGATTCGAGCCCGTCGCACCCGTCGTCTTCGATGCCCAGCGCCAAGAGCTGCTCGGCTTCCCAGCCGACGGATCGATGCGGCATCGGTTCGCCGAGCCGCGCTCACTCGCACTCGGCGCGGGCTCGAGATGGATCGCCGCGGGCATCGCGACGATTGCTCCCGGGGCTCGTCTTCTGTCCGAATACGCTCGTGACCCAGCCGCCGACCGCTTGCTCATGGTCGGCGGGTACGATGACGGGGACCGTTACTTCGCCGACACGTGGCAGTTGCAATGGCAGGTGCCGGTTCCGGTCGCAGCGTCGTTGGTTCGTGGCGAGGCGAACGGCCTGCGCACACGAATCGAGTGGCTGGTCAGCGGGGCCGCGGGTGTTCGTGGAGTCGTCGAGCGCTCCGACGATGGCGTCGCCTGGAGCGAGCGCGGCGAGGCCCGCTTCGAGTCCGCTGATCTGCTCGTCTTCGAGGACTCGCCTCTGCGCCCGGGTTCGCGCGCGGCCTATCGACTGCGCATGACCTCGGGCGGAGAGTCGAGCATGACATCAGCCGCGTGGGTGGAGCGCGCTGCCTTGTCGACGGCGCTCGAGCTCTCGATCGCCGAGAATCCCGTGCGCGGCCCGGTGCGACTTCGGATCGCACTGGCCGGAGATGGCCCTGCGACGCTCGAACTCTTCGACGCGACGGGCCGACGCATCAACCATACGAGGGTCGAGTCCTCGCGGACCGACTGGAGCCTCCCGGCGCCCGCAGCGCCGGGGTTGTACCTCGCCCGCCTGCAGCAGGGCGGCGAGACGCGGATGGTGAAGCTGGCGGTGTCGCGTTGACGCGAGCGGGGGCCCCCACGGTACCCGTCATCGCGCCGCGCGCCGCCGGCGGACCCTCCGGCTGGATCAGTGCCCGGCTTTCACGGTCCGTTGTTCGAGGATCCGATAGCCCTGCGCTGAGAGCGAGTCGCGCTGGGCAGCGGTGAGGTCATTGGCCCATCCGCCTCGCCGCTCGGGAGCCCACAGCGCCACTCCCGCGGCATGGAACGGAGCGTAGGCGAGTTCGGTGCGCTCGAGGCCGCGCTCGTGCACGAGCAAGCGAAGGAGCAGCGAGCGATCCGCCAGCACGATCGTCGACTCCGGCAGGTCGGCCCGCGCTTGTTCCGCTTCATGCATCAGTCTCACGCGGTCGGCACGCTCGCTCGCGATGCGACCGGGAGCGAGACGACGCTCGCTCGGCAGGGGTTGGACGAGGAGTTCGGCGACGCAGGCCAGCGTCACCCACCCGATCGCACTCGGCCGGATCACGCGCGCCACGATCGCGAGTGCCAGCGGCACCGCCACCACGAGGTAGCCGGGGTCGAGCGGCACGAGCAGGTAGATCGCCAACAGCGGCAGCAGCGCGAGCAGCTCGAACACCGGACCCTCGAGGCTCGGGCTCCAGTGCGCGCCGCGTGGCTCGAAGGACAGCGGCACACGCCGCTTCGGCAGCAGGCGGGAGGCCAGCGCGAAGACCAGAACGAGGAGTGGAAGTCGCCCGAGCACGGCGACCAGCGCTCCTCGCGTCACCGGCAGGAACGTGGCGGCATCGACGTGGTGGCGGGCCACGTGGAACGCCAGGGGGTTGGCTTCCGCGACGAGCGCCGGATGGCCGAACGTCGGGAAGTGGAGTGCCAGCCACGTCGCGCCGAAGCCGGCCACGACGCGAACGAGGGACTTCCGACCGCGACCGGCGAGCGCCAGCAGCACGATCGCGGCCGGCAGAACGAGAGCGAGCGTGGGCCTCGTGGCGGCGGCCGCACCCAGCAGCGCGCCTGCGAGCCAGGCGCGGCCGTGCAGCAGCGACAGCCATGCGGCGATGAGCAGCGCCATGGCCTGCGCGTAGTCCATGCTCTGCGTCGCGGTGACCACGGCGCCGGGCGTGAGCGCCAGCGTGAGCGCGAGCAACAGGGGATGCGGCAGGTGGAGTCGCTCGGCCACCTTGAGGAAGAGCACCGAGGCGATCACCGCGCACAGCAGTGACCAGAGCACGGCTGCCAACGGGCCGCCCGGGGCGATCAGCGCCAGCAGCAGCTCATAGCCCGGAAACGCCGGGATGCGCGAGGGCTCGTAGCGGCCGGACTCGTGCATGTGCAGCGCCGCGCCCGCGTAACGCCAGGCGTCCATATCCGAACCCCACCCGGTTCCGAGCAGGGGCACGCGCGACACGGTGGCGGCGATGGTGACCGTCACGATCTCGACGAGCGAGCGTGTCGGAACCCCGGCACCGGACGCACGGAAGCGGCCGATCATGCGCATGGCGGCGCAGTCTAGCGGCACGGCCCCCGTTCGTCTCGTCGCGCTGCTGCGGCTGTGAATTCGCGCGGAACGCCGACGTCCGGCTGGTATCATCGACTCGCGCGACCGGGCGCTCATTCGGCCTCACGTCAGAGGAGCCACTCCATGCGTCAGGGTTCGCTCATCGGTCTCGTCCTCCTCGCGCTCGCGCTCGTTCCCCGCTCGGCGGACTCCGCGATGTACAACGGCCGCGTGATCGACGGGCCCTGGTACAGCGGCAGCATCGTCAATCATGCGCATGGCAAGTTCGTGGACTGCCGCATCCAGTTCCAGGGTGATCGCATCCGGATCAAACTGCCGAGCGGAGCGACGGTCATCGCGTTCATGGACGAGGAGATCATTGCTGACGCGCATGAGATCCCCTGCTATGATCCGAAACGCTCTCTCCATTGGATCGTGGATGTCGATGATCTGGCGCGCTGATCCGGGCGTTCCGGCCACCTCGAAGATTCCTCAGAACTCTGGAACCAGAGCCGCAGCCCTGGAGTATGAGGGCTCGACCGGTGCATGGCAGCCACGGAGATGTGCTGCCGCCTGACCGGACCCCCCCCTTCCCCTCACATCATCGACACGACATCCGGCCACTTCGGAGCATCGCAGTGGCGGCGCCCGTCTGCCTGAGCAGACAAGGCGTGTGACCAAGGAAGGCCCCGCGCGGGTGTTGAGCACGCGCGTGTCCGACTGGGAGGAACGGCATGCCCGCAACGCCATCCGGCGCTGCTCGCGTACGCATCATCCGAGCCATCATCGGCACTTCGCTCGCCCTCACGCTTCCTCTGATCCCGGCCGCCCGAGCGGCCACCGTCTCGATCACGCTCCGGTGGACCGCGCCGGGAGACAACGGAAACGTCGGACAGGCCGCCAGCTACGAACTCCGCTGGTCGCCCACGCCCATCAACAACGTCAACGTGTTGCAATCGGCTCGCATTCTCGGCCTGCGGCCGCCATCGCCCGCCGGACAACGCGACAGCATGAGCGTCACCGTCCCGGTCACCGGAGCACCGCTCTACTTCGCGCTGAGGACGGCCGACGCGACGGGCAACTGGTCCCTGGTCTCCAACAACGCGACGCTTCCCGGAACCACCGCCGAGATGCCCGACTCGCTCGGCCGGATCGCCCTCGCTCGCCCGGTGCCGAATCCGGCGAGGCAGGCGACGACGATCTCGTTCACCTCCCCCCGCGATGCGGATGCTCGCATCGAGGTCTACGACACGACTGGCCGCCGCGTGCGCGTGCTGGTCGATGGTCGCCTCCTACGGGGCCGCCACAGCCTGCGCTGGGACCTGCGGGACGAACAGCGAGGGGCTGTGCCGGCCGGTGTGTATCTCGTGCGGGCACAGGTCGGCGGCTGGGAGGGCCGTCAGCGGATCGCCGTCGTGCGCTAGGGACTCTGGCGCCGAGCCGATCGGACCGGCATCATCGATCTTCCATGCGCCGGACCTCCGCACCGCTGCCCGAGAGTCTGTCCATCGATGTCGGCACGCGCGGTCTCGCTCGACCCGCGAGATCCGCGCTTCGTGCAGGATCCCTATCCGGCGTATCAGGAGTTGCGGCAGCGCTTGCCCGTCTTCCACTGGCACGAGATGGGGCACTGGTGCTTCGCGAAGCACGATGATGTCGCCGCGCTCCTGCGCGACCGTCGATTCGGGCGGCAGATCCTGCATCTCGCAAGCCGCGAGGAACTAGGATGGCCCGAGCCCGCAGCGCACCTGGCGCCGTTCCTCGCCTTCGAGCGCCACTCCCTTCTTGAGCTCGAGCCCCCTTCGCACACGCGGCTGAGGGCCCTCGTCAATCGACCGTTCCTCAACCGGATCGGAGAGGGATTGCGACCCTCGCTCGCGCGGATCGCCGAGGAGTGTCTCGACTCGCTTCCCAAGGAGGGCGAGTGGGACCTGATCGAGCGCTACGCCACGCCGATCCCGGTCCGCGCCATCACGCACGTGCTGGGTGTGCCGGACGAGATCGGTCCGCGGATGCTGGCGTGGTCGCACGACATGATCGCGATGTACCAGGCGAGGCGTGACGCCGGCATCGAGCGCGCCGCGGTTCGCGCCACCGAGGAGTTCTCCTCCTGCATCCGGGACCTCCTCGACCAGCGTCGGGGCTCGGCCGGCCAGGATCTGGTGAGCGAACTGTTGCGCTCCGAAGTCGGTGGCGAACGGTTGAGCGATGACGAACTCGTCACCACCGCAATGCTGTTCCTGATCGCAGGTCACGAGGCGACGGTGCACGCCATCGGCAACGGCGTGCGCGCGGTGCTCGAGTCGGGACTCGATTCCCGAGCGGCCTTCGCCGAGCCCGCCGACTGCGCCAGCGCGATCGAGGAACTGTTGCGGTTCGATGCGCCGCTGCATCTGTTCACTCGATTCGCGCTCGAGGATTGCGAAGTCGCTGGCGTGACGCTGCGCCGATGCGAGACCATCGGCCTGCTGCTGGGGTCCGCCAATCGCGATGCCGCACGTTTCGAGGAGCCCGAGCGCCTCGATCCCGCGCGCTCTCCCAATCCTCACGTGAGCTTCGGGGGAGGGCTGCACTTCTGCCTCGGAGCCCCGCTCGCGAGGCTCGAACTACAGGCGGCGTTCCGCGTCCTGTTCCGACGGATGCCGCAGCTCCACCTGGTCGGGGAGGCGTTGTTCCGTGATACCTATCACTTCCGAGGGCTCGAGCGACTCATCGTCCGAGGCTGAGCGGCCGACGATCCCGACACGAGGAGACCCTCCATGGGCGCACGCGACAAGCGAGTGGATGCGTACATCAAGAAGTCGGCGCCCTTCGCGCGCCCGATCCTCGAGCGACTGCGCGAGGCCGTTCATGCGGGTGCGCCCGATGCGAGCGAGACCATCAAGTGGGGCATGCCCTTCTTCGAGCTCGATGGCATCTTCTGCAACATGGCCGCGTTCAAGGCGCACGCGACGTTCGGCTTCTGGGCTCAGCAGCCGGTCGCCGCAGCACTTGCCGAGGCGGGGCTTGGCAGCCGCTCCGCGATGGGGCACTTCGGACGATTGACCGACGTCTCGGAACTCCCGGCGAAGCGAACGCTGGTCACGCTCATCCGGAGTGCAGCGGCGGCCAAGCGCGAGGCCCCGATTCGCAAGCGCCCCGTTGCGAAGAAGCCGGCCCTCTCGGTCCCTCCAGCGCTGGCCACGGCCCTGCGCCGGAACAAGCTGGCGAAGCAGCATTTCGAGGCCTTCCCGCCCGGCAAGCGGCGCGACTACATCGAGTGGATCACGGAGGCGAAGGCCGAGGCGACGCGCGAGCGTCGGATCGCGACGGCGATCGAGTGGCTCGCCGAGGGCAAGTCGCGCCACTGGAAGTACGAGCGCTGCTGAGGCCCGAGCGTTCAGGCGTGGTCGGGGGCGCGGCGCAACGCGACGCTCGCGTACCAGATCGTGCCGGCGAGCCCGAAGGCCGCCGAGACGAGCAGCGTCGCCTGCGGCGAGGAGGCCCACAGCAGCGCCCCGCCCGCGGCGGCGATCGCGGCGAGCGAGTCCCGCACGCAGTAGTACCAGCCGAAGTACGTCGCCCTCGATTCGGGTGGGCAGAGGTCGAGGATGAGGCTCTTGCGCGTCGGCTCCCCGAGTTCCTTCACGCCCCGCAGCACGAAGGCCAGCACCAGCATGGGGAACGTGGTCCCGACCAGCAGCACGAGCGGGAATGCGAGGAAGAAGACGAACGTGATCGCCACGGAGACCGGCTTGCCGATCCGGGTCGACAGCCACGCGCCGGGGATGTAGACGAGCATGGCCGCGGCCATCTCGATCGCGGTCAACTGTCCGAACTGCAGTGGTGTGATGGGGTCGGGGATCACGCGCAGGCACCAGATCACCACGAACGCATAGGGGATCTGCTCGCAGAATCGGATGAGCGTGTCGGCCAGGAACAGTTGCCGCAGCGGCGGGCTCATCGAGCGCAGCGCGCGCATCGGCGAGAAGGCGGGCGCTGCCCCGCCGCCACCGTTCACGGTGCTCGCGCGCGCGCGACAGCAGGAGCTGTTGCGCGATCAGGGTGGCGATCCCGAGCGCCATGGCGAGCAGGAACGCAGCGCGCAGGCCCGGGCCCTCACCCCAGCGCACCATCATCGCTCCGGCGACCAGCGGGCCGATCGCCATCGGCAGGCGGCGGATGAGCGAGTGCGCCGTGACGCCCCATGCGGTGTTCCGCCCCGGCAGTGCCCGGGTGAAACTGGTGAGCATCGCCGGGAGTGTGATCGCGCTCCACGACAACGCGAGCAGGGAGCCCGCCACCGCGATGGTCCAGTGGGTCGCGAAGGCGAGCACGGCGAAGCCCGAGATCGAGACGAGTGCGAACCACTGCAGCGCCCGCTTGGAGCCCAGCCGATCGGTGATCATCCCGCCCGGAAGCGAGGCGGCTGCGCCGACCAGATTGGTCGCGGACTGGTAGAGCCCGATGGCGAGCGCGCCGCCGCCGAGTCGCGCGAGCGCCAGTGGGATGAATCGTTCGGCGAGCCGCTCACCAAGACCGAGGAGGACCGTCCCCGAGAGCAGCCCGAGGAGGTCCCGGAACGCGGGGCGTTCGCGAGGGCTTGGAGCGTCGGTCGAAGGGGCGCTCATCACCTGCAGCCTAAGCGAAGACGAGTCCCTGCGTGTATCCCGGGCCGAACAGGCGTAGGGGCGGGGGCGAGCCACCGGCAGACCGTCAGCCGAGATCCGTGCGTCGCAGCGCGGCTTCATCGGCACGACTCCGAATGGGAGGACCGATGAGCGATCGCCCCCGACAGCAGCACGCATCCGAGGAGCAGGTGCTCCCCTCGAGCCGGGTGACCGCCGAGATCGCGGCTCTGAGCCACATCGGCCACGTGCGCGACACGAATGAGGACTCCTTCGCGGTTTTCCGCATGGGGCGCTTCATCGAACGCGTCTCGAGCAACGTGCCCGAGAGCGAGCTGTCGAGTCGCACTGAGGAGTCGGGTCATCTGCTGATGGTGGCCGATGGACTCGGTGGGCACGCGGCCGGCGACATCGCCAGCCGCACGACGCTGATCGCCGCGCTGCAGATGATCCTGCGCTCGCCTCGCTGGGCACTGAAGCTGGATGACCCCGAGACGCGCCAGGCCGAGATCGCCAGCATGCGCGCGCGGGCGCTGCAGTACCTGGCTGGTGTTCACGAAGCGGTCCGAAAGCGCGCTGGGGCAGGCGAGGGCCTTCACGGCATGGGCACGACGCTGGTCGGGGCCTACTCCGTGGGCAATGACCTGTTCGTGATCCATGTCGGCGACTCGCGCGCCTATCTGCTACGCGACGGGCGGCTGCACCGGCTCACACGCGACCATACGCTGGCGCAGTCGTATGCTGACCAGGGGTTGATCCCCCAGACGGAAGTCGAGTCGCACTGGCTGGGCCATGTTCTGACGCGCGCGATCGGCACCGATGAGAAGTTGCCCGAGAGCGAGATGAGCCACATCGACATCGAGGATGGCGACAGTCTGCTTCTCTGTTCCGGTGGACTCACTCGAATGCTCGAGGAGAGCGAGATCGTGGCGTTGCTCTCGAGCCGCGCCTCCTGCGAGACGCAGTGCAGTGCACTGGTCGCCAGGGCACTCGAGTTGGGCGGCAAGGACAACGTGACCGTGATCCTCGCTAGATACGCCATCGATTGAGCGGGGTGTCGCGGCCCTGAAGTCCGTGACGAGACGTTCCGCGCGCGAACGAGTCGCTGAGACCGCGAAGCTCACCTCCACCTCCGCTCGCTCTCTGATGTAGGTTCCCGGGCGATGCCCCTGACCCCCGGAAGTTCGCTCGGTCCCTACGAGATCGTCTCGCCCCTCGGGGCTGGCGGAATGGGCGAGGTGCACCGCGCTCGCGACTCGCGGCTCGGGCGCGATGTGGCGATCAAGGCGCTGCCCGACGCGTTCGCGCGCGACCCCGATCGTCTGGCGCGATTCGAGCGTGAGGCCAAGCTGCTCGCCAGCTTGAGCCACGCCAACATCGCGGGCATCCACGGCCTCGAGGAGCATGATGGTCAGCGCTATCTCATCCTCGAGTTCGTCGATGGCATGACGCTCTCCGACCGTCTGCGTCGCGGTGCTCTGCCGATGGATGAGGCAATCGACGTGGCGAGCCAGGTCGCGCTGGCGCTCGAAGCCGCGCACGATGCGGGCATCATCCACCGCGACCTCAAGCCCGGAAATATCATGCTCACCGGCTCGGGGCAGGTGAAGGTGCTCGACTTCGGACTGGCGAAGAGCGCAGGTCCGGGGGGCTCATCGCCCGATGCCAACCTCTCGGCATCGCCGACGATGACTTATGCCGCCACGGAGGCCGGCACGATCCTCGGAACGGCCGCCTACATGAGCCCCGAGCAGGCGCGTGGCCGAGCCGTCGACCGCCGCACGGACATCTGGTCCTATGGCTGCGTGCTTTACGAGTGCCTGGCGGGCCGCCCGCTGCACACGGGCGAGACCGTGTCGGACCTGGTCGCCCAGATCCTCAAGAGCGAGCCGGATTGGAGCGCTCTGCCCGATACGACGCCGAGCGCGGTGCGCCGAGTCCTCGAGCGCTGCCTTCGCAAGGACGCGCGTGATCGGTTGCGCGACATCGGAGATGCGCGACTCGAGTTGAAGGAGCGCGAGCCTGATGCGATCGCTCCGGCTTCCAAGCCAGCTGGGGCGGGAGTCGTGGGCCTCGTGTCGGCGGTGGTGCTGGCCAGCGCGATCACGGGTCTCGCGGTGAGCTCCCTCCAGCGCCCCGCGCCCACCTCGGCCACGCAGGAACTGAGCGTCATGCTTCCGCACGGAACACGACTCGCAGCGAATGGCTCCAATCACTTCATGGCGCTCTCGCCCAGTGGACGCGCGATCGCATTCGTCGCGCGCTCGGAGGACGGCCTGCAAGTGCACGTCCGGCGACTGGATCGGCGCGAGGAGATCTCGATTCCGGGAACCCAGGATGCCCGCGATCTGTTCTTCTCTCCCGATGGTGAGTGGGTCGCCTACTTCGACACGCAGAACCTGCTCAAGGTGTCAGTCCATGGCGGCGCTCCGATCGCACTCTCGCCCGGCACGCAGGACCGAGGCGGCGTGTGGTTGGATGACGGCACGATCGTCTTCAGCCCCGATGCGACGCAACCGCTGGCTCGACTTCCCAAGGGAGGCGGACCTGCCCAATCGCTCACGCAGCTCGACTCGACGCGGCAAGAGCGCACGCATCGCTGGCCGGATGCACTCGATGGTGGGCCGTGGGTGGTGTTCACGGTGGGGCTCAAGAGCAGTCCTGGCGACTACGATGGTTCCGACATCGACGCCGTCTCGGTCCGGACGGGCGAACGCCGGAACCTGCTGCGAGGTGCCCGGCGCGCGATGTGGGCGGCGCCAGGCCATCTGGTCTTCGATCGCAAGGGAACGCTCTTCGCCGTGAGGATCGATCCCAGGAATCCCAAGGTCGTCGACGAGCCCGTTCCGGTTGTGGAGGCGGTCGGCGGCGAGGCCTCCTCGGGAGCTTCGTTCATGAGTCTCGCCCGCGACGGTACGCTTGCCTGGGTGCCCTCGGATGCTTTCGGAATTGAGCGTGAGGTCGGCTGGTTCGATCGCTCCGGTGCTTGGAGCCCGACCCCGATCCGACCCGGCGACTATCGAGATCTCGCCATCTCACCGGATGGCTCGAGCGCATTGGTCGGAGTGGGTCCGGGGGGCGGTGCACTCGACATCTGGCTCGCGGATCTCGCAAGCGGCGGGATGCGGCGACTCACCTACTCGGGCAGGACGAACAATGTCGCGTGGTTGCCCGATGGTTCAGGCTTCATCCACGCGCACGCGGATTCGCTCGGCCACGGATTCTTGGAGGAACGCCGACTCCACTCGGGGCGAGGCGCGCGTACGCTTCTCGAGGTTTCTCAGAGCACCACTCTCGGGGATGTCTCGCGGGACGGCTCGCGTGTGCTCTTCGCCGACTGGGGATCGGCGAGCGGCCGCATGTACTTCGCCACTCTGGGGGAGAACCCTCGCTCAGAGCAGATCGCGACGGATGCGGGCCCGAACATGTATGAACTGGCGGCCAATTTCTCGCCCGACGGCAGGTGGCTCGTCTATATCTCGAATCGAACCGGGCGCGAGGAGGTATTCGTGCGCAGCCTCGACGGCACGAGGGGGCCCTGGCAAGTGAGTACACAAGGCGGCGGCGGCGCGCGCTGGGGCCGTGGAGGCTCCGAGTTGTTCTTCGTGGAACGCGAACTGCTCAAGTCCGTCATGGTCCGTGAGCAGAGCGGGGATCTCGTGTTCTCCCAGCCGGTCGCGCTGTTCGAGCCGCCCGGCTCCCCAACGGACATCACGTTCCGGGACTATTCTTACGATCATCGACATGATCGTTTCCTCTTCACGCGACCGCCCACCGGGACCGAGGAGCGTCGTGAAGTGGCGGTATCAGTCGGTTGGGGCGCGCGCATCGACGAGATGATCCGGGCGAGGAAGAGCCGCTGATGACGCTCACGCCCGGCGCCCGGCTCGGTCCCTACGAGATCGTCTCGCCCCTCGGGGCAGGCGGCATGGGCGAGGTGTACCGCGCCCACGACTCGCGTCTCGGTCGCGACGTGGCGATCAAGGTGCTGCCGCAGCACCTCTCGGCCAACCCCGAGCTGCGGGCGCGATTCGAGCGCGAGGCACGCGCCGTCTCGAGTCTCAATCATCCGCACATCTGCACGTTGCACGACGTGGGCCGAGAGGGTGAGACCGACTATCTCGTGCTCGAACTGGTCGAAGGCGAGACGCTGGCGCAGCGACTCACGAAGGGCGCGCTGCCCGCGGCCGAGGTGCTCAAGCTGGGCGCACAGATCGCGGACGCACTCGATCGTGCCCATCGCGCCGGCGTCGTGCATCGAGACCTCAAGCCCGGCAACGTCATGCTCACCAAGAGCGGCGCCAAGTTGATGGACTTCGGCCTCGCTCGCGCCACAGGCATGAGCGGTCCCGCCGGTGGCAGCGGTATCACGCAGGCGGCGCTCACGCAGTCGCCCACGGTGGCGGCGCCTCTGACCACCGAGGGCACCATCGTCGGCACGTTCCAGTACATGGCGCCCGAGCAGCTGGAGGGCCGCGAGGCGGATGCCCGCTGCGACCTGTGGGCACTGGGTTGTGTGCTGCACGAGATGGCCACCGGACAGCGCGCGTTCGAGGGCACGAGCCAAGCCTCGCTGATCGCGGCGATCATGCACGTGACTCCTGCGCCCATCTCGCAGGTGGCGCCGCTCTCGCCGCCGGGGCTCGAACGCGTGGTCACGGCGTGTCTCACGAAGGACGCCTCCGATCGTATCCAGAGCGCGCATGACGTGAAGTTGCAGCTGCAGTGGATCGCCGAGGGCGGCTCGGGCTCGGGGCTGCACGCGGTCACGGCGAGTCACGCGAAGCGCGGCGCGGCGAGCGTCTGGCTCGGACGCCTGCCGTGGATCGTCGGGCTGCTGGGCCTGATCGCAGCGGCGAGCATGGCCGTCCTGATGCTCGGCCGCCGCGCGCCTGCGATGGTCCTGCGAGTCCCGGTGCCGAGCGATCTACAAGTTTCCGATGTCTGGTCCGACAATGCTCTTTCGCCCAATGGGGACGCGCTCGTCTCGGTCGCCTCGAAGTCCGGGGGCACCAAGGCGCTCTGGTACTGGGATCTCCGCTCGGAGAGTCCGATCTCGTTGCCCGGTACGGAGGATGCAAGTATGCCGGCGTGGTCGCCCGATGGGCGGTCCATCGTCTTCTTCGCAGGCGACGGCCTCCTCCGCTTGCCGATCTCCGGCGGCACGACCACGCGCATTGCCGATGCCAGCTGGGGCCGTGGCGCCAGTTGGGGGCGCAAGGAAGTCATCGTGTTCGCTCCAGAGGCCTCGGGGCCGTTGATTCGCATGCGCGCCAGCGGCGGGGCCATCGAGCAGGCGACGACACTGGACACCGTTGCTCGGCACGTGGCGCATCGATTCCCCTGTTTCCTCCCCGACGGGGAGCACTTCCTGTTCGTCGCGCTTCCGGCCGGGCCGCGCGGCTTCGACGTGTTCGTCGGCTCGCTCGGCAGCAGCAAGGTCAAGCGCATCATGGAGGCGGACTGTGCGCCGGTGTTCGCCGAGCCCGGCTACCTCGTGTTCACGCAGGGCGGCAAGGTGATGGCGCAGCGATTCGACACCAGGCGACTCGAGCTGACCGGCGAGCAGATCGGGTTGATGGATGCCCCGGCCGCCTCCGACCTGACGGCTGAGCCGGTGGCCTCGGCCTCGAGGAACCGGCGATTGATGCTGCCGGTCATCCAGCCGCCTATCGCAGAACTCGAGTGGTTGGACCGCAGTGGTGCGACGCGCGGCCGGATCGAGCTGACCGAGGGCGATTGGGAAGTCGGGCGGCTCTCGCGAGATGGGCGCTCGGCTACGGCGATGCAAGGCCATGACCTGTGGCGCATCGACCTCGATCGATCCATTGCGACGAGGCTCAAGCGCGGCATCCGGCCCTGGCTCAGCACTGCATGGTCGCCGGATGCGCGCTCGATCGCACTCGATGTCGAGACGCCCGAAGGGCCTCGCATGCAGCTGATCGATCCCGCCGGCAGCGGTCGCGAGGCGCCGCTCGCCACCTCGGACTTCCAGTTCCAGGAGGTCGCCGACTGGGCCCCGGACGGACGCACGCTGCTGCTTGCGGCGATGAGCAAGCCGATCGAGCGTAAGGAGGGGACCCAGTGGGATCTGTGGACGATTCCGATCGAGGGCGGCGCGCCTGAATCCTACGTCAGGAGTCCCTCGTTCGAGCGCGTCGCGCGGATCTCGCCCGACGGGAAGTGGGCTGCTTGGACGCAGGCCGAATCGGGGCACTACTCGGTCTTCATCGACTCGTATCCTCAGCCGGGCCATCGCGTCCAGGTCGGCCGGGCCCGTGGTCTGACGATCCACTGGGGTCGGCGAGGTGAGGAGTTGCTGTATCCGGACGGATCGGGTGATCTGGTCAGCGTGCCGCTTCGTCTGGTCGGCGACCGGCTCGAGCCCGGTGCGGCTGAACGACTCTTCAGGATCCCGCTCGGCGTGAGGTCCATGGACACCAGAGATGGGGAGCGATTCCTGGTGAGCCGGCCGAGCGGCGCGGTCCAAGCGAGATCGCTGCGGCTCCTGCTCGACTGGACGGGTCTGCTGAGCCGCTGAGCCGCTGAGCTCGGATCTCCGGCCCGTGTCCACGGCCCCGGTGAGTGCTAGTCTGCCGACCGACGCGCGATCCCCTTGGGCGATGACGGTTCTCGCCGCCCGTTCGCGCAATGCTCCATGAAGGACAGGTGGGCCCTGGCATCCCGTCGGCGGACGTCGACACGATGCGCCGGGCCGAGATGCGACCTTTGGAACACCGATCCGTTCGGAGGAGGGCGATACCATGAACCGTTCCATCTCGATCATCCATTCCGCCGCCGCGATGCTGCTGGCCGTGTCCGTGCTGGGAGTTGCGCCGATGGCTTCGGCCAAGGATGGCGACGAATCGAAGCTCCCCGTCTGTACCAAGAAGATCGGCACGCTGGCGGTGCATGAGCCCGAGAACAAGTGGTGGACGTCGTACGGGCTCGAGTCGCCCGAGGCGGTCATCAAGGCCTACCTGAACGAGTGCAAGTGCTTCACGCTGCTCGACCGGGGCAAGGGCCTCGATGCCGCCAAGGCCGAGCGCGCGCTCGCAGGTTCGGGCGAGACGCGGGTCGGCTCCAACGTCGGCAAGGGCCAGATGAAGGCGGCCGACTACGTGCTGGTGCCGGATATCGTCAACAAGAACGCGAACTCGGGCGGCAAGCGCCTCGGCGCCGCGATCGGTGGCCTCGTCGGCGGCCGCGCCGGGGCATTGGTCGGCGGCGTCAATCTGAAGAGCAAGACCGCCGATGTCGTGCTGACGCTCACGGACATCCGCTCGACCGAGCAGGTGGCGATCGTGCAGGGGCACGCCAAGAAGACGAACCTCGGCTGGGGCGCGGGTGCCGGCAGCTACTTCGGTGGCTTCGCCGCCCTCGGCGCGAGCAGTTACTCCAACACCGAGATCGGGCAGGTGGTGGCGATGGCCTACCTCGATGCCGTCAAGAAGCTGATCGAGGAAGTGCAGACCAACACGCCCGACGCCAAGGGCGACAATGTCGCGCAGGCCGTCACGATGGCCAAGCCCGGTCGCATGTACTCGAAGGCCGATCCCAAGTCCGCGGTGGTGCGGGACCTCGATCCCGGCATGATGCTCTACCCGACGGGTGAGAAAGAGGGCGTGTGGTGGAAGGTGTCGGACGAACTGGGCAATGAGGGTTGGGTGTCCTCGGCGCTGTTCGGGCTCTCCAAGTAGATGACACTCCAGCGACGGCCCCCGGCGAAAGCCGGCTCACGCATCGCGGCTCCACGTCTCGAGTTGCTCCTCACCGAAATCCGGAGCCGGGACGAGGTGGTGCGGCGGCAGGCTCGTGCCACGCTCACCACCATCGGTGTGCGAGCGGTGCCGCAGTTGTTGCCACTGCTGCAGGATCCCGAGCCGGTCGTCCGAGCGGAGATCGCCACCATCCTCGTTGCCGTGGCGGATCCGAGATCGGCCATGGACCTCGTGACCGCCCTCGAGGACGACAGCGAGGATGTGCGGGGACTCGCCAGGGCGGCGCTGATCGCCATCGGCCGCGAAGCGCTCGTGTCGGTGCTCGAGGGCCTGATGAAGCGGCACGAGTCCTCGATACTCCGCCGCGGCTGTCGTGACGTGCTGCACGCTGTCGCTCACGGCGGGCTCGAACCGATGCTGAGGCCGATCATCACGGCGCTCGACGGGGACGACCCGGAGACCGATCTGCGTGAGCCGAGTTGGAGAGCGCTGCAGAAGTTGAAGGGCTGACACACGACGTCTCGGGCGACGACTCGCCTGCGTGCACTCGAAGCAAGACGAAGCCCTCGCCGGCGGACCGGCGAGGGCTTCGTCGTTCAGTAGCCGACCGTCAGACGCGCCCCATCTGATTGCCGGGGCGCGCCGTGACGTGACCCTTCTTCATGGCGAAATCGCGAATCTGGCAGCCGCCGAACATCTGGCCGTATCCGGCCTTCTGCCAGAACATCGGGAACCACTTGGCGAAATTCGCCGGCTTCTCGAACCAGAACTCGCCGAAGTTGGAGTCGAAGAACGCCACGTCCTCGGCCACCCACGCCGCCACGACATGGCCGCCGCCGGTTCCCTTGAAGCTGATCATGCGGTAGCAGCCGCCTGAGTTCTTGAGGCCCTGCCCGACGACCGCCTTGGCGACCGTGGCGCCGTAGGCCGGGTTGGGTGCGAGGTTCCCCATGCCCTCCAGATAGAGCCGCTCACCAGAGACGATGTCCGTCCGGCGGATGACTCCGTATTGGAACAGGTACTTCTCGGAGATCAGTTTCTGCCGGTCGATGCCACCCGGTGCGCTCATCGACGCCGAGTCGATGAAATTCATCATGAGGTTCGAGATCTTGCTCGGCTGCACTTGGCCACTCGAACTGCACAACCAGTTCCACAGGCTGCCGCCGGCGGCGTGCTCGGCGATCCACTTGTTCGTGAGCGCCTGGCAGATGCCGCCCTTGGTCGCGCCGAACATGCCGATGAGTGTGCTCGTCGGCGGCAGCGACTGGGAGTACTTCATCACCACGGTGCCGCCGTTGGCGGTCGCGGTCTGGGCGATGCTGTTGACCCACATCACCATCTGGGACTGGGGATCCGGCATGACGGCCTCCTGGTGGGGTTGGGTGCGCGACGCGGCAAGTTAGCATGCCGGCGCGACTCGGCAACCCGTTCACGACCCCACATCGGCCATTGACATGCAGTGGTGGCAGGGCGACCTTCATGGGGCTCCGACTGCGACCGGGTCTCGCGGCAGGGCCGAACCGTGAACGCTGCCATCTGCGCGTTCGCCCCCCTGCACTCTTCTGGAGGTGACTCGTGCGCCTCGCACAACTGCTCATCCTCGGACTCGGTCTGATGGCCGGATCGGCATGGGCCGGCAGCGATCCGTTTCCGGCCGACTCGCTGCCGTTCGTCGGCCGGGTCGACGTCGGCCCGCTCCCGAGTTGCGTCACGTGCCCGCCGCCCGCGATCTGCCCGGATCGGCCGATCCCGTTCTTGATCGCGGGTGCGCTGCCCAACTCGTGCTTCCAGTTCCGCGGCTTGGAGCTGATCGCCTCGCCTGTCACGACGCCGCTCCCGGTGCCCCCTATCGTGCGAGCGTACATCGCACGCAACGACTGCCTCGGCATGCCGTGTCTGGATCAGTCGATGCGGTGGCAGTCGAGGGAGATGCTGCCCGCGCTCCCGGCCGGTGACTATCACTTGAAGGTCGAGATCGCCGAGGTGAGTTGGTGCGACACGTCGCGCACGCCGATCACGATCCACTCGGGCTGGGAAGCGTTCACAGTCGCCGAGCGTTGCAGCGTCTCGTCCTCGTCGTGCTACCTCTACGACTGGGGGCCTGTCGCCTCGAACGCTGCATGTGATGCGCGCGTTGCGCCGGGGCTGCCGGCCCGCGTGCTGTTCCGCATGAACACGGGTACGACGCTCGCCGGGCTTCAGGGGCGTCTCACGCTCGATCCGTCCGCGCTCGCGATCTCGCGTATCCGAGCCGTGGGTCTCGCCGCGCACATGCAAGTGGCGTGGCACCCCACGCCCGCGGGCGCGCAGTTCGTGCTGTTCTCCGCAGAGGGTCGCACGTTCGGCTCGCCGTGCATCCCGCCTGCGGCCTGCCCCCCGAACGCCGATCCGGTGCTCGAGGTGACGGTTTCCCCACGATCTGGCGCCGCGATCCCGCCACTGACCAAGCTCGATGTGGCCGACCTGCTCGCCGTCGATTCGCTCGGACACCAAGTGTCGGCCTGCCCGACGTTCGCGGCGGTGCCTCCGGCGAGGATCTGCGCCGCCCGCGATTGCGACTTCAATCGAGATGGGCACCTCGACGTGCGCGACTTGGTGCTGATGACGCGCTGTGTGATCGGCACGGGCCCGTGTCCGGACTCGGGCTCGAGTGTGTTCGACTGTGACGGCGATGGCATGCTCGGCGTGAACGACGTGCTGTGCTGCGCCCGCGTGATCCTGCGAGGCTCGCTGCCGGACAGCCTGCCCACGCGCTCGGCGCCGGGGCTGCGTGTGGCTCTCGGCTCACCCGCGCCTGGGGCCGCCTCGCTCGACCTGCCGGTTCGCCTGAGCGGTGCCGACCTCGTCGGCTCGGCCCGATTGCGCTTCACGCTTCCCGCTGGCGTGTACGATCGCGCCGAGGTGGCAGTGGAGGGCGACGCTGCGTCGTGGTTGACGGTGAACGAGCTTTCGTCCGATGAGTTCACGCTGGCCCTGGTGGCGCTCGCACCCGCCTCAACGTCCTCGGGAGACCTCGCGCTGCGGATCCGGTTGGTGGCCGCAGCCGGGCAGAGTCCGTCGACGGACGTGCTGCTGCTGTCCGCGGAGTTCGCCGCGCCCGATGGCGCCGTGCTCGCGCCGGGCTCGCTCGGGACGCCGACGCCGAGCGGTGCGCGACGCCTCACCCTCTCGGCCGCACGGCCCAACCCGTTCGGGTCGGAGACCCGATTCGTCGTGAGCGTGCCCGTGGCTTCCGAAGCGGAGGTCGGGGTCTACGACCTGGCCGGGCGTCTCGTCTCGATGTTGCACCGCGGCCCGCTGACGCCCGGCGAGCACGCGTTCCGCTGGAACGGCGTGCGCGCCGACGGCACGCGCGCTTCGGATGGCCTGTACTTCTATCGTGTCCAGGGCATGGGAGAGAGTGAGACGAGGCGACTGGTGCTGATCCAATCGAGGTGATCACGGGCGGCTTGATTCGAGGAGGCGCGGTGAGACGGCTCATCGGTGCGGCTGCGACTGTACTCGGGTTGACGATCGGTCTGCCGGAGACCGGTCACCCGCTTGCTCTGGATGTGCCGGGGACGCATGCGACGTTGCAACTCGCGGTCGCCGCCGCGGCGCTGAGCGTCGATGTGGACAATGAGATCACCATCAGTGTCTCGCCGGTCACGACGTCGGAGAACGTGGCCATCGGGAATGCGTTCGGCGCTGGGCGACGGCTGGTCATTCGGCCTGCCGCGGGCCTCGACCGCGCGACGATCGTGAGCAACGCGCCGACCGTGACGGTCCTGTCCATCACCAATGCGGGTCACGTCACGCTCCAGGATCTGGACATCCTTCGCAATGTGACGAACGTGAATCACCTCGTGACGATCCTGACCGGTGAGAGCGTGACGATCGAGCGATGCCGTATCGGCACCAATGCCCCGACGCCCGGTCTCCCGGGATATTCCAACGTGTTCATCAATTACCCCACCAACGTCATGCTGCGGAACAACATCCTCTTCGCCCGGCAGCCGGGCCTGTTCGACCGTGCCATCGATGTGCTCGGATTCATCGATCCGACGAACTCGGTGCGGCTCTACAACAACGTCCTCTCGGACTATCGCGTTCACGGTATCCGGATCGACGCCGCGATCGTCGGGCCACTGATCCTGCTTCGCAATAACGTCGCGGTGAACCACGCCTCGCTGGTTCCCGAGCCCACGGGCTATCGCACGCAGGTGGCGGGCGCGGGACCCACCGTGGTCACCTCGCACAATGTGGCGTTCGCCACGCCGGGCTCGGACGAGACGGCGGCGCTCGGCGCCCAGTCGATCCTCGGCACGGCGCCGCCATCGCTCGTGCTGCCCAAGGCGAGCGCGGCTCCGGCATTCGTGGCGCTCGATTGGGCTTCCGGGCCACCCTATGACGACAACGCCGACTTCTATCGCCTCGTCCCCGGTGGCCCGCTTCATCTCGATGCCACCCACTATGGCTTCACACCGCCGAATGCCTACCCGGATGTAGCGGTGGTGGACGACATCGAGAAGGATCCGCGTCCGACCGGCGCCGTGGCTCACACGGACCGAGGTGCCGATCAGATCGAACTGACGACCCGCGTCAGCGTGGCCCCGGGCTCGTCGACAGTCCTGCTCTCGGCCTCGCCGCTGCGGAACCCCTCGGGGTCCCCGGCGATCATCTTCGCCACATCGGCCGCTGGGCGCGTTCGCTGGGAGCTGTTCGACTCCATGGGACGGTTGCTCCACGCGGCCGATCGCGAGGTCGGGCCCGGGAGCCGAGGCGTGCTCGAGTGGGATGGGGCGAGCGACCGGCGTGCCGGCATCCTGCTCTATCGCGTCGTGCTGCACGCGGCCAACGGCGTGCGCGCCGAGGCGCGGGGCCGCCTGGTCGTGCTGCGCTGACACGCAGCACGCTCGCGCTGCGCCTCGTGCTGCTCGGGCCAGCCGCTCAGCTCCTCGGTCGGCGGCAGTAGCACGAGCCGCGGATCTCGACATCCGCGCGGGCGAGTGCGGACTTCAACTGCGTCCGCAGGGAGTCCGACTCGGTCGAGCGACCCTGCATCGCGAGGCACTCCGAGAGTCCGTGCAGAGACCACGGGTTGTTCGGTCGGCGTGCGAGATCCTCGCGATAGACGCGTGCCGCCTCGTCGACGAGCCCCTGCTCCATCAGTAGCGCTCCGAGCGGATGCCGCGCGGGCTGCGCCCAACCCCATGGTTCGTCGTAGCTGAGCCCATCGTCCCGGACCACCGCTTCGCGCAGGTGCGCGAAAGCCTTCTTCGTGTTCCCTCTTCGGAACTCGACCTCGCCGTTCAGCATCGACTCGGCGATGCCCAGGATCTGGGTCGCCGAGTTGTTGAACAGGAGTCGAGACTCGGGCACCGCCTTGAACGCCATGGCGAATGCGGCACGCTCGCCCTCAGCCTCCTTCACCCGATCGAGTGACGAGAACGCGAGGCCACGTGCGTAGTGCCAGAAAGCGGTGGTCACGTAGTGGTCGGCCGGCGGCGCCGGCTCGGCGAGGATCGTGTCCCACTGGCCGAATCGCACCATCACGTGCAGCGGCATCCCCACGAACGCCTCGAGGAAGTCCGGCCACATCGCGAGCAGGTCGGCAGGGATCTCGCTCACCAGTTCACGCGCGGCGGCCATGGCCACTTGGCTCTGACCATCGAACATCGCCGCGTAGGCTACGAAATGGTAGTTGTGCACGCGGTAGAGCGTGTAGAAGTTCATGCCACCCTGCTTCGCCGTGAAGTCGCGATCGGCCCGCAGCGCAAGTTGGTTCGCCTGGATGGCCGCCGGGTAATCGCCGCGCAGCACATCGATGTGCGAGGGCATGTGGACCAGATGCCCTGCGCCCGGCACGAGCGTTCTCAGCCGGTCCGCCGCTTCGCGCGCGCGTTCGACATCCGGCGACATCTCGACGGCATGGATGTACAGGTGGTTCAGCGCCGGGTGCTGCGGCCAGACGCCCATTCCCTTCTCGATCACGGCGATGGCCTCGAGGACCTCCGGCAGCGGCTCGCCCGCCTTGCTCCACCACTTCCATGGGTGCAGGTCGAGCAGGGACTCGGCGAACAGCGCCGCGATGTCGGCGTCATCCGGGTGCCGCGAGTACACCGCACGCATCGCCTCGGCGTAGCGGGCTTCGAGTTCCGAGCGGTCCTCGGGTGCTGGCCAGGCGTAGCGCTCGAGCAGCGCCTCGATCAGTTCGCGCTCGATCGCGGTCGCCGTCGCGAGCAGCGCCTTCGCCCTCTGCGCCGACTCGAAGGCCTGCAATGACGCCGTCGAGTCCATGACCGGATTGTTGACATGGGGGCCATGCGCGTACGCACGCCCCCAGTGGGCCATCGGGCTCTCGGAGTCGAGTTCGATCATCCGATCGAAGCAGCGGATCGCCTCTTCGTGGTTGAATCCGAAGCACATCGCGAGTCCGCGATCGAACCACACCTGCGCTGTCTTCGATGAGGTCGTCACCACACGGTGGACGCTGCCGATGTCGTAGAACTCGCCTGCGGGGTTCGAAGGGGCGCAAGCGCCGAGCAGCGCAAGGCCGAGCAAGGCGGCGGATCGACGGATCATGACAGCCTCCCGATGCGAGGAAATGACCGCTGCGAACAGTCCGAGAGCGGCGAGGGGGCAGCCTCGCGCCGCGGCAGTCTAGCGCTCCGCCTGCGGCCTCGCGCCGGTTTGTCGTAACCCCTTCTGGTTCCTACACTCCGGGGCCCATGAACCCCTCGAGCCCCGAGTCCACCGCGGTCCTCCTGCAGCGTATCCGCGGGGGGGACGAGGCCGCGCGCGATCGGCTGCTCCAGCGCTACCTGCCCCAGTTGCGCCGATGGGCGCATGGGCGGCTGCCCGCCAAGGCTCGGGGATTCGCCGACACCGATGATCTTGTGCAGATCACGATGCTCAGGGTGTTGAAGCAATTGGAGAGGTTCGAGCCCCGCCACGAGGGGGCGTTCCTCGCCTACCTCCGGCGCATCCTCATCAACGCCATGCGCGACGAGATCGCTCGGGCGGCGACCCGGGGGCAGCAGGAGGAGATCGGCGAGGGGCTGCAGGACCCGGGGCCTTCACCGCTCGAGTCCGCTCTGGGCAGGGACATGCTCGATCGCTACGAGGCGGCCTTCGACCGCCTGAGCGAGGAACAGCAGGAGGCGGTGTTCATGCGCGTCGAGATGGGATGCAGCTACGAGCAGATCGCCGAGGCGGCGGGCAAGAGCACCGCGAACGCGGCTCGCATGATGGTGGCACGGGCGATCGCCCAACTCGCCGCGACGATGGAGGAGCCCCGTGGCTGACGAAACACCCGAAGCGGATGCGCCTCTGGTGGACGTGGCGGGTGCCGTCGCCGATCGCACGCCCGTCGACTGGGAGCGTGAGCAGGTCCGCACGCCCGAACGACGCCCGGTACTGGCGCGATTGCAGGAGATCGCCGCGCTGCAGGCGGCGCTGACGAGTGCCCGCGAAGCCGTCCCATCGGGCGTGCTGTTCACGTGGGGGACGCTGCAGGCGCTCGAGCGGATCGGTGAGGGCTCGTTCGCCGAGATCCATCGGGCCTGGGACCCGACGCTGCAGCGAGAGGTGGCGCTCAAGCTGCGCCGCGCCGACTTGGGGGTGCCCTCGTTCGGCACGTCGCGCTGGATCGAGGAGGCTCGCCGGCTCGCTCGGGTGCGCCATCCGCATGTCCTCTCGATCCTGGGGGCGGACGAGCACGAGGGCCGCGCGGGGCTGTGGACCGAGTTGATCGACGGCAGCACGCTCGAACAGTGGATCACGTCGCAGGGACCGCTGGGGCCACGAGAGGCCGCCGGTGTCGGGGCCGATCTTTGCAGTGCACTCGCGGCGGTGCACGCGACCGGGCTGCTGCACGGGGACGTCACAACGCGCAACGTGATGCGAGAAGGCGGCTCCGCTTCCGGCTCGGCGAGTCGCTCGGGCCGAATCGTGCTGATGGACTTCGGCAGCGCTCAGGATGCGCGCGTCACCGACCTGATCGCCTATGGGACGCCGCTGTTCATGGCACCCGAGGTGCTGGCCGGCGAGGCGCCGGATGTGCGTTCGGATGTGTACTCGCTCGGCATCGTGCTCTACCGACTGCTCACGGCGCGCTACCCGATCGAGCCTGGCTCGATCGACGAGATGCGCGGACGGCTCGAGCGCGGTGAGCGTGTCTCGCTTCGGGATGCGCGCACGGATCTACCGGCGGCGATGGTCGAGGTGGTCGAGCGCGCCTGCGACCCCGATCGCGCGCGGCGCTTCGCGACGATGGCCGAGTTCGAGCGTTCACTCGCCCGGGCGATCGCGGCTCCCGAAGCTGTGGACGCGGACGAAGTCGTCGGCGCTGGACGCCGCTCCCGGCTGACGTTGGCGGGACTGGCCGCGGCCGCGATCGTGGTGGTGGCCCTGCTCGCCACTCGTGCTGGCCGCGAGTCGAACGTGGGCGCGCCTCCTGCGACCGTGCTGTCGGACGATGTCATCGCAAGTGAAGCCTCACCGACCTCGACCCCTGCCACACCGGCGGTGGCGACCGCGGGGGCGCCCGAGGTGGCGGCCGCGCTGCTGCGAGTCACGGCGGGTTCTCGCGAAGTGCTGCGCAGTGGGGACCTGGTCGCACCCGGCGACGAACTGGCGCTCGAGCTGGATTCGAGAGAGATCGTGCACGTGTACGTGTTGAGCGAGGATGAGACCGGCGCGGTGTTCGTGCTGTTCCCGCTGTCGGGAAGAGGCTCGGGCAATCCATTGGCCGCCGCGACGCCGCATCGCCTGCCAGGCCGCGACGGCGCAGGCCAACTGACGTGGCAGGTGACGAGTGCGGGTGGGCGCGAGACCTTCCTCTTGCTGGCCTCCCGGAAGCCGCTCGCGCCGGTGGCCGAGGCGGTGGCTGCCATCCCGGAGGCAGCGGCGGATGCCCCGGTCGCCTATCGGACGCTGCCCGCCGATGCGCTCGCGCGCCTTCGCGGCGTGGGGGGAGTGCGGAAGTCTGCGTCATTGCAGCAGAGCGATCGAACGGGCATCCTTTCGGCACTCGCTCGCGACTTGGCGACCTCATCCGAGGGACGCGCGGTCTGGATGAGACTGCTGGTGCTGGAGAACCCGGTCCCCTGACCCCGCGCGTCCTGGCGGGTGACGATGAGGCGAACGCCCCGTGAGACCCCGCCTCGGCTGTGCGCAGATCCTGGTGGTGATGCTGCTCGGCTCGGTGCTGCCCGGAACCGGCTGGTGCGCGCGAGCCGTACCCGACTCGCTGCCCCAACTGAAAGCGCAGTTCGTCTCGCTCCGCCCGACGGACCCTGGGCTGCTCGCGCTCGCCGAGCGCCTCGCAGCGCGCCGCTCGGAGGACCCGCGTGTTCGTCCGGCTGATGCCGCCGATGTCCTCGAGCTGCTCGGACGCATCCGGCTGGCTCGCGCTGAGTACCCGGCCGCTGACTCGATCTTCACGCGCACGCTCGCCCTTCGCCGATCCGAACGCCGGCCGGAGGTGCTGCCGGTCGTCCGGACGCTCGCGTGGCTCGCCGAGTCGCGACGCGTCAGCAAGCAGTTGGCGCGTTCCGAGTCCACGGTCGCTGAGGCCCTGCTCCTTCACGAGACCTCCGTCGAGCGCGACACGACGATCGAGATCCAGTTGCGCGGCACGCTCGGGAACGTTTTCGCCGAGCGCCGTGAGGGGGATCGCGCCTGCGAGGAACTCGCCCGCGTCGTGCAGCTCGCCGAATCGAGGGCAAAGCCCGACTCGCTGCAACTCGGCCAGGCGTGCCGCAATCTCGCGCGGGCCCGAGCGCTGGCAGGTGATCTGCAAGGCGCTCGCTCGATGTACGCGCGCGCGGCGCAGATCCAGGAACTCGCACTCGGTGGCGAACACCCCGATCTGGCCACCACGATGTTCTTGAGTGCCATGGCGGCGGCGGATGCCGGCGACTACGTGGCGCAACGCCGATTCGCCGAGCGTGCGCTGGCGATCCGCGAGCGCCTGTTCGGGCCCGATCATCCGGTCGTGGCCGTCGCCATGTCCGCGCTGGGGAGCGCCCTGAACAATCTGGGTGACTTCGAGCGCGCCCTGCCGCTTTACGAGCGCGCGGTGGCGATCCAGCGCGGCGCTCCGAGGCAGATTCCATTCGACCTCTCCATCGCGCTCAACAATCTCGGCTCCGCGTGTCTGGGTATCGGAGACGGCGTCCGCGCCCGCCGATTCCTCGAGGAAGCTCGCGTGCTTCGCGAGAAGGTGTTCGGGCCCCATGCGGGCTATGGCCTATGGAACGGCACGCGAGTCGCCCAGGCCATGCTGTTGACCGGAGAGCGCGAGGAGGCTCGGCACGAGATCGAGCGGACCCTCTCGCTCGTGGACTCCGCGAACTTCGGGAGTCTCGCGCTCGACCTGATCGAGGCGTGGAAAGTCGAGGGCGCGATCGCCCGCGCCGACGGCCGCCTGTTCGCCGCACTCAGTTCGTTCGAGCGGGCCTTCTCATTGGCGGACAGCCTGCTCGGCCCATCGTCGCCGCACACGCTCGATGCCCTGGCCCATCGCGCGACGGTGCGCGTCGAGCGTGGGCTCCACGCCGAGGCGTGGGCGGATGCCCGCCGGCTCGAGGCTGCGAGCCTCGATGTGATGCGGCAGAGCGCTCGCTCGCTCTCGGAGCATGAGGCCCTGACGCTCGAGCGCAGTCGCGCATCGGGGCTCGACGTGATGCTCGCCCTTGCGGTGGGGCCGGACGACATCGCGCCCGAGGCCCGTGTCGAGTTGGCCGATGCCGTCATGCGCGCGCGTCTTCTCGTGCTGGATCAGCTGGCGGATGAGCGCCGCGCGTTGCCAAGCCACGATCCATCGCTCGCCGAATCCGTCCAGGAGCTCGAGGCGGCTCGCGAAGCACTCTCGAGCGCACTGGTCGAGACGCTGCGCCAGGAGCGCGCGCCGGACTCGCTCGTCGCCAAGGCTCGCCAGCGGCGAGAATCAGCCGAGCGGGCCCTGGCCGATCGAAGCGCGCATTTCGGGCTCGGCCTGCAACGCTCCGATGCGGGCTACGCCGGCGTTGCCGCTGCACTTCCAGCTGGCACGGCGATGATCTCCTACATCCGGCATGAACTCCCGGGCGACCGTCTCAACGAGTCGATCGAGTCCGATTCCTCGCGGTCGAGTTCGCAGCGCTACTCGGCGCTGGTGCTCCGAGCGGGAGCGAGCGCACCGGACATCGTCTCGCTCGGTACGGCGGCTCGGCTGGAGGTCGCGATCTTCCGGTGGCTCGAGGCGTGTGCCACGCCGCCATCCGCAGACGCACGGCTGGCCCTCGCAGCGGAGCGTCGCTGCACCGCCCTCGGGCTCACGGTGCGTTCACTGGCGCTCGATCCGATGGCCCTGCTCCTGAGCGGCGCGCGGCGCGTGTTCGTCGTGCCCGACGGCGCGCTGCACGCGGTCAATTTCATGGCGCTGCCAGATCCCCGTGGCGGCTATCGGGTGGAGCGCGGCGCCACACTCCATCGGCTGACCGCCGAACGCGACCTGCTCCCGTGGGGACAAGGTGAACGAGCCGGGCGTGGTCTGCTGGCGCTGGGTGGCGCCGACTTCGAGCGCGCGGAGGACTCGGCTCCTTCGACGCCGCTTGCGCTCACGTTCGGGACGACCACGCGAACGAGCCCGTCGGACTCGACGCGACTTCGATTCGAGCCGCTTCCCCAGACGGCGGCCGAGGTCGGGCAGATCGCGTCGCTATGGCGAGCCTCGAGCTCGGCCGATGCAACGGATGTGATCGAGTTCACCGGAGTGGCTGCGAGCGAGGCGGCCTTCAAGCGTCTCGCGCCGGGGCGCCGCGTGTTGCATGTGGCGACACATGGATTCGCATTGGGCGGCGAGCGACTCGCGTCATCGGGGCCCGGCCTGCGCGCAATCGGTGCAGTCGTGAGCGGAAGCCGCCCGAGCGCGGCACGACGAATCGCCCAACTTCCCGGCCTCGCACTGGCCGGCGCGAATGTCGAAGGAGAGAAGGGGGCGGACGATGGCTTCCTGACCGCCGAGGAGATCACGTCGCTCGACCTGACGGGCACCGAGTGGGCGGTGCTCTCGGCGTGCGAGACGGGACTCTCCGATCCCAGCGGGACCGAGGCGGTGCAGGGGCTCCAGAGGGCGTTCCGCCGAGCGGGACTCCGGACCATGGTCATGAGCCTGTGGGCGGTGGATGATCAGGCCACAAAGGCCTGGATGCTGCAGCTCTACACGGCGCGACTGATCGGCGGTGCCGACACGGCCGAGTCGGTGCGAACGGCCTGCATCGAAGTGCTCCGCGACCGCCGGCAGCGCGGGCTCGACACCCACCCGTTCCACTGGGCGGCATTCGTCGCGGCGGGCGACTGGCGCTGATGACGCGAGGCGGGGCTCGCTAGGACTCCTGCTCGATTTCGCGTGTGCGGTCGGATGGGCTCGGGCGGTTGGATGAAGTGAGGGGACTCGATCCCCGCGCTCTGTCCCCGAGGAGTCGACCGTATGCGACCGCCCACCGCCCTTCGCCCACTGCTCCTGCTCGCCACTCTCGCCTTCGGGGTGCCTAGCCTCGCCCATGCCCAGTCGGGCGGCGCCTACAACCTCGAGTGGAACACGCTCACGGGTGGCGGCCAGACATTCGCGACCGGCGGCGCTTACTCGGTGGGCGGCACGACGGGCCAGGCTGACGCCGGCTCGCTCGCGGGCGGCGCCTACTCGCTCTCGGGCGGGTTCTGGCATCCGGCCTCGACTCCGACGACGTCGATCGGCACGAACCCGGGCGGCGTCCCGCTCGTGTTCGCCGCGCGACTCTCGGGGGGGAATCCGTTCCGCGGTTCCACGTCGATCCAGTTCGACCTGCCCTCGGCACGCGAGGCGAGCGTCGCGCTCTTCGGCGTCGATGGCCGGCTCGTCCGCCGCCTCGTCGATGGCGCGAGGGGTGCCGGGCGCCATACCGCCATCTGGGATGGCGCCGACGCCGACGGCCACCCGGTCGGGCCGGGCATGTACTTCGCCAAGGTCCGCGCCGGTGATTCCCACGCAACGCTCCGACTCATTCGCATTCGCTGATTCAACGCCTCACTCACGGGAGTTCTCCATGTCCAGACTCGATCGGATGTTCCGTGCCGCGGCGATGATCGCGATCGCGGCCTGCTGTGCAGTCTCGATCTCCTCGGCCGCGCCTGTCGGCACCAACTTCACTTACCAGGGCAAGCTGCAGAAGGACGCAGCACCCCACGCCGGCACAGCCGAGATGCTCTTCCGCCTCTTCGACGATCCGGCTGCCGGCAACCAGGTGGGCGCCGATGTGACGCTGTCAGGCGTGGTCGTGACCGAGGGATTGTTCACCGTCGAGCTCGACTTCGGCAGCGTGTTCGATGGTACGGCGCTGTGGCTCGAGATGCAGGTGCTGACCGCCGAGGAGATCGACTACACGCTGCTCGCGCCGCGTCAGTTGCTCGCCGCTGCCCCTTACGCTCTGCACGCACTGAGTGCGCCGGGCGGCGGGGGCGGCGGCCAGTGGACGAACGACACGTTCGGCATCACTCATCCGGGGAACGTGGGAATCGGTACCGCTTCACGTGTCGACCGCAGACTGATGATCGATTCCGGCGCCAGCGGCAACCCGCTGTGGCTCAAGAACAACAACATCAACTACGCCGCACTCGCCGTTCAGAACGACGCCGTCGGCGGGTTCGGCCTCTACGACGAGTGGAGCGACAGGCACTACTCAGCGGGCAACTTCGGGTTCAAGATGTCGAATCCGGTCTATCCCGTGGACGCCGCGAACAATGTCGGCCCCGCCGGACGGTTCGTCTCCACCGGCAGCGTCTTCACGCCGGGCATCCGCGCGGCGTTGTACGTGCATGGACTGACCGGAAGCGCGAACTCGAACGGTATCTACGCCAGTTCGACGGACGATCGTGGCGTGTCGGGAGAGAGCCAGACCAACTGGGGAGTCACGGGCGAGTGCAAGAGCGCGGGCACCTACGGGATCCTGGGGACGCCCAACGAGGGCATCTACGCGTCCTCGCCCAGCATCACCAAGCCTGCCGGCCGGTTCTCGTGCCCCTCGGGCGGCATCGCGATCGACGCCACGGCGGGGCTCGTGCGGGTCAAGACGCTGCAGATCGTGGGTGGCGCCGACCTCGCCGAGCGATTCGATGTGGCCGGCAACCCCGAGCCCGGCACGGTGCTGACGATCGATCCGGCGCAGGTCGGACATCTGCGCACGTCCGACGAGGCGTACTCGCACCGTGTCGCGGGCGTCGTGAGTGGCGCGAACGATCTGAGTGCGGGCGTCATCCTCAGCAAGGACGAGCGTATCGAGGGCACGGCTGCCGTGGCCCTGACCGGCCGCGTCTGGGTGAAGTGTGATGCCACCGATGCGCCGATCTCAGCAGGCGATCTGCTCACCACGTCGGCTCGCGCCGGACATGCGATGAAGGCGTCGGACCGTGACCGTGCCCCCGGCGCGGTGCTCGGCAAGGCGATGACGGCGCTCGAGTCCGGCACCGGCATGGTGCTCGTCTTGGTGAGCCTGCAATGAGAGCGTTTCTCCCATTGGCGCTGCTGACCACAGCTGTGCTCGCCGTGGTCGGCGTGCGGGATGCTCGCGCGCAGACGCCCGACGCGGCACCGGTGCTGCGCACCGTGACGCCTCGAGTGGTGAGCGATGTCGAGATGAGGCAACTGGCGATCTTCGATCCGAGCTTCAATGGATTCCGGGTCCCATCGGGCAAGCCCAAGCCATCATGGCCGCTGCCCAACGACTCGCCCGAGTACGCCGAGCGCGCGCTGGGAGCGCTCATGCCCGCTTACTCCGCCAGGCCCTCCGACGGACCGCTCGCGCGCCAGTCGACCCAGGCGGTGTACGCCTATCAGCCACGCATGACCACGAACTTCACGGTGCAGGAGGTGGCCGGGTGGGTCCCAGGGGACTGCACGATCGCGGCGGGCCCGGCCCACCTTGTCGCCGCGTTCAACTCGACCGTGTCCATCTACGACAAGCAGGGCACGCGCACCTGGACCTCGAGTCTCGATGGGCTCCTCGGGGCCACCGCCAACTGGAAGGGCCACTTCGACCCCAAGGTCGTGTTCGACGAGGGCACGAATCGTTTCTATCTCATGGCGATCGACATCCATCCGAACGCCCGTCAGTCCGTGTGGTCACTCGCGGTTTCCATCACGAGCAATCCGAATCAGGGCTGGTATGTCTACGGGCAGATGGCCAACCAGTGGGATGGCGAGGGCATCGACTACGAAGATCTCGGCTTCGGTCCGCGCGCGGTCTATCTGACGGGGAACTACATCTCGTTCTCGGACTGGGCCGCTCTTCCGCCGGCGACGGCGAACCACTCCAATGCCCTCTGGGTGCTGGACAAGACCGCTCTCGTGGCCGGACAGGCCGTCACCATCTGGACCTATGGTGATGTCATCGGGGAGTCGAGCCAGCCGGTGTTCCTGACACGCGTCGCGCAGGTGCACAACATCCCGGCGGGCGGCGTGGATGGGTTCATGACCGCCTGGCAGAGCGTGGTCGCGCCGCCCAATACCGTGCGCATCAGCGTGTGGGGCGTGAGCCTCCCCGGCAATTTTCCGGTCGGTGGCCCGACGCTCACGCGGCGCACCGTGGACACGACGCCGCCGCCGGGTTTCACCAACCCGCAGCAATCGGGAGGCCCCGCGCGGCTGCAGGCGGACAACTTCGGGGCGGGTCAACTGGGTCTGTACTTCCGGAACAACACACTGACGATGCCGCTCACGGTGGGAAGCGGAGCCCAGAGTGCGGCGCGCGTCGTGCACCTGAGCGTCGTGTGGCCAACGGTCTCTCTGGCCTGGGTGTCCGACTACACCGACGGCGCCAACTACCACTTCTGGCCCAACGTGGCAGTGAACTCGCGAGGCCAGTTCGGCCTCGGCTATTGCCGCTCCGGCTCCGGCGAGTTCGCGAACTACCGATTCGCAACGCGCACGGCGGACGATCCCGCGTTCGGCCCCAGCATCGCGGTGCAGGCCGGCACCGCGTACGTGGGCCATCCGACCACCGATCTGCCCACGACGCTGCATCGTTGGGGCGACTACTCGGGTGCCACGGTCGATCCGATCTCGCAGGGCTTCTGGTACTTCGGGATGTACGCCTCGAACCGGGGCGGCGAGAACGGCAGCGACTTCCGCTTCTGGTGCGGCTACATGCCGCGCGCCGTGTATGCGGACGTCGCCCACTTCGGTTCCGAGTTCGGCACGACCCAGCGACCGTGGAACACCGTCAGCGAGGCCGTGAATGACGCATTTCCGGGGAACGACCTGGTGATGAAGGCGGGCGTGTACACCAACGGTGGCTTGATCACGAAGCCGATGATGGTCTTCGCCGACGGTGGCACTGTGGAACTGAGGGGGCCGTGATGAGAGCACGTTCGGCTTGCAGCATCGCGTGGATGGTCGTTGTGGCGACGTTCGGAGCGGAGAGCATTGCGGTGGCGAGCGGCCAGGCGCCGCTGTGGCGCACGACGGTCGTGACGCGCTCCTCGGGGCTCGTCGATGGCGAGGCCGGTGAGGGCGCGCGCGAGGTCGACCTCGGCGCGATCGAGATGCCGGGGGCTCCCTGGCTGCGCGTCGTGTTCGGCGAGTGCTCACTCGGTGATTCGAGTCGCATCCTGATCCGCTCCAATTGGAATCAGGACTGGCAGCAGTTCGATGCCCGCGCGCTCGAGGACTGGGGGAACACGTCGGCCGTGTTCAATGGCGACCGGGTCGACGTGAAGCTCATCGTGGCGCCGGGCGATCGGGCCGTGGTGGCGAGAGTACGTGGCGCCATCGTGGGCGTGGGAATGCCTCCGGAGCCCGAGTCGCAGTGTGGCACCGTCGACGACCGTGTGGCCTCGACGGACAATCGGGTCGCGCGCATCTTCAACATCGGCTGCACCGCATGGCGCATCGGCAATGGCGCCTTCCTGACGGCGGGCCACTGCGCGGACCTCGATCCCGACCAGGGTGGCCCGATGTTGCCTGACGGGATCCTCGACCTGAGCGGCGTCGTCGAGTTCAACGTCCCGGCCTCACAGGCGAACGGCACGATGGTGGCCGCCGCCCCGCAGGACCAGTTCCCGATCAACTTGAACAACGTCCAGTGGCGCTTCGATGGAACCGGGCAGGGGTTGGGCAAGGACTGGTGCGTGTTCCGCGTGAATGCCAATGCCAACTCCGGCCTGCTGCCGCATCAGGTGTACGGCCTGCCCTTCCGGATCACACGAGAGCTGCCAGTCGTGAATGCACTCACTCGCGTCACTGGGTTCGGAACCGATGTCGGTGTGACCAATCAGACGAATCAGACAAGCACCGGGCCGTTCGCTGGTGAGGTCGCGGCCGGTCTCGACATCCGTCTGGACTACGCGGTCGACACCGAGCGCGGCAACTCGGGGGGGCCCGTCATCTGGGAGACTTCGAACGTCTGTTTCGGCATCCACACGAATGCCGGCTGCACGACAACCGGAGGCGCCAACGCCGGGACGTCGTTCGAGGTGGATGCGCTGGAGAATGTGATCAACGGTTTCCTGGGCGCCGGCACGACGCACGTGGACAACAATCACCCGATGCCGATGACCGAGGGCGGCACGCTCATGCGCCCCTGGAACACGTTCCTCGAGGGTACCAACGCCGTGCCTGCGAATGCCGTGCTCTCGGTGTTCGCAGGGAGCTATTCGGTGCTCGCCGGCACCGTGATCTCACGGCCGATGATGGTGCAGGCCAGCGTGGGGACGGTGACGGTGGCGGGCAACTGACTCGAGATCCCGGGTCGCACGAGCGGGGATCTCTCAGTCCAACAGCATCACCGGCTGAGACTCCCGCTCATCACCCGAGCGCAGGCGCACGTGGTAGACACCGGGGCGCACTCGGTCCCCGGCGGTGTTCGCGCCGTCCCATTGCACTTGGTGTTCGCCTCCCGTCAGTGTCGAGGCGAGGATCGTGCGGATGCGGCGGCCGGCCACGTCGATCAACTCGAGCGTCACGGGGCGGGCCTCGGTGCCGGAGAGCGTGAAGCGGATGCTCACCGGACCGCGAACGGCGCCGATCGGCGCCAGCTTCGAGGGGCCGGTCCCAGTGCCGGTGGCCGGCGTGGACGTGGTGCTGACGCAGTTGGGGAAGCGGAACGTGCCCACGCGCAGTCGCCAGCCGAATGTCGAGCTCGCCGGGTAGTACTGATTGACATACCAGAACGTGCAGTCGTCGCTCGGGTCCACGTTCATCGACGAGTAGTGCCCCCAGTGATTCGAGGTGTTGGTCTGGATGCCCACTCCGTTCACGATGATGCCCTCGCTCTCGGGCAGCGTGCCGAGCGGATCGGCCGCCAGCCGCCCGGTGTAGCGCACGCCGGGGAAGACGGACGCGTTCGAGACGCTGTAGCCCACCCCCATGTTGCCCACCGCATCCATCGCCAGGTCGGCGTTCCAGCGATGCACGCCATCGCTCGCACCCGGAGCATAGGTGCCCTGCTGGTACACGAACGGCGTGCCGCCGGGGTCCCGCACCTCGTACCAGCGCACGCCGGCGATCGCCGTCACCGCCTCGACCGAGTGAGTGTCGCCATCGGATCGCCGCTCCATGTCACAGTGGCCGGCGACCTGCTTGTGGAGGCGGGAGCGGCACTGTCGGTGGACGGCTGTCGGTATCCGATCGCCACGGGCCCGGGCCGAGGAGCGAATGGCTCGCCCGCGGCCGGGGGCAGCCACGCCGGGCGAGGCGCGAATGCCGGTGCGACGGCGAGTGGGCCGACCTACGGCTCCCCGGTGTTCCCGGTGGACCTCGGCAGCGGCGGCGGCCGTTCGGGGCTCTCGTTCTCGAACGGCGGCGGCGTGCTACGGCTGGATGTCGCCGGCGAGATCCGAGTGGGTGGCCGCGTGAGCGCGCGCGGCGACAGTGCGAGGACGATCACCCCCACGTACTCGCCGGGCGGCGCCGAAGGCGGCAGCATCCGCGTGAACGCGGGCGTGATCAGCGGCTCGGGCGCGATCGACGCGAGTGGCGGGCCGGGGTGGAACGGCGGCGGCGGTGGCGGACGCGTGACGGTCGAGAGCCTGTGCTGGAATGGATTCTCCCTCTCGCAGATCCGCGTTGCGGGTGGGGCGGGGGGCACCAAGGGCGCGGAGCCCGGCTCGATCCATCCGGACTTCCAGGTGGGGATCGCCGCGGGACCGATCGCCACCTCGGGCGCGCTTCGCGTGCGAAGCTAACCGACCTCGCTCGCCGAGGGAGCAGTGGAGAGCGCCGACACGCTGTCGGTGTTCAAGGAGCGAGGCGGTCTGCAGCTTCTATCGGGTGAGACGCTTCGGCTCGAGATCAGCGAGAGTGGGCTCGTCACGAGTGCGAGTCAGTTGACGCCGCTCACGCTCGCACCCGGCACCTGGCTCGACTCGCGCATGATGCATCTCGATGCGCCGGGCTCGGGTGCGGCGAAGGCGCGCGGCTCGGTGACGTTCGACACCATTGTGCTGGGCCTGGTCGTGACGGACGCCGGCCTCGACTCCTCGGACGCGCTGCTGCACGGCGCGGGCGTCGACTACTCGCACGGGCTCCCGGGCCGAGGCGCCGAACTGACGGGTTCCGTGGGCGGCGACAGCATCGAGATCTCGGCCGATCGCCGCACGGTCACGTTCGCTTCGAATGTGCTCTCGAGCCTGGATCAGATCCGCGTGATCACCGCGGTGCCGATCGCGACCTGTGGACCGGTGGCTGGAGCCGGTCGAGTCGCCAAACGGTGCCGTGACGCTGCTGGCGCCCTTCCCGAACCCCGCACGGAGCCACGTTGCACTGCGCTTCGCGCTCGAGCGACGTTCGCGCGTGCAGCTCGATATTTTCGACCTGGCCGGCCGGCACGTGGCGCAGTTGATCGACGGAACCTTGGCGGCAGGCTGGCATGCGGCGGAGTGGCGGCCGCAGGGCTCGCGGGCCGTTCGTGCGGGCGTCTACTTCGCAAGGCTCGAGGCGGGCTCAGTCGTGCGCACGGCGAGAGTGGTGGTGCAGAGGTGACGGCGTCGCACCGGAATCGCTGAAGCGCGGCGCCGTCGAATGGGACCAAGGTCCCATGCCGGGAGCGCCCGTCGTTGCGCTAGGGTGGGGAAGCCGTGTGCTGGCGCGAGCCGCGCCCGGACGCCGATGATGGCCGCACCCCACCCACTCAGCGAGAAGGATCCATGAAAGCGCCTGCAGTCCCCACCGAAGCACGCGCCATCGACCGCCCTGCGATCGGCGAAGCCCCCACGGGTGTGCACGGACTCGATGCCGTGTTCAGGCCGCGGTCGGTCGCGGTCATCGGCGCGTCCAGGGAACGAGGGTCGGTCGGCGCCGAGATCTTCCACAATCTGATCACGCACGGGTTCACCGGACCGGTCTACCCGATCAATCCGAAGGCGGACTCCGTCCACTCCGTGCGAGCGTACGCGCGAATCGAGGACGTTCCCGGGCCGGTCGATCTGGCGGTGATCGTCGTGCCGGCCGTGCACGTGCCCGCGATCCTCGAGGCCTGCGGCAAGTTCGGGGTCCGGGCCGCAGTCGTCATCAGCGCCGGCTTCAAGGAGACGGGCGAAGAGGGACTCGCGCGTGAGCTCGCGCTGCTCGAGTGCGCTCGCCGCCATGGCATGCGACTCGTCGGTCCCAACTGCCTGGGCGTGTTGAGCACCGACGAGGCGATCCGGCTCGACGCGACGTTCGCTCCGGTGTATCCGCCCAGGGGACACGTGGCCTTCTCATCCCAGAGCGGCGCCCTCGGACTGGCGATCCTCGACTACGCCGCCCAGCTCAACATCGGGATCTCGCACTTCATCAGTGTGGGCAACAAGGC
>JAYWEM010000095.1:0-9471 GCA_043779265.1 bacterium | reverse complement strand
GAGTTGCACGAGCGCCTGCGGCTTGCTGCTGCCGGGAGGCAGCGGCAGCCCGAATCGCAGCGCGATCTCCTCGATCAGTTCCTGACGCGTCAGCGCGGAGTTGGTGATCAATCCGACGGTGACCGTCGTTCCCCACTCGGCGAGCGCGTCGTAGAGCGCGGTCGTCTTGCCGGTACCCACCTCGCCGGTGATCAGCAGGAAGGGCTCGCGGTTCTCGATGCCATAACGCAGATGCGCCCGAGCCTCCTGATGCTCCCGGCTCGGGTAGAGGAATCGCATCTGATGGCCTGCGGGAAATGGATTCTCGCGCAGTCCGAAGTGGCGTTCGAACATCAGGTCTCGTCCGTGACGGGGAGTGGCGGCATCGCCATGGGGTTATCGGCGAGCGAGGGCTCCACCTTGCGTGTCGGCCCGGAAGGGGCGCTCCGGGGCATGGCCCTCGGCCCGGGACATGGGCAGTTGAGGGGCCGGCGCACCGGGCGCCGGGCGATCACTTCTGCTGGGGGAGGAGTTCGTCGATGGGGAAGAGGGCGGAGTACGGATAACCGCGCTGCTGGAAGATCTGCGTCGCTCCCTGTGCGCGATCGACCACGCACAGCACGCGTGCCACCTCGGCCTTGTAGGACTCGGCTGCCTCGGCCGCGATGAGAGCGCTTTCTCCACTGGTGATCACGTCATCCAGGATCGCGATGCGCTTGTGTCCGGCGAGGTTGCCCTCGACCAGCCCTCGCATGCCGTGGTCCTTGGGGTTCTTGCGCACGAGGAATCCCTCGAGCGGCTTGCCCTGCTCGTGGCTCCACCACATGACACCGGCGACGAGCGGGTCGGCCCCCAACGTCAGGCCACCCACGGCCGTCACGTCGTCCGCGGCCAGCTGCTCCCAGAACATGCGGGAGATCAGCTTGAGGCCGGCCGGATGCAGGCTCGTCTTGCGCACATCGATGTAGTAGTTCGAAGTGGCGCCCGAACTGAGCACGAACTCCCCGAAGCGCATCGAGCGATCGAGCAGCATCTGGCGGAGGACGTCACGTTCGTTCGTCGTCGGGGACATGGGACCTGCCGGGCTGAGGTGGCACGAGCGCACACGAGAGAGGGGCGCGCATCCCTGCGTCACCAGTCTCGCCATGCGAGAGGCGTTCGTCAACGAGGCCGCGGCGCTGTTGACAATCCCATGGCCCGAGCCCTCCAGCATCCCCTACACTTGAGCGACGTGGCTCGAGTCCCACTCGGACCGCGCGCCCCCGTCGATCCCGGAGAACCATGCGAAATCCTATGCTCCTCGCCGCTGCGCTCCTGCTGGGAACCACCGTTCCCGCCGCGGCAACGAACCGTGTGCTCGAACTTCCTGTGGCACGAGCCGGAGATGCCGCCGCCGAGGGTCCGCACTATCGCGCTGATGTGATCGAACTGCGCCTGGCGCCTCGCGCCGCTCGCATCGTCCATCCACTTCGGGCCCGCCCGAGCGAACCGGGGCGAGTGCAGCATCTGGGTGTCGTCTCCATCGACGCCTTGGCCGACGCGCTGTCGGTGACCGGCTTCGAGCCGATCTTCCGCGGCGAGGTCGCGCCGAGCGATGGGGACTCGTTTGATTTCACCGCGTTCCACCGCGTGGGGCTTCCGGAAGGCGCGGACGTGGCCGATGCCCTCGAGCGATTCCGCGCACTGCCCGACGTGCTCTCGGCCGACCCCATCGCCGTGCTCGGGACCTCGGCGCTGCCGCCGGACTCGCTCTCGGCGCAGACGGTGTGGCTGTTCCGCGACGTCACGCCGCGGCGCGACATCCGCGCACCCGAAGCGTGGGCGATCGAGCGCGGCGACACGAGCATCGTGATCGGCATCCTCGACACCGGTGTCAACGGCTGGCACCCGGACCTGGGCGGCCGCGGCGAGCGCGGCAACCTGTTCGTGAACTGGGCCGAGAAGGCCGGTGTCGCGGGCGTCGATGACGACGGCAACGGCTACATCGACGACGTTGGCGGCTGGGACTTCGTCGCAGTGGCTCCCAATGGTCAGGGCGGCGAGGACAACGGTGTCGAGGACAACGACCCGAGCGATTGGGTCGGACACGGCACGTTCGTCGCGGGCATCATCGGGGCGATCGCGGGCAACGGCATCGGCTTGGCGGGCGTGGTCCCCGAGGTCCGCCTGATGCCTCTGCGCATCGGCTGGCTGCCGAGCGGCGCGACTCCTCCGTCGGGGCAGGTCGACATGAGCTATGCCGCCGCCGCCATCCGCTATGCGACGCGCATGGGCGTGCAGGTGCTCAACTGCTCGTTCACATCGCTCAACCAGGGCAGCCTCGATGCGGCGGTCACGGTGGCAGCGCGCGCGGGGGTCTCGATCGTCGTGGCCTCGGGCAACTTCTCGGGCGCGCCGGCCTACCTCGGCCAGCGCGAGGAGACCATCGCGGTCGCGGCGACCGACTCGAATGATTTCATCTGGCCCAACGCTCAACGCGGCGCCTGGGTCGATCTCGTCGCCGACGGCGTCGGCATGGTGAGCACCTATTTCCAGCGCACTGGCAGCGACAGCCTGGGTGGTCGCACGCCGGCGTACCGTGCCAACCTGAGCGGCACGTCGTTCTCCGCGCCGCAGGTGGCAGGGGCGGTGGCGCTCATGCAGTCGCGGCGCAAGCGGCTCGGTTTGCCGTTGCTGAGCCCGCTCGGGCTGAGGCTGCGCGTTCGTGAGACCGCCGAGGACATCCGTGCCTTGAACCCGAGTTACAGCCAGTACGGGTCCGGGCGCCTCGACCTGCAGCGCATGCTCGACGATGACGAGCGCTCGTGGGTGCTGCGAGGAAGGGCGAGAGCGGCGAACGCCCCGGTCGTGATGCGGGACAATCGCGGACTCACTCGCATCGTGCAGGCGACGACGGCGAGCAGCGCCCTCGATCGCCGATTGGTGTGGATCGATCCCGTGACGCAGGACACGGCATTCGCCGCGCCACTGCCCGGGAATCCCGTCGGCCAGCTCGCCGCGGGGGAACTGCTCGACGGGCAGGGCCCGGTGCTCGCGCAGGCCCACTCGAACGGCATGCTGGTGGCGTGGGCGTCCAACGGTGCGGTGCGCCCGGGCTTCCCGGTCGCGCTGGGCGGCGGCGTGCTCGTCCAGTCGGGCGCGCTGATCGCGGATGTGGATGGGGATGGTCGCCGCGAGATCCTGGTGGGCGCCAGCAATGGTCGCATCGTGTGCGTGCGAGGCGACGGCACCTCGCTCGATAACTTCCCGATCGAGACCGGTGCGCCGGGGATCCCGGGGTTGGCGGTGGCCGAACTCGATGCCGTGGCAGGCGCCGAGATCGTGGCGCTCGATGGCAACAACGCCGTGCACGTGTTCCAGGCGGATGGCAATGAGGCGGCGGGCTGGCCGATTCTCTTCTCGGCCAGCGTCCGCGCGCCGGTCATCCAGCGCACCCGTCGCGGTCCCCAGATCGTCGTCGTGGAGCAGGGGCTCGTCCGTGGCTACGGTGCGGCGGGCGACATCCGATTCCAGCAGCCGATCACGGGTGCTCCGAGTGCGGATCCACTGCTCGCCGATCTCACGGGCGATGGCTTCTCCGAGATCGTGATCTTCACCGCCGGTCCCAATGCGATCGTCGTCCTCGATACGCTCGGCGTCCCGGTGCCGGGGCGAGGCTTCCCGCTATCACTCAGCTCCACGATCGGCAGCGCGGCCGTGGCGGGGCCTCTCTCGGCCGGCCGCTTGGGGCTGGCGTTCGCACAGCCGGGTGTCGGCTATGTGGCGATCGACGACAGCGCTCGCACGATCGCGGGCTTCCCCAAGCCGGGCGGTGGCGGAGTGCTCGCGACCCTGGCTCAGCTCGACTCGGATGACGCGACCGAGATCGCAGCCGGCACCGGTCTCGACTCCTCGCTGATCGTGTACGACGCCGGCCGAGGCAGCTTCGACGCCGCTCGTCGCGGGTGGACCACCGCACGCGGTAACGCCGCGCGAACCGGCAGTGACGCCTACGACCCGACCCCCGCGCTCTTCGATGTGATCCGACCGGCGCCGCTCGTCGGACTCACGGCGAGCGCGCTCACCAATTCGCGCATCCGCATCCGCTGGGCGGCGAGCGGCGACGACAGTCTGACGGGCCGCGCCTCGCGGATCGAGCTGCGCTACTCGCTGACGGCGATCGCCGAGCCCAACTTCGATCAGGGCGTGCTCGTGGCGACGATGCCGCCGGGCGAACCGGGCACACTCGACAGCGTCGAAGTCGCCGGAGTTCCGGAGGGACGCGTCCTGTTCGTCTCGGCTCGCGTGTTCGACGATGTCGGGCTGCGCAGCGTGCTGACACCGCAGGACACCGTTCGCACGCCTTCCATCGCCCCGATGGCGGTCGGCGATCTGCGTGTCACGGCGGTCACGGATTCGAGCGTGTCGCTGGCGTGGACCGCGACCGGTGCGGACAGCGGCACTGTGGCACCCGCGGCGACCATCGTCGTCGCGACGCAGGACCTCCTCGATGACGTGTCGTTCGACTTCGCGACGCTTCGGGTGACGTCGCCGCCTCGTGCCGATGCCGGCTCCCCCGAGAGCCTGCGAGTGAGCGGATTGATCCCGGGCAGGCGCTGGTCCCTGGCGCTCAAGGTGCGTGGGGCCAGTGGAGCCCTTTCGACGATCTCCAACGTGGTCGTGGCGGTGACGCCGATCGGTGGCGCCTTGCGCGGGCGTTCGGGCGTCGCGCTCGCGGCCCGCCCGCAGCCTTCGGCGGGTCCCTTCACGTTCGACTGGCAGGGGGATGTGGCGCTGCTCGATCGCGATGACTCCGGCAACGATCTCACTCTCCACGACCTGTCGGGTCGGCTGGTGCGACGATTCCAGCTTCCGCGTCAGGCGGGTGGTCGTCAGACATGGGACGGCCGGGATGCGCTGGGTCGCGCAGTCCCGGCCGGCCTCTACCTCGCGCGCCTCCGCAGTGGCTCGGCCACCGCGGAGGCGCGTGTTGTGCTGGTCCGCTAGAGCCTTACTCGATCGTGTCCGAGTTGCGGCCACCATCATCGCGGTGGTCGCCCGTGTTGCCGCCCTGGAAGCGCAGACGATCCGCCTGGGCCGAACCCGAGTAGGCGCTCGCCACATCCGATGAGGAGATGGCGCGAACACGGTAGAACTCGGTGCGATCCGAGTTGACGAGCGGCAGACGCAGCGAGGTCTGGTCGGCACCCACCAGGATCACGTCGTCGCCCGCGGCATTGCCCGAGGGAGTCGAACCGTAGCGGTGGATCTCATAAGCGCCGACGTTCGCCGAGGCGCTCGGCGACCACACCAGGTCGTCGATGTTGATCGCGGCGTCATGAGTGACCTGAACACCCGTCGGGCTGGCCGGTGGAGCATTGTCGAGGTCGGGGGACACGACTGAGTTGGCGGTGCTGCCGCAGCCGACGACGGCGAATGCCGAGGCACAGAGCAGTAGCGTGGCCAGGGCGGTACGAGTGGACTTCACGATGTGCCTCCTAGAGAGTGCGGTCGATCCGAGGGGGGTGGGTGGGCTTCCGAGCCTGTCGCCCGGGTCGCTGTCCTGCAGAGTCCTCGTGCAACCGCGGTGCCAGTGGGGAGGGCCACCCATGGATTCGGGTGGAAGTGCGCAGTGACAAGCGTTAAGCGGGTTCGCCAAACGGCCGTGCACGATGCGATCCGGCTGATTCCGTGCGGACTGCAACGAACGACCCTCGGCTTCGTTGCGACGTGCGCCCTGGTTCTCATGTCCATGGGTGCGGCTCCACGCGCCGCCGCGCCGCCGCCGCTCTCGCCTCCGTTCGGCACATCGCCGCTGCCGCGGCCGCACGTGCTCACCGATCTCTACGGCGAACTGAGGGGCGCCCACCTGCATGCAGGGCTCGACCTGCGCGCGGCGATCGGCACTCCCGTGCGCGCACCGGCGAGCGGATGGCTCGCACGGGTCCGTAGCTCGGGCAGCGGCTACGGGCGATCGCTCTACCTCGCCACGTCGGCCGGTGACCTGCTCGTGTTCGGGCACCTCGATGCGTTCGCTCCCCTCGTCGCCCAGTTCGTGGACTCGGCCCAGCGAGCGAGCGGGCAGTACGAGCAGGACCTGTGGCCTTCGGCATCGCGCTTCCGATTCCAGGAGGGCGACACGATCGCGTGGAGCGGTGAGAGTGGGGCGGGGCCGCCCCATCTGCATCTCGAGGTGAGGCATGGCGACTTCGCGATCAACCCGCTCCGCGCGGGCTGGCCGATGCCGGACGACGAGGCGCCGTCGATCGAGTCGCTCGTGCTCGAGCCGCTGGACGACACCTCGACCATCGAGGGCGATGCGCGCGCCTGGCTCTCTCGCACGTTCGACGAGAACGACACGCTGTCATTGCGAGGCCGCTTCCGGGCATACGTGAAGGCGAGGGACCGGGTCGGCGATGCGGATGCCTTACCGTGGAGCACCGCCATGGTGTGGCGAGGCGACACCGTGGAGGCACGGCTCGACAGCATCTCCTGGGCCGGGGAGATGGCGGAGCTCGACTGGATGGTGGACCGCGGCCAGGCGAAGGCATCGCGCGGACTCCTGCTGTGGGCCCCGGCGGGCTGGAGGCCGCGACTGCTTCGCACGTCCACCGTCCTGACCAAGGAGGCGGGAACGATCGACGTCGCCGCAGGCAGTGCGGCCGAGCGCCTCGACCTCATCACCCGCGACATCGCAGGGAACGAGAGCTGCCGCAGCATCTGGGTGAAGGGGGAGCCGCAAAACGTTGCGGGACAGGTGGCTGCGAAGCCGCTCGAGAACCCCGATCCGAGTGCCGGTGCCTGGCTGGGGCTTCCCGGCGACCCGAGCAGCTCCCGACTGAGCGGAACCCGGGTCCCCGACGCGTTCCGCTACGCGGAGACCTCGGTTCGGCTCGAAGCTCCTTCGAGGCGGCTTCGAGACGGCGATCGCATCGGGACGACTCCTGCGGTCGTGCCGCTTCGCCGCGCGCTTCGATTGGTGATCGATGTCGGGCCGGATGCCACGGCGCCCGGTTGGGGCCTGCTCCGCCGCGCCTATCCCGGCGCTTCGGCCGAATGGCTCTCGGTCGAAGTGGAGCGCGAGACCGGGCGCCTGACGACCGAGGTCTCCCGGCTCGGTGCGTTCACGCTCGTTCGCGACACGCTCGCGCCCTCGATCGGCACCGCCCGCGTCATCGACCGGCGGCTCCGCGTGCCCTACTCACGCTGGAGCATCGAACTGCCGGTCGGCGATGCTCTGTCGGGAATCGACGCCCGCAACTCGTACCTCTCGATCGATGGGACTCGCGTCGCAAGTGAGTACGATGGCGAGGCGCGCGTGCTGCGCTGGCGACCGCTCGAACGCCCGAAGCAAGGGGCGATTCTGGTCGAGGCGGTGGTCACGGATCGAGCCGGACGCTCGCGGCGGTACCGTTCCCGCCTTGTGCTAGATTCGGCTTCGCGTCGCTGACGACGCTCCTCGACCCTCGCGCGCTGCGCGCATCCCATTTCCCGCCGCCCCCATTGCCCGCGCCATGAAGCACTCGGACTTCGTCCACCTCCACAATCACAGCGACTATTCGCTGCTCGACGGAGCCAGCGCGATTCCAGCGATGGTCGAGAAGGCGGCCCGCCTGCGCATGCCGGCACTCGCCCTCACCGATCACGGTTCGATGTTCGGAGCCGTCACGTTCTACGAGGCGGCGCGCAAGGCCGGCGTGAAGCCAGTGATCGGCATGGAGGCGTACGTCACGCGCGGCAATCGGCGTGACCGAACCAAGGACACCGCGCACCACCTGGTGCTGCTCGCTCGTGATGAGCGCGGATTCAAGAACCTCATGAAGCTCTCGTCACTCGCCTTCCTCGAGGGCTTCTACTACAAGCCGCGCGTCGATCACGAGATCCTCGCTCAGTACTCCGAGGGGCTGCTCGGGCTCTCGGCCTGTCCCAAGGGCGAAATCGCCACCGACCTGCTCGCCGATCGCGACGACGAGGCGCTCAAGACCGCGATGTTCTATCGCGACATCTTCGGCCCCGAGAACTTCTACCTCGAGATCCAGAACCACGGCCTCGAGATCGAGGAGAAGATCCGCGCCAAGGTCATGGCGCTCGCCCAGCGCTCGGGCCTCCCGCTCGTGGCGACGAATGACTGCCACTACCTCGAGCCCGATCATGTCGAGGCGCAGGACACCTTGATCTGCATCCAGACCGGCAAGAACGTGGACGACGCCCAGCGCATGCGCGCGGTGGCGCAACTCCACTTCCGCTCACCCGATGAGATGAAGCATGTCTTCTCGGAGCAGCCCGAGGCGATCCGCAACACGCTCGCGGTCGCCGAGCGCTGCAACGTGCAGATGAACTTCGGCAAGCCGCTGCTGCCGGAGTTCCCGCTGCCGGAAGGGTGGCGCGACGCGGAGTCGTACTTCTGCGACCTGGCGTGGAAGGAACTGAGCGAGCGCTTCCACGGTGGCGTCACCGAGGCGCTCAAGACGCGCTTCGCTTACGAGCTCGACGTCATCTGCAAGATGGGCTTCGCGTCCTACTTCCTGATCGTCCGAGATTTCATCGCGTTCGCGCGCTCGCGCGGCATCGGAGTCGGGCCGGGCCGAGGCTCGGTCGCCGGCTCGCTCGTCGCCTACGCGGTGCGCATCACGGATGTGGACCCGATCAAGCACGGGCTCATCTTCGAGCGCTTCCTGAATCCCGAACGCGTCTCGATGCCGGATATCGACATCGACTTCGACGATCTCCGGCGTCCCGAGGTGATCGCCTACGTGAAGGAGAAGTACGGCGAGGCGAACGTCACGCAGATCATCACGTTCGGCACGATGGGGGCCAAAGGCGTGGTGCGTGATGTCGGACGCGCACTCGGACTGACAGTCGCCGAGGTGGACCGCGTCGCCAAGCTCGTGCCGGACGGACTCGGCATGACGCTCGATCGCGCCCTGGCGATGGCGCCCGAACTGCGCGCGCTGCCGGAGAAGGGGCCGGTCTATGCGCGCCTGCTCAAGAATGCCAAGGTGCTCGAGGGGCTGGCGCGGCACGCGAGCACGCACGCGGCCGGCGTGCTGATCACGCCGGGTCCGCTCACCGATTACGTGCCGCTCTATCGTCAGAAGGACGAGTCGACGACGACGCAGTGGGACATGAAGGCGGTCGAGAAGGCCGGGCTCCTCAAGATGGACTTCCTCGGCCTGCGCACGCTGAGCGTGCTGCAGGAGTGCGTCGACCTGGTTCAGAAACATCGCGGTGTCACGATCGACATGCAGGTGCTGCCGGCGAACGACCCCGAGGCGTTCCGAGTCTTCCAGAACGCGGACACGGTGGCGATCTTCCAGTTCGAGTCGGGCGGCATGCGCGAGTATCTGCGCAAGCTCAAGCCGACCGTGTTCGAGGACCTGGTCGCGATGAACGCGCTCTATCGCCCGGGTCCGATGGAGAACATCCCGTACTTCATCGATTGCAAACATGGTCGAAAGGTGGCGCGCTACGAGCATCCGAAGCTCGAGCCGATCCTCAAGGGGACCTACGGCG
>JAYWEM010000094.1:0-4040 GCA_043779265.1 bacterium | reverse complement strand
GAGGCGCAGCAGTCCCGCGCCGATCGAGCTGAGCCACCAACGCGTGCCATCGATGTCCACGTCGTGCACGTAGCTGCTGTCGGGCAGTGGCAGCGGTGTGCCCGGCCATGCGCCGATCTCGACCGGTGACTCGGGGTTCGCGAGCGAGAGCACGCGCACGCCCGTCTGGAATCCCGTGCCGTTCCAAGTTCCGCTGCACATGAGCAGGGCGCGCGTCGTGTCGACGCTCACCGTGTGCGAGCGCTGGAACGCGCCGCTGTACGTGTTCACCAACACGGGCAGATCCGGGTTCGTCATCCGCACGATCTGGACGCCGCGCCCGGTGCCGGTTCCCTCGGTGACGATGTAGACCCACGAGCGGTACTGCTTCATCTCGCGCCAGATGCTCGGGGGACCCGGGATGAACGCGACGCGGAACGGTGCCTCGGGGTCGGTGATGTTGTAGATCGCGGTGCCGTTCGAGACGCCGAGCAGGGCGTACTCGCGGCCATCCGAATGCACGTAGGCCCAGCACGAGGAGTAGGCCCACCGGATACCATTCGAGGGGACCGGGAACTCGTCCACATGCGCGAGCGCCTCGAGGTTACGCGTCGGGGTCACGTGCGCGTGCGCGGCAGGCGCAGCGCAGGCAACGAGAGAACACGCGAGGACGAGGGCGAGCAGGATGCGTCGGCACATGGAGGGACCGCCTCGAAGCTGTGGCCGGGGAGGTCAGAAGTGTAGCAGGGCCGGGAGCCGGCGCGGTCACTCGACTCGGACGCGAAACCTCACGCTGCCGGAGGCGCCGGGGGCGAGCGACCCGGTGAGGGTCCAGGTGACCGTTCCCGTGGCGCCGGGCCCGGGCTCGGCGCTCACGGTGCAGGACGCGAGCCCCCCGCCCAACGTCAGGCAGGCGGCATCCTCGAACCGAGTCCACGTGGGCGTCGCGTCGGTGATGGTGATGCCCGAGAGCGGCAGAGCGCCGGGATTCGTGTAGGTCAGAGTGTAGGTGAGGAGTTCCCCGGGAAGCGCCGTTGCGCGATCGACGCTCTTCAGCAGCACGAGCCCGCCCTGCACCGAGATCGTCGTGAGATCCGAGAGCGTGTCGGCCGTGATGAGCATCGGAGTGGCTCCCGTGAAGTCGAACGACGCGGTCAACAAGGCGCTCGATGTCGCGCCGGCCGGAGCGCCGGCCGGTGAGGCGTGCAGCAGCAGCAGGCAGACGCTCTCGCCTGCGAGCAGGGTCCATGGTGTGGCGAGCGCCGGTTCGCCACCATCGAGCACGCCGTCGCAATCGAGATCGCGGATGATCGACGTGCCCCAGCCCGGAATCGCCGGGCTCGGCGTGTTCACCACGTTCACGCGGAGTGCTCCGGAGCTGCCCGCGGTGAATCGATGCGCGTGCGTGGCGACTCCGCCCGGCGCGATGACCTGGGTTCCGGGGGCCAGCCACTGATGCGGCGGCACGTCGCCGAACGCGAGGCCGGTGTAGGTGAGTCCGCTGACGGATGTGAACGAGATCGCATCGGCGGCCCTGGAGTAGCTGCCGGAGGTGGTTCCGACGCTGGCACCGGTCGAGATCCAGGGCGACGCGTCGCGCTCTCGCACCTGCACCGCACCCGAGGCGGCGTTCGGGAACCACAACGTGAAGGCGCCCACGGCATCGGTCAGGGTCGAGTCGCAGGTGCCGGCCGCGCAGGTGGGACTCGTGAGTGAGACGCGAATGCCAGCCCGAGGCGACTCGGCGGGCTGGCGCGCGCCATCATTGGCGATGCCGCCGCCGGTGCCGTCGTCGCGGAACACCGATCCCCGCACCCGGCCGCCGTGGAAGAGGCCGAAGTCCTGACCGCTCACGGTGGTCGTCGCCACCACGATGGCGGTCCTCAAGCCACTCGGGACCCCGGTACGAAGCCAGCCGGCGGGCGCGTCGGGTGTGAGGTCGGCGGGATTCGAGTTGGTGTCGATGCGCAGGTCGTAGCTGCCCGGCGTGACGTCGGTGAAGCTGAAGGCGCCGGTCGCGGGTGTGACGATGGCGACGCGAACGGGCGTGAGCAGCCCGGCGGGCGTGAGCTTGGCCCACAGCGACTGGCCCGTGCCGGGCTCGCCGGCACCTCGAATCGAATCGTGGTCGAGGTCGGAATACACGACGCCTGTCAGGTCAACGCCCGCGAACACGGTCACGGTGGTCGGCTGGGCACCGGGGGCGATGGCATCGCCGTCGCTTGCGGCGCGCAGTAACACGCCCGACTGCTGGCTGACGAAGGTGAGCCAGCCTTGATTCGGGATGACCGTGCCGTGCGCCACGCCGGCGCCGACCCGGACGCGGAACGTGACGCTCGTCTCCTCGCCCACCAGGATGACGCCGCCGCTGGTTCCGTTCGCGCCCGTGCCGAGCCGCGCGACGACGGAGCGCGAGGCGGCGATGTAGTCCATCACGTCATCGCCGACGCCATCGGTCTTGGCGCCGACATTCGGACCCGTGAGCACGCGCAGGGTTCCGGGTTCATAGGTGACGCCCACGGGCAGCGTGTCGCGCATCACGGTGTTGGTGGCGTGGTCCTGCCCGACATTGCGCATCGTGACCGTGTACTCGAGCACGTCGCCCGGGCGGACCTGGCCGCCGTTCAAGTCGGTGACCGACTTGCTGAAGTTGGCCCCGTCGAACACCGGTGCGTAGAGGTCGGTCGCGAACGTCACGACGCCGGGATAGAACTGGTCGTCGGTGCTCGTCATCTGGATGGTCGCGGTGCTCGCGCTGTTGGCCAGCAGGCCGTCGGCCACGACGATGTCGGCATCGAAGCCGAACTGATTCAGGTAGTTGGGATTCTTCGCCGTGAACGAGGTGCCGAGCAGGCCGATCGAGCTGTTGAAGAAGTTGGTGGCCGGGTTCCGCGCATCACTGAGCGCGGTGCCGTTCAAGCGGAGGGCATCGCCCGTATAGCCGAGGTCGCCTTCGTACGTGACCGCCCCGAGCCGCGTGCGGACGACTCCGGCGGGCGGCGTGACGAAGCCTCCGACCCCGAAGCTGACGCTGGCTCCGGGCGCGACCGAGGCGTAGCCATCGAGCACGACGAGATTGCGGATCGGCTGCGTGGCGTCCTGGTAGAGCACGATGAGCGACCAACCCGCGTGCCGATTGCTCGAGTTGTTCGTGCTCCTGACATCGGCGACGCGGTAGGCGCCGTTGCCTCCGGCCTGAACTCGCGCCGTGACATCGACGAAGCCCTGATAGTCATTGCCCGAGGCGTCCAACTGCGTCGCGGTGAGCAGCGCGTAGCCGGCGGCTGGAGTGCCGAAGCGCACCTGGGTTCGCAGCGCGTTGTTGGTGTCGCCGCCCCAGTAGAGCCCGGCCCACGAGACGGTGGCTCCGGCCGGCAGCGTCAGCGTGGCGCTGCTCGAGCTGAACGTGCTCGCATCCCCGTCCGTGTCGACGTAGACCATCGTGAAGTCGTTGTTGTTGAGGTTGCCGCCAGTGCCATTGCGAGCGTTGGTACACGAGCCGCCGCCCGAGCAGGTCATGATGGTGTTGCCGATCAGCGTGATGTCCCCCGTCTGATTCAGCGTGACACGAGGGGCGAAGCCGCGGATGACCTGCGCGGCGGCGCTCGATACCAGCGCGAGCGACGCCGTGACGGCGGTCAGGAGCACGCGGAGGAGGGTTCTCATCGTCGGCTCCCCCGCAGGCGCTCGAAGAGCTTCTCGTCGAGGCGGGCTCGGATGCGCAGGAAGCCGCCCTGCCGCGTCCACTCCTCACCCGAGAGCTCGTCATCGGAGTAGCCGTACAGGTTCCAGCCGCCGGACAGCCACACGCCGCCTGGCAACTGACGTCCGATCTCGGCTCCGACGCCCGACTCGTACTGCGAAAGGCGACGACCGGTCAGGGCGCTGGCGCTGAGCGAGACATCCCAGTCACGCGCCAGGTCGCGCGAGATGCGTGCGCGCAGCCACTGGGCGCCTCCGGCGGTGATCGCGCCCTCGGACTGATGACGAGTCAGCTTGCCCGCCCACGCGAGCGAGGCCTCGGTGCGGGGCAGCACGCGCGCGGCGCCATGCATCGAGAC
>JAYWEM010000093.1:0-22105 GCA_043779265.1 bacterium | reverse complement strand
TTGCGGAGGCCCTCTCCGATGGTGGTCGGCTTGCGATGCAGTGGCCGGGATACGAGATGCGCGACTCACAGGTCGCGCTCGCGCGTGACCTCGCGCGCACCATCGAGCGAGGAGGCGTGCTGCTCGCCGAGGCTCCGACCGGGATCGGCAAGTCGATCGCCTATCTCCTGCCCGCCGTGCTGCATGCGCGCGCCACCGGTGAGCGCGTCATGGTCGCGACGGCCACCAAGTCGCTCCAGGATCAGCTCGTCGAGCGTGACCTGCCCGCTCTGCTCCAGGCGCTCGGCGAAGTCATGCCGTTCGCGTGCCTGAAGGGAAAGCAGAACTACCTGTGCCCGCACGCGCTCGAGAGCGAGGTCGGCCAGGGCGCCGAGGAGGAGGAGGTCCTCGAGGACCTGCGGGCGTGGGCGGCCTCGGACCAGGTGGGCGATCTCGACCGCTTCCCTTCCTCGGATGCCGAGGCCTTCCGTCGATTGCGGCCGCGAGTCGCCGCGGATCCTTCGGCTTGCAGCACGATCACGTGTCGTCGCGGCCGCGAGTGCTTCTGGGCGCGGGCGAGGCGACGGGCCGGCGAGGTGCGGCTGGTGATCGTGAACCACGCATTGCTCGCACGGGCGGCTGAGGCCGATGGGCTTCTGCCGGAGCCCGATGTCCTCATCGTCGATGAGGCGCACCGGCTCGAGGGCGTGCTGTCGGCGCAGCTCGAACGCAGCGTTTCGCGGCATCGCGGCGAGGACCTGCTGCGACTGATGGGCAATCTCAAGGGCACGCGGCGCTCGGGCGGATTGCTGTCGCGCATCCGCAAGCTGGCGCTGCCGCTGCTGGCGACCGGCCCGAGGCGGCACTCGTTGGCCGAGGATATCGAGCGTCTCGGCAAGCGCGTCGAGGAGGCTCGTACGGACTTCGATGCGCTCTTCACGGCACTCGCGCTGCCGCCCGAGGAGACGCGCGGGCTCTACGGTCGTCGCGCGCGACATCGCTCGATGGAGGACCTGCTCGGCCGGGAACTGCAACCACTCCAAGTGGTGCTCGAACACGCCGACGCGTTCGCCGAAGCGCTTTTGCGCACGTCGAGCGCCGTGATGACCGCGGAGGCGGGCGATGCCGGCGGCGAGCTGGCCTCCGAGCTGGAGATCGCCTCGGCGAGGTGGCGGCAATTGGGGGATGACCTCACGCACCTCTCGGAGGCGTCCGACCGCGCCTGGGTCTACTGGCGCACGCAGGGTCGAGACGCGCGCCAAGCGGAGTTGAGGGGTGTGCCGGTGTGGGTGGGCGACCATGCTCGGCGATTGGTGCTGGCTCGGCCGCGGGCGGTCGTGCTCACCTCGGCCACGCTCGCGTGCAATGGCGACTTCGGTTGGGTGGGGGAGCGGCTCGGACTGACCGAGGAGGCGCTGGCGTTCGAGACGGTGAGCCATCCCTCGCCATTCGATCTCCAGCGTCAGATGCGCACGTTCGTGTTCGATGGCGCTGGCGACGAGGTGACGATCGTCGTCGATGTGGTCGAGGCCCTCGCGCGCTCCACCCGGCGCAATATCCTCGTGCTGCTCACCGCGCACGAGCGCATGCGCCGCGTACGAGAACGACTCGCGGCGCGGCTCCCGGAGGAGGTGACGCTCGTGGCGCAGGATGTCGACGGTCCGGCGGGGCTTCTCGCCGAGCGATTTCGCGGAACGCGCGGCGGCGTGTTGCTGGGCGTCCAGAGCCTGTGGGAAGGTGTCGACTTCCCGGGAGAGGCGCTCGAGGTCCTGGTCGTCGCGAAACTGCCGTTCTCGGTGCCGGATGATCCGTTGGTCGAGGCGCGTGGGGAACGGCTGCGCGAACTCGGTCGCGATCCGTTCCGACACGATGCGGTCCCCGAAGCGGTGGTCCGGTTCCGTCAGGGAGTCGGGCGCTTGATCCGTCGGGGCGATGATCGGGGGGTGCTCGTGGTGTGCGATCCGCGCTTGGTGAGCGCGCGCTACCGCAAGCCGTTCCTTGCTTCGCTTCCCCAGGAGCCCGAGATCCATCGGGATGTGCGCAGTCTCGCAGCCGACGCCGCGCGCTTCCTCGACGATTCCCACGCCGCACGCTCCCTCCTGGAGGACCCTTCGTGATCCGGCTCGGCGATTCGCGTCTCACCTTGGATGATGTGGCGGATGTGGCGCGTGGCGAGGTGCGGCTCGAGTTCGGGAGCGATGCGCGCGAGCGCGTGCGCGCGAGCCGTTCGGTGGTCGAGCGCGCGATCGCCTCGGGACGCATCGTGTATGGCGTCACGACGGGATTCGGGGAACTCAAGGATCGCCGCATCGCGGCCGAGCAGACCGCTCAACTCCAGATCAATCTCGTTCGCTCGCACATGGCGGGCGTCGGGGCCCCGGCTCCGCGCGAGGTCTCGCGCGCGATGCTGCTGCTGCGAGCCGCCTCGCTCGCCAAGGGAGCCTCGGGTGTACGGCCCGAGGTGATCGACATGCTGATCGCGATGCTCGAGCGACAGGTCGCGCCCGTCATCCCGAGTCAGGGCTCGGTCGGAGCCTCGGGCGATCTTGCGCCGCTCGCGCACCTGGCCGGGGTCATGATCGGCGAAGGGGAGGCCTGGCTCGGCGAGCAGCGGATGCCTGCAGGGCTCGCCCTGCGAGGAGCCGGACTCGCGCCGCTCGCGCTGGAGGCCAAAGAAGGGCTGGCCCTGATCAACGGAACTCAGTTCTCGACCGCCTGGGCGGCGCTCGCGTGCGTCGACGCCGAGCGCGTGTGGGAAGCCGGACTCGCGGCCGCGGCCCTCTCGACCGAAGTGCTGCTCGGGAGCTTCCAGCCGGCACGTGAGGATGTGATGAGCCTGCGCCCCTATGCCGGGGCGATCGAGGCGGCGCGCCGGTTGCGCGCCTACTCGCAGGGCAGCGCGCTGGTCGAGTCGCACAAGGATTGCGGTCGGGTGCAGGACGCCTACTCGCTGCGCTGCGTGCCGCAGGTGATGGGAGCTTCGTGGGACGCGATCCTGCACATCGAGCGCCAGCTCGAGATCGAGCTCGACTCCGTCAATGACAACCCGTTGGTGCTCGCCGCGACCGATGAGATCGTCTCGGCCGGACTCTTCCACGCGCAACCGGTGGCACTGGTGGCCGACTACCTCAAGCTCGCCGTCGCCGAGATCGCCTCGCTCAGCGAACGTCGGATCGATCGCCTGGTCGACTCGCGCGTCTCGGGTCTGCCGGCCGTACTGGCGAACGATCCCGGGCTCGAGTCGGGCTACATGATCGCGCAGTACACGGCGGCTTCACTCGTGTCCGAGAACAAGACGCTGGCCCATCCGGCGAGTGTGGACTCGATCCCCACCGGAGGCGGACTCGAGGACCATGTCTCGATGGCCCCGATCGCCGCGCGTCACGCGCGCCAGATCGTCGACAATGCGGCTCGCGTCGTGGCGCTCGAACTGCTCTGCGGCTGCCGCGCGCTCGAGTTCCGCCGCCCGCTCAAGGCGGGAGAGGGCTCGGAGCGACTCTACGGCGCGATCCGACGCGTCTCGCCCGCTCCCGAGGGGGATCGCGCGTTGGCCGGTCCGGCCGAGGAGGTTGCGCGCTGGGTAGTGTCGGGTGCACCGGTCCGACTCGCCGAGGAGGTACTGGCGTCATGACGACCACCGCCACCGCGCGCGTCGTTCGCGCGCCGAGGGGCCAGGCGACGAGCTGCCGGGGCTGGGTGCAGGAGGCGGCGCTGCGCATGCTCATGAACAACCTCGATCCCGACGTGGCCGAGCGTCCTGACGACCTCGTGGTCTACGGCGGCACGGGGCGGGCGGCGAGGAACTGGGAGTCGTTCGATCGCATCGTCGCGGCGCTGCGCGTGCTCGCGGATGATGAAACTCTGCTCATTCAGTCCGGCAAGCCGGTCGGCGTGTTCCGCACGCATGCCGATGCGCCTCGCGTGCTGCTCGCCAACTCCAATCTGGTCGGGCGCTGGGCGACGTGGGATCACTTCCGCGAACTCGAGCGCCAGGGCCTCATGATGTACGGGCAGATGACCGCGGGCTCGTGGATCTACATCGGCTCGCAGGGGATCGTGCAGGGGACGTTCGAGACCTTCGCCGAGTGCGCCGACCGCCATTTCGGCGGCACGCTCGCCGGCCGTCTCGTCCTGACCGCGGGACTGGGTGGGATGGGTGGGGCTCAGCCACTCGCCGTCACCATGAACGGCGGCGTCTGCCTCGCGATCGAAGTCGATGAGTCGAGGGCCGATCGGCGAGTCGAGACGCGCTACTGCGATCGCGTCACGCGATCGATGGAGGAAGCGCTCGCGTGGTGCCGAAAGGCGCAGACCGCGAAGCAGCCGCTCAGCGTCGGACTCATCGGCAATGCGGCCGAGGTGGTCCCCCAGTTGCTCGCGCAGGGTGTCCACCCCGATGTCGCGACCGATCAGACGAGCGCGCACGATCCGCTTCACGGCTATCTCCCCGTCGGCCTCACGCTCGAGGCCGCCGCGGCGATGCGCCTCGCCGATCCCCAGGAGGTCATCCGGCGTGCGAGGCAGTCGATGGCCACGCATGTGCTGGCCCTGCTCGGGATGAAGGCGCGCGGCACCGTCGTGTTCGACTACGGCAATAACCTGCGCGGCGAAGCCGAGCAGGGCGGACTGACGCATGAGCAGGCGTTCGGGTTCCCGGGGTTCGTGCCCGAATACATCCGGCCGCTGTTCTGTGTGGGCAAGGGGCCGTTTCGCTGGGCCGCGCTCTCGGGCGACCCCGAGGATATCCGCCTCACCGATGAGGCGGCACTCGCGGAGTTCCCCGACGATGCCAGGCTTCGTCGCTGGATTCCGCTCGCGCAGAAGCATGTGCAGTTCCAGGGGCTCCCGGCGCGCATCTGCTGGCTCGGTTACGGAGAACGTCATCGGCTCGGACTGCGCTTCAATCGGATGGTGCGAGAGGGTGTGCTCAAGGCCCCGATCGTGATCGGACGCGACCACCTGGACACCGGATCGGTCGCCTCGCCCTATCGCGAGACCGAGGCGATGCGCGATGGCAGCGATGCCGTGGCCGATTGGCCGCTCCTCAATGCGCTGCTGACCACGGCATCGGGTGCATCGTGGGTGAGCCTGCATCACGGCGGCGGCGTGGGGATCGGCAACAGCGTCCACTCGGGCATGGTCGTGGTTTGTGACGGCACTGCCGATGCGGACCGCAGGCTTGGCCGCGTGCTCGTCAATGACTGCGGCACGGGCGTGATGCGACATGCGGATGCGGGCTACGAGGAGGCGATCGCACACGCTCGCCGTACCGGGATGAACCTGCCCGGGGTGACGGACTAGATGTCCAACTGGTCCGCTCACGACCCGTCGTCGAAGCCCGTGGCAGGGCGCTCCGCGTACTTGATCCTGCACAACACGTCCGAGGTGGTGACCCCCGATCCCGAGGGTCAGCGCATCGTTCGCACCCCGAAGGGCGCGGTCGTGTTCATGAACGGTCGAGTGCTCGAGGTGGGCGAGGTCGGCGAGTTGACGCGTCGCCATCCGGACGCGCGGCCGCTCAACGCCAACGGCAAACTCGTGACACCGGGTCTCGTCGACTGTCACACGCATATGATCTTCGGTGGGCACCGGGCCGCCGAGTTCCAGCTGAAGATGCAAGGCGTTCCGTACACCGAGATCGCCGCGCAGGGCGGCGGCATCCGCTCGACGGTCAACGCCACTGCCGCGGTGCGTGACGATGTGCTCGAGAAGACGCTCGCGGTCCGGCTCGAGCGCTGGCGCGCCAATGGCTGTACGACGGTGGAGGTCAAGAGCGGCTACGGACTCCAGCCGAGGCGCGAGCTGCGTCTGCTCGAGTTGATGGGAGGTGCCGCAGTTCGCGTGCCGGTGCGCGTGCACCGCACCGCCCTGCTGCTGCACGCGCTTCCGCCCGAGTTCGAGGAGAATCGCGCTGCGTATGTCGAGGAGATGGCAGGCCCGGTGCTGACCGAGATCCATCGTCGCGGCATGGCCTCGGCGATCGATGTGTTCTGCGATCCCATGGCTTTCACCGTTGAGGAGTGCCGCCTGCTGCTCGAGCGCGCCAAGGCACTCGGGCTGCCGATCAAGCTGCATGCCGAGCAGATGGCCCGATTCGGCGGCGCGATGCTCGCGGCCGAACTGGGTGCGCGCAGCGCCGATCATCTCGAGAGCGCAACTGAGGAGGATTGGCGTGCGCTCGCTGCGGCCGGAACCGTCGGCGTGCTGCTCCCCGCCGCGGCGCTCACCTTGCGGCAGAGTCTTCCGGAGGCGGCGATGCTGCGTGCAAGCGGCGCGAAGGTGGCCATCGCGACCGACTTCAATCCGGGCACTGCCCCGGCCCAATCCCTGATGGAGTGCGCTGCGCTCGCCTCGAGGCTCTGCGGCTTCACCGCGGAGGAGGTGCTGATGGGCATCACCTGGAACGCCGCGCGTGCGCTCGGCGCCGAGGCCGAGGTGGGGCACCTTTCGCCCGGCTCGTGGGGGGATGCGGTGCTCTGGGAGTGCGAAACGCTCGAGGAATTGCCCTACTGGATGCCCGCCGTGCGCCCCGATACCGTCTTCATGCGGGGCGCCGACCTCGCCCTGCCCGCGGTCGAACGCCGCGTCTGGCCCTGATCGCACGGTTCCGCGTCTCCCGAGGGCCCGCGTTCGGCGCTCGGAGGTTGAGCCAGCCTGTCAGGGCTGTGTAGAGTCATACGGCTCGGGTTCCGTCGTCCCTGACCGCGGCGGTCCCACCGGAACCGACTCACTCATCCTTCGGAGGCGTCGTGCGCGCACCTTTAGCCCCCAGTCTCGCATCCCTGCTCATCCTTCTGGCCGCTTCCACGGTGTTCGCCTCCGAGGACCACGCGAGGACCTTCGATGCGGCCCGGCTCCGTGCCCCTTCGGCCGCGAAGGCGCTGCGGGCACCCGCCTCCGCCGAGGAATCGCGGCTCCGCCAGTTGTATTCGGTCGAGAGCATCGATGAGCGCTACGGTGTGCCCTCGTTCGTCTGGGCGCCGCGTTCATCGGCAGCGCTGAAGTCCGGCGCGGCCCTGCGCAGCGCCCCGACGAGAACGGCCGATCAGGCGGCACGTTCCCACCTCTCCGGCGTTGCGCCGCTCTATCGCCTCGCGAAGGCGGATGTCGACGGTGCCCGACTGCGCCATGTGCACGACACAGGTCGCGGGGCCATCGTGGCAACCTACGCTCAGGTCATCGACGGCATCGAGGTGTTCCGCGACGAGATCAAGGTCGGGATGGATCGCTCGATGGAACTGGTGTCGGTCTCGGGACACATCGCACCGCGCGCGCTCGCGGCGAGCGGCAAGGCCTCCGAGTTCACGCTGACGGCCGAGCAGGCCGCCGGCGCGATGCTCCGCGACTATGCGGACCTTGCGACCATTCCGGTGCTCGCCGCCAAGCAGGATGTCGATGACGCGGGATTCGATCGCTTCGAGGCGCCGGCCGAACTCAAGGCCCGCGGCGATGGGCTCGCCATCGAACGGCCGCTGCGCGTTCGGCAGGTGTGGTTCCGACTCGCCGACTCGCTCGTTCCGGCCTATCACCTCGAGGTGATGGGAGAGACCGAGGCCTATGCCTATGTCGTGTCGGCCGTGGATGGCAGCCTGTTGTTCAAGCACAGCCTGATGCAGGATGTGGCCTTCAGCTATCGCACGTGGGCGGATACGTCCTCGCCGTTCCTGCCGTTCGACGGCCCCCAGGGCGCGGCCCCCTCGCCGCACCCGACAGGGAGTGTCGACTTCTACAATCCGGCGTTCATCCCGGCGTCGCTGGTGACGCTGCAGAACGGCCCCATCTCGACCAATGATCCCTGGCTGCCGCCGGGTGCCACCGAGACGGTGGGCAACAACGTCAACGCGTATGTCGATCTCGTCTCGCCGGATGGTCTCTCGGCGGGCGACTTCCGTGCCGCGACGACCTCGGCCGGCGTGTTCGATCACACGTACAATCCCGCGCTGGCGCCGAACGCGAGCGTCGCACAGCGCTCGGCGTCGGTGACGACGCTGTTCTATCTCAACAACTTCCTGCACGACTGGTTCTACGACGCCGGCTTCGACGAGGCCTGCGGCAACGCCCAGACGGACAACTTCGGACGCGGCGGCATTGGCGGCGATGCGATCCATGCGCAGGGTCAGGACTACGGCGGCACCAATAACGCCAACATGTCGACGCCCTCGGACGGCGGCGCGCCGCGCATGCAGATGTACGTCTTCAACGTCACCTCGGCGCAGGCCCAGGTGACGTCACCGCCCGCGATCGCCGGGACCTACGTGGCCACGGTCGCCACGGGATTCGGCCCTCAGACGTTCTCGATCTCGGGTGCGGTCGCCGAGGCGCTGGATGGCACTGCTCCCACGACCGACATCTGCACCGCAGTCGTGAATGCGGCCAACATCGCGGGCAAGATCGCGCTGATCGACCGCGGCATCTGCAGCTTCCCGGCCAAGGTCCAGTTCGCCCAGAACGCCGGCGCGATCGGCGTCATCGTGGTGAACAACGTGAATATCACGGTCCCGACGAGCCTCAGCGGAACCTCGGGCACGATCACGATCCCGTCGGTCATGGTGAGCCAGGCGGTCGGCAACGCGATCCGCGCCCAGTTGGGTGCAGGGGTCAACGTGACGCTGACGCGGCAGGCGAATGTCGCGCGTGACGGCACGATCGATGGCCACATCGTCGCGCACGAGTGGGGCCACTACCTGAGCAACCGACTGGTCGGCAACGCGGTCGGTCTCTCGACCAATCAGGCCGGCGGCATGGGGGAGGGCTGGTCGGACTTCGTGGCGCTGCTGATGACGGCGCGTCCGGCTGATTCGCCGGTCGACTTCTCGGGTATCTACAACGTCGGCCCCTACGCCTTGAGTGCCAGCGGCGTCGCCAACCACGCTTACTACTTCGGGATCCGCCGCTACCCGTACTCGACCGACATGACCAAGGCACCGCTCACCTACGGCCACATCGTGCCGTTCGTGCCTCTGCCGGTCGGGATCCCGGTCAACTCCAACGCCGATCCGGCTGGCTCCAATAACAACCAGGTCCATCGCACCGGCGAGGTGTGGTGCAACATGCTGTGGGAGTGCTACGCGGCGCTGCTGCGCGACACCGGACGGCTCACCTACGCGCAGGCGAACCAGCGCATGCGGGAGTACCTGGTGGCGGGCTTCAAGTTGACGCCGGACGCGCCGACGCTGGTCGATGCGCGCAATGCGCTGCTGGCGGCGGTTGCGGCGGGCGACCAGGCCGACTTCGCGCTGTTCATCCAGGCGTTCGCCAAGCGCGGGCTGGGCATCGGAGCAGTGGCGGGCGATCCCAACGACAATACCGGTGCCGTCCAGAGTTTCGTCACCGGCGGCGACCTGCGGATCGCGAGCCTGTCACTCACCGACGATCTGCACTCGTGCGACGACGATGGCTATCTCGACAATGGTGAGTCGGGGACGCTCGTGGTCGAGATCTTCAACTCCGGCTCGAGCTCGCTGTCGAGCACCATGATGACCGTCACGTCGTCCGATCCTTCCGTCACGTTCCCCGGTGGCAACGTGGTCGCGGTGCCCAACAGCGCGCCGTTCACGCTGGCCACGGCCACGATCGCGGTCGATCTGAACGGCGCCCTGGCCGCTTCGGTGATGACCTTGAATGTGGCCGTCGATGATCCGGGCCTGCTCGCTGCGGGTCCGCGACTCGCGTCCTACGATGACTACGTCCACGCCGATGAGGGCAGCAGCGCCTCGGACAACGCCGAGGCCCACAACTCGAGCTGGACCTCGGACGCGGCCCCCGGCTCGCCGGGTGGCCCGTGGCGCCGGGTCCAGATCACGCCCAGCGATCACGAGTACTTCCTCGAGGATGTCGGCACGACCACCGACCTGCGGCTCGTCTCACCGCCGCTGTCGGTCGACCCGGCGCTGCCGCTCACGATCACGTTCTCGCACCGCTTCTCGTTCGAGTTCGATGGCAGCTTCAACTACGACGGTGGCGTCGTGGAGTTGAGCACGGATGGCGGATCCAACTGGATCGACATCGGCGCCAGCAGCGTGCCCGGGTACACGGGCTCGCTGAACGGTCCGGGCAATCCGCTCGCGACGCGCAACGGTTTCGTCCGCGCCAGCACCGGCTATCCGTCCATGGTCCCGACGACGATCTCACTCGGGACGACCTATGCCGGCCAGACGATCCAGCTCCGCTTACGTCATGGCGCCGATCCCGGAGTCGGTGGTCCGGGTTGGTGGATCGACGATCTCGTCGCCTCGGGCATCACGAATCAGCCGTTCGTCTCTCTGCTCGGCGAGGTGGGTGTGTGTTCGCCGCTGAGCGTCAGCGAAGCGCTTCCGACCGAACTGGCCCTGTCGCTGGCGGGACGCAATCCGGCATCCGGCCCGGCCCGGCTGCGTTTCGCCCTGCCGACCGCCCAGCGTGTCTCACTGACTGTCCATGACCTCGCCGGTCGCCGTGTCGCGACGATCGCCGAGGGCGACTACTCGGCTGGTCGTCATGAGGCCGTGTTCACCCGAATGGCGGATGGTTCGCTGCCGGGGGCTGGCGTCTATTTCGCACGTCTTGCAGCGGGCGATCGAATGCTCACCAGCCGGATGGTTCTCATTCGCTGAGTCTTCCTCCATTCACTTGCGTCAAGGACCGACCGAATGCCCCGTCTCGTCGAGTGTGTCCCGAATTTCTCCGAAGGCCGCCGCCGCGAGGTGGTGGATGAGATCCTGAACGCCATCGCCTCGGTTCCGGGCGTCACACTGCTCGACTCGGAGATGGATCCCGACCACAACCGCTCGGTGCTCACCTTCGCCGGTGAGCCCGAGCCGGTGATGGAGGCGGCGTTCCAGGCGGTGAAGAAGGCGATGTCGCTCATCGACCTGACGCAGCACTCGGGGCAGCACCCTCGGATGGGAGCGACGGATGTGGTTCCGTTCGTGCCCGTCGAGGGGGTCACGCTCGAGGACTGCGCTGAGATGGCGCGAGTCGTGGGCAAGCGGATCGGGGACGAGCTCGAAGTGCCCGTGTTCCTCTACGAAGCGGCCGCGAGCAGCCCCAAGCGCACGAGTCTGGCCGATGTACGGCGTGGGGAGTTCGAGGGGCTGCGGGACGCGATCGGTCAGTCACCCGAGAAGCGGCCCGATTTCGGGCCTGAGAGGATCCACCCGACTGCGGGCGCGACCGCCGTCGGCGCGAGGCGGTTCCTCGTCGCGTTCAACGCCAATCTCGACACCGGCGATGTGCGTGTGGCCAAGGCCGTGGCCGCCGCGATCCGCGAGCAGTCCGGCGGCCTCAAGAACGTGCGGGCGCTCGGATTCAGCATCGAGGGCGGTCGCCGTGCCCAGGTGAGCATGAACCTGGTCAATGTCGAGGCCACACCCATCCCGCGCGTGCTGGCGCTCATCCAGAGCGAGGCGAGGCGTCACGGCGCCCGGGTCTCCGGCTGCGAGGTCGTCGGGCTGATCCCCGAGGCCGCCATGTTGGATGCGGCCGAGCACGCCATGCAGCTCGAGGGCTTCCGCCGAGACCAGGTGCTGGAGCTCCGGCTGCGGCAGCCCCCGCTGACCGAGGCGGTCCCGATCGCCACGTTCTTCGACCAGGTCGCGGGCCCCACGCCGACCCCGGGAGGCGGCACCGTGGCGGCCTTCGTCGGCGCTCTGGCCACGACGCTGGCCACGATGGTGGCCAATCTGACCTTGGGCAAGAAGAAGTACGCGGCCTCCGAGGAGGCGATGCGACAGCTCAAGCGCGACGCCGAGTCCCTGCGGCGCGACCTGATGGCCCTGGGCCGGGCCGACAGCGAGGCCTTCGAGGCCGTGCTGCGGGCGAGGAAGCTGCCGCAGACCAGTCCCGAGGAGCAGGTCGCCCGCGCCGCCGCCATCGTCTCGGCCGAATCAGGTGCCGCTCGGGTCCCGCTGGAGACCGCGCGGGCCTGCGCCCGGGTGGCCGATCTGGCCGACCTCGCGGCGAGTCAGGGGAACGTCAACGCCATCACGGATGCCGGGGTCGCCGGGCTGCTCGCCCATGCGGCCGGGCAGGGCGCACTGCTCAATGTGGAAATCAACCTGAAGTCGCTCGCACCCTCCGCCGATAAGGACCACATGGTCGCGACACTCCGGGCCACCCGTGCGGAACTCGATGCCGCAGCGGGTCGCTGTGCCGCGACTGTTCAGGCAGGCATGATCGCTTGAGGGCAGGGACAGACCTTCGTCCGGGCTTCGCAAGAAGCCGGCAGGGAGCGAGCCAACTTGGAAAAGGCGATCGAGATCAAGCGGCGAGCGCAGCGGTGCATCCAGAATGGTGATCTGGATGGCGCGCTGCGGGAGTACGAGAAGCTCGTCTCCGGTGAGGACGCCGATCCCTACAATCATGTGTTGCTGGCTGACCTGCTCTACCGCAAGGGTGAGCAGATCGAGGCCGCGGATCGCTATCTCGACGCGGTGACCGCGTACGAGCGGGCGTCCCTGTTCAAGAACGCCATCGCCGTCTGCAAGAAGATGGTGCGCTTGTCGCTCTCCCCGGCCAAGGTGCTCAAGCACCTCGCGCAGCTCCACGCGCTGGATGGTCTGGCGGGCGAGGCTTCGCTCTACCACATCCAGTACGCCGAGCAGATGGTGCGTTCGAACGAGCCCGCCGAGGCCGCGGTCGCTCTGCGCGCCGCGTTCGATGTTTGCCAGGACAACATCCGCGTACTCGAGCAACTCGCCGAGGCTCACCTGATGCAGGGTGAGGACGTTCAGGCGGCTCGGACGCTGCAGGAGGCTGCTGGGCACTACCGCTCGGTCGGCCATGAATCCGATGCGACGCGTGTGCTCGAGCGCGCTGCCCAGTTGGATCCGACGGGTCGCAGCCCCGCTGCGTCGGAGGCCGCTGCGGCGCCGACGGCATCCGCACCGGCCACGGCACCCCCGAACTCGACGCCCGAACCGGATGCGCTCGAGCTCGATCCCAAATACCAGTCGATGTTCGAGACGGCCCCCGGCGCACTGGAGGGTCTGGAGAGCGGTCGTCACGAAGCACCTGCTCCGATGCCGATGGGAGAGCCCATCGCCGCGGAGTCCGAATCCGAGCCGATCGAGGAGTGGGATCCGAGCGGGGCCCCGACGCTGCGCTCCCCGGGCGCGCCCGAAGTCGTGGCGGAGGCTGAGTCCGAAGCGGGCGTGTTCGAGATCTCCGACGCCGATGCCGCTGAGACCACGCCGATGATGGCTGCGGCCGAGGCCGAGGCCATGCAGGCGTTCGAGGAGTCCGACGTCGAGGCCGCTGCTGATGAGGTGCGGGAAGTGCAGGAGGATCCTGCGATCGAGGAGGAGCCGGCGATCTACGAGATCGAGGAGACCGAGGCGTCCGGCATCGCCAGCATTCCGCTTCCGGCAGGACTTTCGTTCGAGAGCGCCCCGCCCGCCGAGGTCGATCCCCTGGCGCGCGTCGAGCAGTTGCTCGCCGATGCGCAGGAGCAGTTCCGCGCCGGTGAGCGCGATCTGGCCTCGAGAACGCTGATGAAGGCCGCTCAGGCCTACGAGACGTTGGGTCGCATGGAGAGCGCCGCGACGATCTATCGCAGTCTCGGACGAGGCGCTCAGGCGACTCCCGAGCTGATGACGCTCTGGCTCTCGAACTGCGAGGCTCGCGGTGATGCCCGCGAGGCGGCGCAGGTCTCGTGTGAGCTCGGGGACCGGGCACTGAACGAGGGCGCTGCCGACATCGCCCAGACCTGGTTCGAGCGTGCCGCTGGTTTCGATCCCATGAACGAGACCGCTCGCCGCCGCCTGTCGCGGCTGACGGGAGCCGGTCCGGAGCAGGAACTGCCCTCGGCGGCACCGACCTCGGTGGCCGCACCGGCCATGGAGCCGGGACGTGTCGAGGTGGCCGTGGGTCGCGCCGAGGCGGTGACGTTCGACCTCTCGGGTCTCCTGACGGAGTTCCAGCGCGGCGTCGAGGCGCAGCTCTCTGGCGACTCGCAGAGCCACTACGATCTGGGAATGACCTATCGCGAGATGGGGCTGCTCGAACAGGCCGTGGACTCCTTCCGCATCTCGGAGCAGGAGGCGCGGCTCAGCGCGCGCTCCCTGGAGATGATCGGCCGCTGCTTCACCGATATGGGCCGTTGGGCCGAGGCCACCATCGAATTCGGCCGTGCGCTCGATGTCCCGGGCATTGACGAGGTGGCGATGGCCGAGCTCCGCTACCACCAAGGGGTCGCCTTGGTGCATGCTGGCGACCCTATGATGGCTCTCCAGGAGTTCGAGAAGGTCGCCAGCGTGCTCGAAGGTTACGAGGACGTGGACGAGCGCATCCGTGCGCTCCGCGAGCAGTTGGAGAAAGCGGCATGAGCCCCGGGCGGTCCGCCGTCCGCGGCCGCCGCTTCGAGTTGCACGCGCACACGCACTTCAGCGACGGACTTCTGTCTCCGGCCGAACTCGTGGCGCGCGCGATCGAAGTCGACGTGGACACACTCGCGATCACCGACCACGACACGGTCGATGGGATCGCGTCCTCGATCGAGGCTGCCGGCGAACACCTCACCATCATCCCGGGCATCGAACTGTCCTCGACGATGGACGGCTTGGACATCCACATCCTCGGCTACCATCTGAAGCCCGACGATGCCGCCCTCCGTGCGCGGCTCGAGGGCTTCCGCGAGGAGCGGCGCGAGCGCGCGCGCGCGATCTCCCGCAAGCTCGGCGAGCTCGGCGCGCCGATCGATATCGATGAGGTCTTCGCGGGCGCCGGCCCCGGAGTGGTGGGACGCCCGCATGTCGCCCAGGCGCTCCTGCGCGCAGGGCATGTGCGCGGGGTCGACGAGGCATTCCAGCGCTTCCTCGGATTCAACGCCAGCGCCTATGTGCAGCGCCCCGCGTTCCCTTCCGAGGAAGCGGTCGCGGTGATCCGGGCGGCCGGCGGCTGCGCGGTCGTGGCGCACCCGGCTCAGAGCGTCACACCGCTGATGCTCGAGCGGCTGGAGGCAGTCGGGCTCACCGGTGTCGAGGTCTGGCATCCGGTGCACGGCGCGGCCATCCAGCGTCGGTGGCACGCCGAGGCAGAACGTCTCGGACTGGTCGCGTGCGGTGGTTCCGACTTCCATGGTCCCCTGCGTGGCGCCGATCTCGGGAGCCAGCCGGTCCCCCGGACTGTGCTCGAACAACTGCTCGAGCGCACCACCGCCTGAGTCGCCGCGCGGCAGATGTGCCGTGCTGGCGGTCGGAGGACCGGACGCGATAGGCTGCGCGTCGCACCCGACGCCCACCCTGACGGAGGCAGCCACCATCCGCCGCCTGTTCCTGCCGAGCGCTCTGTCGCTCGCGCTGATCCCGATCGTCGCAACGCCGGTGGATGCCGGACTGACCCGGTTCTCGGGTGCTCGCAGCGCGAGCGCCCCAGCGGGCTTCGCCGCGGCCGGCTCCCTCGCCTGGACGAACGATGCCGAGTGGTTGCTGGGACCCCAGGCCGTCTTCATGGGACTCACGGCCTCGGGCTGGGGGTGGAGCGATCCGTTCGGGAGCGCTCCGCTCGGAAGCGCCGGTCTGCTCGAAGCCGCCCCGCCTTCGGCGTGGTCGGACTCCATCTCGGTGCGGATGGGCGGCATGGGTGCGGTCGATGGATTCGCCGCGAGCCTCGCTCGGCTCGAGTCCCACGTCGAGCAGCCCGCCTCGCGCAAGGCGCGCGCCATGTTCACGCTGCTCAATGGGGCATCGGCTGTCGATCACAACGGACTGCTCATCGCCAAGGGCGATGACCGCGCCTGGTTCCGAGGGGGCAGTCATGGCGCGCGGCGCTCCGAACTGGGCTCGATGGGGCTCTCGGGCGAGCATCTTTGGTTCGCCTCGGGCGGCACGATCCGAGGTGATCATGAGTCCTCGGCTCGCTACACGCAGACCGGGTACGGCAACGAGCAGGCCGTGGGCGGCGTGCGTGAGGGCGGTCGCGGCGAGAACGGAGAGGCCCAGTGGCGCTGGTCGAGCGCGTCGCGCTCGATGCGCGTCCAGGCGATCCGCTCGCATGAGGGTCGCGGGTCGCGCGGGCACGGCATCTTGTTCGCCGAGTCACGCCGTGACGCCGCAACCAACCAGGGGACCATCGAAGTGGCCGACTCGATGACGCTCGGGCGCCTGAGTCTGGCGCTGACCCTGGGGAGCGAGCGCGTCGTGCGTGTGACGCCGGGCTCGAGCGAGCCGCGCCGCGAGTGGAAGGCGGGCCGGTGGTGGAGTTCGCTCGGGCTCGAGCGCGAGCTTGCAGGCGGCCGATTGGCGGCCTCGCTCGGCGGCGGTCGCCACAGCGCGCCCGAGAGAGCGGCCGAGCGCTGGCAGTTGGCGCCCTCGATCGAGTGGCATCGCCCAAGCGAGCGCTGGGACGCGCGTGTGTTCGCCGAGCGCACGATCACGCCGGTGTGGAGCGATCTCGAGCCATCGACGCCCGCATTCATGCAGGACGTGTGGTGGAGTGGCGCCGAGGCGGGGGTCGGCGCGAGCGATGGAACGTGGGCGAAGGCGGTCGTGTCGTTCGGTCGCGTCCACCAGCGGGCCACGCTGGTGCGCTATCCGGTTCGCGATCTCGCACTCCGGCTCGGTTGGCAGCGTGACGCCGATCTGAGCACGCTCTCGCTGCTCTCGCTCTCGAGTGGCGCACACTTGGGGCCCGTGGCCCTCGATGCGAGCGCGTTCGTGCAGGGTCGCCCTTCGGATTCCGGGCAGCCGAGCGTCGACCCCGGGATGGGAGGCACAGCGGGAGCCGAGGGCGCCGTGCGGCTCTTCCAGGGCGATCTCGCCGTGAGGCTGCGCTTGCAGATGGCCGTCGTCGGTGAGCGCGACCTCGAGTACACCGTCTACGACGGCGTCGATCCGCTGCGGCTGCCGGCCTACGCCACGTTCGGGGCGCATCTGCGTGCCACGCTTGGCGACGCGACCCTGGGCATCCGGGTCACCAACCTCGAGGATCGCAGGCGACTTCAGGTCTGGATCGACCCCGCTACCGGCGCTCCGGCGCTCGATGTCGGCCGCCACCTCACGTTCGAGATCGTCTGGCCCCTGTTCGACTGACCGCCCCCGCGGGAGTGGTGCAGATGTGGACACCGGGGGAGCGTCGTGGCGCTTTGATGGTCGCAGCCCTGTTGATCGTGGGTGCGGGACACGATGTCTGGAGAGGAACGAGGCCGCCGGCGCCGCCGCCGCAAGTCACCAGCGGGCCCGCCGCGGTCGCGGCCGTCGCTGGTCGCCCGGTGGACCCCGACTCGGCGACCCGAGCGGCGAGTTCGGGTCCACTGGACTTGAACGATGCGGACGCCCGCTCGCTCGATGCCCTCCCTGGGATCGGCCCGGTATTGGCGGAGCGCATCCTCGCCGAACGTCGGCGACTCGGGCGATTCGAGCGTGTCGAGGACCTGCTCGCGGTGCCCGGCATCGGTCCGCGGCTGTTCGAGCGGCTTTCGAGCCGCGTCCGGGTGGGTCCGTCGCGCTGAACGTTGCGTCCTGCAGCGCTGTGGGTGAGCCCGCCTTGCAGTTTCCGCTTCAGTCCACCGAGGCGACGTGCCGAAGACCCCCGGGACTCCAGTGCTGTCCCGGCTTGCGCACGACCCTCGAGCGCAGTCTGCACGGCATCGGCGGTTCGTGCACGCGCATCCCCCGGTGCGAAGTCGCGAGTGCTCGCATCGCCAACATCGCACCTTCTCGCTCGCGAGGTTCATCGCGTGGTCGAAGACATCGGACAGAAGCTGGTCGAAGCGCGGATCATCGATTCCAACGCGCTGAGTAAGGCCGCTCTCCAACAGAAGACCGCGGGCGGGACGCTGACCACGAACCTGGTCAAGATCGGGGCGTTGACCGAGGAGTCGCTGCTCGACTTCCTCTCCAAGCTCTACAACGTGCCGGCCGTCGACCTCTCCAATTTCGCGCCGGACCCCAATCTGACGCGCCTGATCCCCGGCGATGTCGCGACCAAGTTCATGTCGCTGCCCGTCTCCAAGAGCGGCCGCAAGCTCGTCGTGGCCATGGCGAATCCCTCCAATATCTTCGCCATCGACGACATCAAGTTCATCACCGGCTACGAGGTCGAGCCCCACGTCGCAACCGAAGCCGGGGTGAAGAAGGCGCTGGACCGCGCCTATGACTCGGCCGGCACCATGGCCGACGTGATGAAGAACATGGAGGAGGACCTCGCAGTCGTCGAGGAGGATGAGGCGGTCGAGCAGTCCAACGGCCTCGAGGGCATGGACGAGGCCCCGATCGTCAAGCTCGTCAACTCCCTGATCGCCGACGCCGTCCGCAAGGGCGCCTCGGATATCCACATCGAGCCCTACGAGAAGACGATGCGCGTGCGATTCCGCATCGACGGCGCGCTGCAGGAGATGATGGCGCCGCCCTACAAGTTCAAGGCCGCCATCACGTCACGCCTCAAGATCATGGCGGATCTCGACATCGCCGAGCGCCGCGTGCCACAGGACGGCCGCATCAAGATCAAGGTGATCAACCGCACGATCGATCTACGCGTCAACTCGCTGCCGACACTGTTCGGCGAGAAGATCGTCATGCGAATCCTCGACAAGACGAACCTCAACATCGACCTCGAGAAACTCGGCTTCGAGCCGGCGTCGATGCGGGACTTCCTGGCCGCGATCCTGAATCCCTACGGCATGGTGCTGGTCACCGGCCCGACCGGGTCCGGCAAGACGACGACGCTCTACTCGGCGCTGTCGCGCGTCAACACGCCGGACGTGAACGTGATGACCGCCGAGGATCCGGTCGAGTACAACCTCGACGGCATCAACCAGGTCCTCGTCAATGAGGGCGTCGGCCTCTCCTTCTCCGCGGCACTGAAGGCGTTCCTGAGGCAGGATCCCAACATCATCATGGTCGGCGAGATTCGCGACATCGACACCGCCGGTATCGCGACCAAGGCCGCCCTCACGGGCCACCTCGTGTTGTCGACCCTGCACACGAACGACGCCCCTTCGGCGATCGGCCGTCTGATCGACATGGGCATCGAGCCGTTCCTCGTGGCTTCGTCGCTCAACTTGATCCTCGCCCAGCGACTCGTGCGCAAGGTGTGCAAGCACTGCCGCCGCAAGACCACGATGACCGAGGAGATCCTGCTGGAGCTGCAACTCGACCCCGAGTTGGCGGCCAACGCCGACATCGTCGAGGGCGAGGGCTGCATCGAGTGCAACAACTCGGGCTATCGCGGCCGCGCTGGTGTCTACGAAGTGATGGCGATCACCCCCGATCTGCGTGACTTGATCCTGCAGCGGGCTTCTTCGATGGAGATCAAGCGAGTCGCGGTGGCGGGCGGGATGCTGACGCTCCGCCGGGATGCGTTGCAGAAGTTGATGCGGGGGGTGACCTCCGTCGAGGAAGTGCTCAAGGAGACTGCGGCCGACAAGATGTAACGGCCGAAACCGGCGGGACCCGCCGAGAGGAAACCATGGCTGAACTCGCTCTGCGTCAACTGCTCGAGGAGATGGTGCAGCGTCGCGCATCCGATATCCATCTCACGGCCGGCGTGCCGCCCGAGATGCGAATCGACGGTGCCATCACGCCCACGGAATATGAGGTACTGACACCCGACAAGTGCCTGTCGCTCGCCTACAGCGTCATGAGCGATGAGCAGCGCAAGAAGTTCGAGACCAGCAAGGAGCTCGACTTCTCGTTCGGCGTGAAGAACCTCTCTCGCTTCCGTTCCAACGTCTTCCTGCAGCGCGGCGTCGTCTCGATGGTCATCCGCCAGATCCCGTACGACATCCTGGACCTCGAGAAGCTCGGACTGCCGCCGATCGTCCGCGAGTTCACCAAGCGTCACAAGGGCCTCGTGCTGATCACCGGTCCCACCGGGTCCGGCAAGTCGACGACGCTGGCGTCGATGATCGACAAGATCAACAGCACGCGTCAGGCGCACATCATGACGATCGAGGACCCGATCGAGTACATCCATCACCACAAGAAGTGCATCGTGAACCAGCGTGAGGTCGGTGCGGACACCGCCTCGTTCCCGACGGCCCTGAAGTACGTGCTCCGCCAGGACCCGGACATCATCCTGATCGGTGAGATGCGCGACCTCGAGACCATCGAAGCCGCCCTCACGATCGCCGAGACGGGCCACCTGGTCTTCGCCACGCTGCACACGAACTCCACGTACGAGGCGGTCAACCGCATCGTCGACGTGTTCCCGGCGGATAAGCAGAAGCAGATCCTCACCCAGCTCGCATTCACGCTGGAGGGAGTGGTCACGCAGCAGCTCATTCCGCGCAGCCGCGGCACGGGCCGTGTCATGACGGCCGAGGTGCTCGTGTGTACGCCGGCCATCAAGGCCGTGATCCGCGAGGGCAAGATCCATCAGGTCTACTCGCTGATGCAGGCGGGACAGAAGTTCGGGATGCAGACCATGAATCAATCGCTGCTGTCAGCTGTGCTCGACAAGCAGATCACGCCGGAAGACGCGCTCGACCGCAGCACGGACCGGATGGAGCTTGAAGGCATGCTCCAGAAGGTCCTGCGCTCGGCAGCCTGAAACAGGAGGAGAGAGTCCGATGCCGGTCTTCGTATGGAAGGGACGGACACTCGCCGGGGATTCCCAGGCCGGTGAGATCGAAGCTGGGCGTCAGGATGAGGCGCTCGATATCCTGCGCAAGAAGCGCATTCTGGTGACCTCGCTCGCCGCCAAGGCGGGCGGATTCGTCATGCCGAAGTTCGGCGGCGGCGTCAGCGTGAGCACGAAGGACCTGGCGATCTTCACGCGCCAGTTCGCGACGATGATTTCGGCAGGACTGCCGCTCGTGCAGTGCCTGGACATCCTCGCCAAGCAGTCCAGCAAGCCGAGCTTCGGCAAGGTCATCACCGAGGTGACGCGTGAGGTCGAGGCGGGCTCGACGTTGTCCGACGCCCTGGGCAAGTACAAGTCCGTGTTCGACGACCTGTTCCGCAATATGGTCGCCGCCGGCGAGGCCGGCGGTGTGCTGGACGAGATCCTGCTGCGTCTGGCGACCTACATCGAGAAGGCCGATGCGCTGAAGCGCAAAGTCCAGAGCGCCATGGTGTATCCCGGCGTCGTGCTGACCGTGGCGCTCGGTGCCACGGCGTTCATGCTGGTCTTCATCATCCCGACCTTCGCCAAGATGTTCACGGACTTCGGCGGGGAGCTGCCGCTGCCGACGAAGATCGTGCTCGGGATGTCGGGCCTCCTCACCGGCTATTGGTGGGTGGCGATCCTGGCGATCGTCGGCAGCGTCCTCGGCGGGCAGCGCTACTACGCGACCGAGAACGGTCAGCGTGTGGTCGACGGCATGATGATCAAGATGCCGGTGCTCGGCGATGTGCTCTTGAAGGGCGCCGTCGCGCGCTTCACACGCACGCTGGGTACGCTCATCAGTTCGGGCGTGCCGATCCTCGCCGGGCTCGAGATCACCGCCCGCACCGCTGGCAACAAGGTGATCGCCGAGGCCATCATGGATGCGCGAGCCTCGATCCGAGAGGGTGAGACCGTTTCGGCGCCGTTGAAGGCGTCGGGCGTGTTCCCGCCGATGGTCACGCAGATGATCGCGGTCGGCGAGCAGACGGGTGCGCTCGACGAGATGCTCACCAAGATCGCCATCTTCTACGAGGCCGAAGTCGACACGGCCGTCGACACGATGACCTCGATCATCGAGCCGATCATGATCGTCATCATGGGCGGCATCGTCGGCGGCATGGTCGTGGCCATGTACCTGCCGATGTTCAAGCTGATCTCCGTGGTCTCGCAGGGCGACTGACATGACCGCGATCCCGGGAACGCCACTGCGACTCGCTGTCGGCCTGGAAGGGCCGGGGGCGGGTCGTGCGTGGGGAGCGCTCCAGCACGTCGTGCTGGCGCGGCTCCTCGTGGCGTCCCTGGCGTTGCCATTCGGCATCCTGCTGCGGCCGGAGGTGACGGATAACCCGCTGGGTCTGCTGTGGACCTCGCTGGTGACCGTCGGACTCCTTTCGGCTGCGTTCGCGGCATTGGCGCGATGGCACCGGGGCGTTCGGATCCAGGCGGCTCTGCATATCCTGGCCGATGCGGCGTTCATCACCTACCTCGCCGCGGCTCGCGAGGAGGCGCGGCATCCAAGCTCACCTTCAGCGGGACGAACAACGTGCGGCCCGCCTGGATGCCGGATGGCCGCACGGTCCTGTTCGTGTCGAACAGTGGCGGC
>JAYWEM010000092.1:0-22145 GCA_043779265.1 bacterium | reverse complement strand
CACAGGTCCGCCGTGGCCGAGGCGTCGTTCGGACCGCTCGCCGCGCCCCACCAACTGCCTTCGGCGTTGACGCAGAACGAGCCACCCGTGTTGTTGATGGCGAAGTCCGTGTTTCCGATGAAGCTGCAGCCGCGAGCGGTCGGATTGCTGGCGCCCTCCACCGTGAGCCCGGCGCTGTTGTACATGAACAGGCACGAGTCGAGGCTGGGCGAGGAACTGATCGCACGCACTGCCCCGATCGTGGAACCCGAGCCGCCGTAGCGGAACAGCGTGTTCTTGAAGCGCACCTGCGGGTCGATCGCCGTGCCCTGGATCTGGATGCTGCCCCAATGGCTGGCCGTCGGGCTCGTGAGGCTGCCGTCGTTGTTGGTGTCCCCTCCGTAGAGGTCGTCGCGGTAGGACGTGAACACCACCATGCTGTCGGGCCTCGAGCGTCCCTCGGACTGCATCGCCCGCTGGATCACGAGATTGCCGCTGTTCATTTTGACCACGACGCCCGGCTGCATCACGAGCGTGGCGCCGAGGCCCACCGTGACCGTGGCATCCAGGTAGTAGGGCATGTTGTTCCGCCCCGCCACGGGCCGGATCTTCCACAGTACATCCTGGGCGATCGACTCCCCGATGACGCCGAGTGCGGTGTACGTGTTGCCCAGGAACTGGACGTTGTTGAACACGGGCTCGCTCACCAGAGACATCTTCACCGGCACGGTGCTCGAATCGAAGAAGCAGTTGGTGAACGTCGGCGTGGAGTTGCCGGCGATCTCGACCGCCGCGTAGGAGTTGCGCGTGAAGAACGTGTTGGTGATCGTCGGGCCGGCATTGACGAACGTCATCCCCGCGTTGCTCGAGAAGCCCGCATGCCGCAAGCGCACATGATCGATCACGCTGACGGCATCGTCGCTGATCGCGTTGAATGTGATCCCGACCCACTGCCCGACGAGGGGCTGCGATGCCGCGCCGTCGCCCAGCAGGTCCTGACCGAAGGCGTCATCCGCCGAGGACGTGAACACGATGAGGCTGTCGGGCTTGCCGTCGGCGACGAGGGCGCCATCGATCGCGATCGTGTTGCCGAAGGGTTCATTGAAGATGCGGCCCAGCTTGATCGTCACGCCGGGTCGGATCGTCCACTTGGCCCCGAAGGCGATCGTGATATTGCCCGCGAGCGCGTAGTTGAGGTTGTCGAAGCCGGCGAGCGCGCGGACCGGCGTGGTCACGTCCTGCGCGATGGTCTCGCCCAGGATGCCGAACGCGGTGTAGGCATTGTTGGCGAGCACCACGCGTGCGGGTGCCGGGAACTGCGGGTTGCTGATGAGGGACGACACGATCGGGAGCTGCGTGCAGTTGAGGATGTTGACACTGTCCACGACGGGCGTGGAGTTCCCCGCGAACGTGAAGGCTGTCGCGATCTGGAAGAACTCGAGCCGACTGAATCGCGGGCCAGCGCTGTTGGTCGTGAGGACGCCCGAGGTCTGGCCTGTCGAGCCGAACTGGAAGAGCACGTTCCGGAGGATGCAGGCCGCGTCGACCGCCGTGTCGTTGAAGACGATGTTGCCCCAGTCGCCGGCGACAGGCGTGGACGACTCGTTCGGCGTCGTGTCCCCGCCATAGAGCGGGTTGTCGTCGCGCCGCGACGTGATGATGACGCGGTTGGTGGTGGCGTTGCTTCCCACCATGTTGAGTGCGCCGTTGACGTTGAAGAGCACGAACGAGCTGGTCGGCTTGAGGACCACCTGTGGCCGGACCGACAGCGTCACGCCCGTCCCGATGGTGATGGTGCCGGTCGGCAGATAAGCGAATGTGGGAACGCCCACGCCGGGGCGGTACTTGATCGTCGCATCCTGCGACAGCGTCTCGGACATCAGCGCGATCGCGTTGTACACGTTCTGCACGTACGTGTTGTTGGTGGCGATGTTGGGGTCCGACTGCACGCTCATCACGAAGGGCGCAGCGGAGCAGTTACTGATGGTGCAGGTCGAGATGCTGGGCGCGGAGTTGCCATCGATGCGGAACCCGTAGGTGCCGACGTCGATCGTGCAGTTCGTGATCACCGGCGAGGCATTGGTGATCCAAATGCTCGTGTTCCAACCGTCGAACGGTCCATAGGATCCATACGTGACGCGGACGTAGTCCATGCGGCAGAGGGCGTCATCGCTCGTGCCGGTGAACCTGATGTAGCTGCAGTTGCCGGCGGCCGGCGTCGTGGTGGACCCGTCCCCGTTGGTGTCCGGCGGGTTGCCGTACAGGTCGTCGCGCTCGGAGGTGTACACGATCAGGCTCTCGGGTTTGGCATCGGCGATCAGGGCGCCGTCGATGATCATGCCGCCGCCATTCAACTGGTTCTTGATGACGATGCCCGGATCGATGCGGAGCACCGCGGGGCTCTGCATCTGGATGGCGCCCAGCATCAGATAGTACGTGATGTTCGTGTAGCCGCCGAGGTTGCGGATGGCGATGCGCGAGTCGACCGCGATGGCCTCGCCGATCAGGCCGAGCGCGGTGATGGCGTTGGCCGTCAGCCCGATGTTCGTGAACGTGGGGTTGGCGGACACCGACATGAGCACGGGTGTCGAGGAGCAGTTGCGGATCTCGACATTGGTGATCACCGGATTCGACAGGCCGTTCAGCTTGAGCCCGTGCGAGGCCTCCGAGAGCGTCGAGCTGGACACGGGGATGCTGCGGTTGGTCATCTCGATCATGCCCGACGACGAGGAGTTGCTGCCGAACCGCAGGCGGCATCGGGAGATCGAACCGGTGGCGGTGGTGTTGAATCGGATCTGGCTCCAGTCGCCACGGTTGGGCGCGGTGATCGAGCCGTTGTTGTTGGTGTCGGAGGGCAACCCGAAGTTGTCGTCGTGGATCGACGTGATGGTGATGCTGTCCCCCAGCGCCGCCGTGCCGTTCATCGTCAGTGCGCCGTCCACGGTGATCGACTGCCCGCCGACCGGCTTGAGCACGATGCCCGGATCGATCGTCAACGAGGCGCTCGCGCTGATGGTGAGCGATCCCAGCAGGACGTAGGTCACGTTGGTGACCGGATTGGCGCCCACCGTGGCCCCGCGCTTGGGCAGCGTCGTCGGACCCGTGAGTGTGCCGCCGCGCAGACCGATGGCGTCATAGCCGTTGTTGCTGCTCGAGAACACGAGGCTCGTGAACACCGGGGTGGCGGTGAAGTCGAGCACGATGGGCGTCTGCACCGAGGCCTCGATGCGCGTGGTGTTCAGCGTCGGAGCGGCGTCGCCGGTGCAGCTCACGCCGTAGTAGGAGCGGCGGATGACGCAGTTCGTGAGTGTGGCGTTCGAGCTCTGGAAATCGAACGCGCCGGTGAAGCCGCCGCCCGAGTACCGGACATCGCAGTAGGTGAACTGGCTCGTGTTGGGATTGGCATCGGGGAACAGGATGCTGACCCAGTCCGACGCGTTGGGCACCGTCAGGTTGCCATCGGCATTGGTGTCGCCCGCGCGGTTGTTGTCGTCGCGGATCGACGTGAATACGACCGTGTCCACCGCAGTGCCGATGGCGGTCAGCGTGCCGTTGACCGTGATCTGGCGCGAGGGGTCGAGCTTGATGACGACGCCCGGCTGGATGGTGAGAGTCGTCCCGGCATTGATCGCGATCGAGTTCCGGATCCAGAAGGTGGTCCCGACGACGGTTCCGGTCGGCCCCCAGGTCGTGTTCGCCGTGATGCCCGAGTTGATCTGGACGACTTGGGCCTGCGCGGAGGTGGACAGGCCGAGAGCGACGAGGACGGCGAAGCAGAACCGGGGGAACGACATGATGCCTCCGAGGGGCGGACGGATGGGGGGCCGCCCGGATCGAGCGGGGTGCAACGCTGAGCTGGCGATGAGCGTATCTCTAGGACGACCGAAGTCGCGAACACTCACAAGAGAAATTCGACTCGGCTGCCACCTCGGGGCCCGCCCGTCCTCCCTCCGCCCGCGTTCGACTGGCTGTCGTGGACCCTTCGGCGGCCGCGCCCGTAAGCTCAAAGCGTTCACCGATTTCCAGCATCCACGGAGGTTCCCATGCCCCGACGCCCCGCCTTGTGGGCGGCTGCCGTCCTGCTCGCCCTCGCCTCGCCTTCGCTGGCGGCGGCCGCCAAGAAGCCCGCCGCGCCGCGCCCGGCGCTCACTCCGGAGTCGTTCCCGGTCGAGCGCTACACGATGTCCAACGGGCTCACGGTGCTGCTGCACCGCGACGCCAGCGTGCCGGCCGTGTGCTTCTGGCAGTGGTTCAAGGTGGGCTCGCGCAACGAGCGCCAGGGCATCACCGGGCTGTCGCACTTCTTCGAGCACATGATGTTCAACGGCTCCGACAACGTGCCGCCCAAGGAGTACGACCGCCGCCTCGAATCGGTCGGGGCCTATTCGAACGCCTTCACGAGCCGCGACATGACCGCCTACTACGAGGAGGGCGGCACCGCCTCGCTCGAGACCATGCTGACGGTGGACGCCGATCGCATGAAGAGCCTGCTGATGCTGCCCGACGTGCTCAAGTCCGAGGTCGAGGTCGTGCGCGAGGAGCGCCGCTTCCGCACCGACAACTCGGTGCCTGGCATGCTCGATGAGGCGCTCTATTCGACCGCCTACTTCGCCTCGCCCTATGGCTGGCCGGTGGTGGGCTGGATGAAGGACCTCGAGCGCATCACCCGAGACGAGATGCTCGACTACTTCAAGACCTACTACGCGCCCAACAACTGCATCCTGATCGTGATCGGCGACTTCGACACGGCCACGATCAAGGACCGGCTGCAGCGCCACTTCGGCGCGATCCCGGCGCAGCCGCCGCCGCCGGCCCCGGTCAACGCCGAGCCCGAGCAGCGCGGCGAGCGCCGCGTGTTCGTGCATTACCCGAGCGAGACCGTGAGCTTTCAGGTCGGCTACAAGGCCCCGAGCGTCGCCTCGGCGGATCTGTGGCCGCTGCAAGTGGCCGACGCGATCCTCTCGGGCGGCGAGTCCTCGAGGCTGCACAAGGCGCTCGTCTACGACCAGCAGATCGCGCTGTCGGTGGGCTCGAGCTATTTCGCGGGCCTCGAGCCGACGCTGTTCGAGTTCTCGGTCGAGATGAAGCCCGGCAAGTCGGCCGCCGATGGCGAGGCGGCGCTCTACGCCGAACTCGAGCGACTCGCCAAGGACGGGCCGAGCGAGCGCGAACTGCAGAAGGCACGCAATCAGGTGGAGGCCTCGTTCGTCATGGGCCTCAAGTCCAACAACGGCGCCGGCCAGCAGCTCGGCTACTTCGAGCACGTTCACGGGGACTATCGCCGCATGTACGAGGCGATCGAGCGCTACCGCGCCGTGAGCGCCGCCGATGTGAAGCGCGTCGCCATGGACGTGTTCGATGCCAAGCGTCGCACGGTGGCGATCCTGGTGCCGGAGAGTATCGGCGGAGTCGGAGGTCAGCCATGAAGCGCACGGTTCTGATGTCGGTGCTGGGCGCACTGCTCGTGACGGCGCCGATCGCGATCGCCAACAGCGCGCCGGGCGTGACGCAGGTGACGCTGAAGAACGGCCTCCGTGTCACCATCGTGCCGAGCAAGCGGCTGCCGTTGGTCGATCTCCGGTTGGTCGCCCGCGCGGGCTCGGTGAACGATCCGGCCGGCCGTGAGGGCCTGGCACGGATGACGGCCGAGCTGCTGACGCAGGGCGCGGGCAAGCGCAGCGCCCAGGATGTGGCCGAGGCGATCGAGTTCGTCGGCGGCTCGCTGTCGGCGAGCGCGGGCAGTGAGCAGTTCGCCGTGAGCCTCGAGGTGTTGAGCAAGGATCTCGGCACCGGACTCGACCTGTTCGGCGCTGTTGTGTCGCAGCCCGCGTTCGCAACCGAGGAACTCGAGCGCAAGCGAGAGGAGGCGCTCGGCAGGATCGCGTCCGACAAGAGCGAACCGTCGGTGATCGCCGAGCAGGCCTTCGCGCGGGTGCTCTGGGGCGACAGCCCGCTGGCGCACCCGCTGATCGGCAACGAGGCGAGCATCAAGGCGATGACGCGCGACGATGTCGTCTCGTTCCATCGTCGCTTCGTGACCCCGCAGCGCTCGGCCTTGATCGTCGTGGGCGACGTCGATCCCAAGGCGATCGTGGCGCAACTCGAGCGGGCGCTGGGGGCCTGGAAGGGCGCAGGGGATCCGTTGTCCGACCCGTATCGCTCGCCGCCCCAGGTCAAGGGCCGCCGCATCCGGATCGTGGACAAGCCCGAGGCGACGCAGGCGCAGATCCGGCTGGGCTGCATCGGCGTGCCGCGCTCGCATCCGGACTACTACGCGATGCGCGTGGCGAACACGATCCTCGGCTCCGGGTTCACGTCACGTCTGGTGAACTCGATCCGCGTCGAGCAGGGACTCACCTACTCGATCAACAGCCAGTTCCCCATGTACCGCAATGCCGGGCTATTCCGCATCACCACGTTCACGCGCAGCGAGCAGCTCCGCAAGTGCGTCGACGCGGTGCTCGCCGAAGTGAAGAAGCTGGTGGACGAGGGCCCGACCCAGGCGGAGCTGGACAAGGCGCGCAACTACCTGTCGGGGCAGTACCCGATCGGGCTGCAGGCGCCCGATGATCTGGCGGCCGAATGGGCGAACGTGAAGTTCTTCGACCTGCCGCAGGACGCGATCGCACAGTTCAACGGCAGCGTCATGGCGGTGACGATGGACGACGTCAAGCGCGTGCTGCGAGAGCGCGTGTGCGTGTCCGATCTCCAGATGGTGGTGGTGGCCAAGGCCGAGATGGCGAGCAAGGCTCTGGAAGGGCTGGGCGAGATCGAGGTGGTGAAGATCGACTGAGCCTGCCCTCGGATCGAGCGTGCTAGGGTCGATTCCCATGGATGAGTTCACGCGCATCGGTGCGCTGGTGGCGGCGCTTCCCCCGGGTTCGGGGGTGGTGCTGGGTGCCGGCGATGACGGCGCCGTGCTGCGGCCCGGCGAGGGATGCGATCTGGTGGTCACCACCGACGCGTTCGTCGAGGGGCGGCACTTCGATTCGCGTTGGGTGCCCGACGAGGCTGTCGGGCGCCGGCTGGCCGCGGCCAATCTCAGCGACCTGGCTGCGATGGCGGCGCGTCCTCGCTGGGGGTTGCTGTCGATCGTCGCACCGCCTCGCACGCCCCATGCGCGCCTGGCGGCGATCGAGACCGCTTGCGCGCAGTTGCTCGCGCAAGAGGGCGCGGCGATCGTCGGCGGGAACCTCGCCTCGGCCGACGGGCCGATGTCGCTGACCCTCGTGCTGTTGGGCGAAGTCGCACGAGGCGCCCATTGGGCGCGGGCAGGCGCGAGGCCCGGTGACGTGCTGGCGGTGACGGGCGCGCCCGGCCTGGCGGGCGAGGTGATCGAGTCGGCGCTCAGCCTCGATTCTCCTTCGTTACTCGATGTGAGTGCGGACGCCGCGGCGCGCTGGTTGTCGCCCGAGCCTCGCGTGCGCGTTGCGTTGGCACTGGCTGCTGCCGGCGGCGTGCGCGCGGCGATCGACATCAGCGACGGGCTCTCCTCCGACCTGGCGCATCTGGCGAGAGCGAGCGGCATCGGCGCCGATGTGAACGAGTCGGCGCTGCGCCTTGGCGCACTGACTCGCCCGAGCGATGACTACGAGTTGCTGCTGGCGATCGAGCCCGGACGAATCGAGGCGCTCGCGGCGCTCGCCGAGCAGAGCGGCGCTCCCCTGACGCGAATCGGCCTGTGCACGGAGCGGGCGGGCGACCTCGTGCTCATCGGGCGCGAGGGCTCACGCACGCCGATCGAGCCGAGGGGCTGGGACCACTTCGCCTGATCGCGCTGAGGCGCGCGGCGAGCTAGCGGTACAGCGACTTCACGCGGCCCCAGGTGCTGCGCACGAGCGGCGTCGAGCAGTTGCCGTTGCTGCCGAGGTTCGGCGTCGCCACTTCGCTCCAGAACGTGGTGCCGTACTGGCCCGCGATGCCGCAGAACTCGAGCGAGTGCCCCTGCGCCACATCGGGCAACGTCGCGCTCGTGGCCCACAGCCCGGCGGACACGGCGGTGGCCTCGTTCTCCGAGCCGCCATTCCACGAGACGTAGTCGATGATCTGGGTCACATCGGTGAGTGACGTGTTCTGCGTGTTGGGCACATACAGCGCCAGCGAGCCGGCATTGGCGAGCGACGCGCTGGCGAAGAACAGATTGGTCGCCGTGTTGGTGCCGCTCACGCCCAGATGGATCACGACGCGGCCGCCGGCCGGAACCGACATCACCGTCGGAGTCGAGGTGACGTTGAGCTGCAGCACCGCGAGTCCGTTGATCTTGAGCCGGTACTTGGAGAAGTCGCCCGTCGCGCCGTAGTTGGTGATCTCCACCTGGTCCGCGCCGCTGACCGGGTTGTAGAGCACCTCCGAGATGCGGAAGTCCGCGCCCGCGGCGCCCGATCCGTTGTTCACCAGATTGAGGCTGGCGGTCATGCCCAACGCGATGTGAGCTTCGCAATAGTAATTCTGATTTCCGGTCGCGCCGGTCGATAGCCAAGAGTACGTGCGGCTGCTGGCAGTGGCTCCCGAGGCGAAGCGCCCGTCGGGCGAGCCGTTGCCCGTGAAGCTCCCGCTCGTGACGTCATGCGAGCCGCCGGTCCAGATCCAGACCACGTGGTCGCCCATGTTGAGCGTCAGGTTCTGCGGCGAGAACGTGTTGGCGGCCACATTGACGCGCACCTGGCGTGCGTCGGCGATCGGGGCGAGCGCGGTCGCGAGGCAGAGGCCGAGAATGGCGCGAAGGAATGAGCGAGGGGTCATGATGGGCTCCTTGGGGAGATGCGCGCGGCGCGCGGGTTCAGCGCTTCTTGCGGGCGGGCTTGGCCGCGAGCGCGGCGGTGCTGCTGCTGCTCGCAGGCGCAGGTCTGCCGGGCTTGATGCTGGCGGCGCCCTTGGGCGAAGCGGTCGCGCGGGTGCGTGCGGCCTTCTTACGAGCCGCCGCAACGACGGGGCGCTTCACCACCACACGCGATTCGGCGATGACGCGGTTGTCCTCGGGGTGTGGCAGTGCGTGGAAGCGGCTCTCGTGTGAGAGCAGCCACTTCTTGCGCGGCAGGCCACCGACGTACGCGGTCGGCCGTCCATCCGCGCCGACGACGCGATGACAGGGGATCGCAATCGCCACTGGATTCTGCTGCACGGCCGCGGCGACGGCGCGGGACCCCTGCGGTTGCCCCACCGCTTTCGCGAGCTGCGTCAGGGTGCAGGTCTGCCCGTACGAGAGGGCTCGCAGCGCGGACCACACTTGAAGCTGGAGTTCGTCGCCGACGGGATCGAGCGGCCAGTCGAGCCGTTCGCGGACGCCGCTGAAGAAGTCATCCAACTGCTCGGCGAGCGGCCGGAGGTCGGAGACCGAGTGGCTCCATTCGGCACCCGGGTGGCCTGCGGCCAGGGTCTGGAGCGTCCGCTTGAGGCTGCGTCGGTCCATGAACTCGAGGCGGCAGACGCCCTTGGGGGTGGCCGCCATGAACAGCAGCCCGAGCGGAGCGGGCGCGGAGACGACGTGGTAGACGATGCGCATGGTGCCAGTCTCGGAGAGCGGAGCGGGCGGGTCAAGCGCCGCTTGCCCGAATCGCGGAGGGATCGCCGGATTCAGTGCGTGGGACCGAACCTCGGCAGCAGCGAGCCGGTCCGCGCGACGTACGCGCCCCACGCCTCCCCGAAGTGCCGCGCCAGCAGTGCCTCCTCGCGCCGGATCCGGGCGGCATGGGCGATGCGCATGGCCAAGACGAGCGGCAGCGCGAGAGCGCTGCCGAAGGCGAGCGAGGCCCCGAGGCAGGCGAGCAGCGCCCCGAGGTAGCCCGGGTGGCGGATCCGCGAATAGAGGCCGCGCGTCTCGAGGGCATGGTTCCTCTGCACCGCGACGATCGGCGAGAAGCGTGGTCCCAGCTGCGCGATGGCGGCGATGCGAACGAGCAGGCCGACGCCCACGAGCGAGAGCGAGGCCCACGAGACGATCATCGGGCTCGGCAACATCGCCCACCCGAGCCGTGCGCCAAGGGCGCCGACCATCGGCGCGAACAGCGGCGCCAGCAACAGCACCACCATGGGCCCCGCATCGGGCTCGCTCGTGGTGGCGTCGTGTCCGCGCATCGGCTGCATCAATTGCAGCGCGTAGCCGCCCGCGGCCGAGAGAGCGAGCAGTGTGATGGCGCGCGGATCGCGCAGAGCCTCGATCGATCCGAGGCCCAGCGCGAGCAGGGCGGCCTCGACCGCGACCACCACGAGCGGCGCGATCAGGCGGCGGATGGGCGACGAGCCGGAACGGGGGGCGGCGGACATGCGCGGAGTCTATTGAACTTGCGCGCCCACGGCGACTCCGCACGTTCAGAGCGTGCGTGCGGACTCGCTCATCCCCGCAGGGTCAGTCGATGTCCTCGAAGTGCAGCGTCTGCGTCGCCCAATCGAACGTCATGCGTCGATTGGCGAATGCGTTGGGGCCGAGCAATGCGTCGCGGCGTGCGCCGTGGCGCCATAGCTCGGTGGCATCGAGTGCGCCCGACCACCCGGGCACGCGATCCTGCACCACCGACCCGATCGTGACCGTGGGGACCATGACCGGGGCCCACGGGCGGCCCTGCAGCCACACGCCCGCGCCCTTCACCCAGCGACTCAACGTCGTCGAGCGAAGGCCCAGCTCGTCCGCGGTCTCCTGCGCCAGTCCGACGCCGCCCTCGGGCAGCCCGGTCCCGAGCAGCATCGCCATGCGACGGCCGCCCGAAAGGGATCCGTAGAGCGTCAGCTCGTGCTCACCCCACCACTCGAATCCGACGCGCGAACCGGCGCGCGGCGTGTACGAGGCACCGGGGCGACGCAGCTCGAGGCGCTGTTGGTCCATGTCGATTGTCAGGCCGAGGCGCTTGAGCACGCTCATGCCGAGCACGCCCTGGATGTAACGGCCCTGCGGATTCACCGCGAGGCTGTACTTCTGAAGTGCCAGCACGCCGCACGGCACGCCCTCCAGCGTGATGCCGCCCAGGTCCAACGAGCGTACCCAGCCGTTCTTGACCGCGACACGTGAGCCGTTCCAGAACAGGCCGCGCTCCCCTTCGACACGCTCCACGCGATGCACGCGCATCACGGCGGGGTCGATCAGCAGGTCGGTGGCGCCGGGATCGACGGCCAAGATCACGAGCTGTCCGTTCAGCTTGGCGCGCACCAGCGGCACCGGCCAGGCGCGCTGGAACGTGAGGCGCGCACTCTGCGGGCTCTTCTCGGTGATCCGGAACGCCCCCTCCTCCGCCATGCGCCTGAGCAGCGGGGCGCGGCCGGCATCGCCTGCCTCCTCGGCGAGTTCGGCGGCGCCCTTCCAGTCCTCGAGCCGCAGTCGCGCGTGATAGAGATCGGCGATCGCGCCTTCGGCGTGCCCGGCTCGCGCCAGCAAGTCGGCTGCCTCCTCGGCGCGGCCCTGCATCAGCACGACCTTGCCGAGTGCCGCCAACGTCTCTCGGCGATCGGGCCCGATCGCGAGTGCGCGGCGATGGATCGCCTCGGCGTCGGCGAGCCGTGTGACGCGCCGCAGCGCGATGCCCAGCGTATCGAGCGCCGCGGCATCCATGCCTCGTCCCAATGTGTCGCGCTGCGCCGAGCGCAGCAGCGACTGCGCGTCCACCCAGCGAAGCGGTCCGTCCTGGGCGAACGCGGTGCCGCCGAACGAGGCGAGTGCTGCGAGCACCCAGATGGCCTTGAGGCCCGCGCGTCCGTGCGCCGAGCGCCTCATGAGGCGAGATACCCGAGGGCGGTGCGCATCAGCACCTCGGCGCCGATCCGCAGGCACTCCTCGTCCACATCGAACTTCGGATGGTGGTGATCCCAGACAAGCCCGCGCGCCTCGTTGCGCGAACCCACCGCGATGAACACGCCGGGGACGCGATCGAGGAACGACGAGAAGTCCTCGCCGCCCATCGTGCGCACATCGTCGCGAACGCGCTCGGTGCCCACCACCGACACCGCCGCCTCGCGCGCGAAGCGGCACATCGCCGGGGCGTTCACGGTCGGCAGGCTGCCGCGCTGGTAGTCGAGTCGGGCCTCGCAGCCGAAGGCCGCGGCGACGCCGTTGCAGATGCGCTCCATCTGGCCGGGCAGTTGTTCCCAGATCGCGCGGTCGAACACGCGCACGGTGCCGTTCATCCACGCCGTCTCGGGGATGATGTTGAACGCCGAGCCCGCCTTGAGCTGCGCGACGGTGACCACCACTTCGCGGAACGGATCGGTGTTGCGACTGGCGATCGTCTGCAGCGCCGTCACCATGTGGGCCAGGCAGACGACCGGGTCGGCCGAGAGGTGCGGCATCGCGCCATGCGCGCCCTTGCCCTTGACGGTGATATCGAACGTGTCGGCCGAGGCCATCCACGGGCCCTCGGTCACGCCGACCGTGCCGAGCGCCAGGTCCTGCCAGACATGCAGCCCGAACGCCGCCTCGGGCGGGCTCCAGGTCAGCGCGCCATCGGCGATCATCGCCTCGGCACCGCCAGCGACCCCGCCCAGCTCCTCGGCGGGCTGGAAGCACAGCACGACCTCGCCCTTCCAGTCCTTACGGGTGTCGATCAGGCGCTGCGCGATGCCGAGCAGGATGCTGGTGTGGCAGTCATGGCCGCAGGCGTGCATGCGCCCGGGTGTCTTCGAGCGATAGGGGACGTCGTTCTCCTCTTGGATCGGCAGCGCGTCCATGTCGGCACGCAGCAGCACGACTCGGCCCGGGCCGCCGCCCTGGATGCGCGCCATGACGCCGGTGCGTCCGATGCCGGTGCGCGGCTCGAGCCCCATCGCCTTCAGCTTCGCGGCGACGACGCCGGAGGTGCGGACCTCTTCGAAGCCGACTTCGGGGTGCATGTGCAGGTCGCGGCGGACGGCGATCAACTGCTCCACCGCCTGACCCGTGAAGTGCGGCGTCTCGATGGTGTCGGTCAGCGTGCTCATGGCGGGTGTCCTGCGGAAGAGGTGGTGGGGCGCGGCCTGGCTGCGACTCTACGCGTTGGCCGTGGCGGCGGGAAGCAAGAAGGGCCGGAGCGCCTGCGCCCCGGCCCTTCGCTTTCCCGTGTTCGCGAGCCGCTACTTCTTCAACATGCTGCGCTTCTCGCGCTCGCGCTTGAGCACATCCTTGTTGATCACCACGAACTCGACGCGGCGGTTCTTGGCCATGTTGAGCGCGTTGTTATTCGGGGCGATCGGGTTGCTCAGACCGTAGCCCTTGGCGGACAGCTGCGCCGGCAGGATGTCGGGGAACTTGCCGAGCAGGTAGTCGCGCACCGAGCCGGCACGGGCGTCGGACAGCGTCTGGTTCTTGGCGCGACTGCCGCGCGAATCCGTGTGGCCGCCGACCTCGATCAGCAGCTCGGGCCACTTGCGCAGAATCGCACCCACCTCATCGAGCGGTCCGAACGACTCCGGCAGCAGCTCCGACTTGCCGGTCTCGAAGTTGATGTTCTGCAGCCGGATCATGCCGGTGTCGAGCAGTTCGGTCTCGCGCTCGGTCACCACGATCGGGCAGCCATCGGAATCGACCTTCAGGCCGACCGAGGTGTTCGGGCACTTGTCGAGCCCGTCCGGCACGCCGTCCTTGTCGGAATCCATCGGGCAGCCGCTGGCGCCCACCTTGGCGCCGGCAGGCGTGTTGGGGCACTGGTCGAGGCCGTCCCACACACCGTCGCCGTCGGCATCGCCCGGGCAACCACTCGCGTTGACCGTCGCACCCTTCGGCGTATCGGCGCAGGTGTCGAGGCCGTCGAACACGCCGTCACCGTCGGCATCGGACGGGCAGCCGCTCGCATCGACGCGCGCGCCCTTCGGGGTGCCGGCGCACTTGTCGAGGCCGTCGAGCACGCCGTCGCCATCGGAGTCCTTCGGGCAGCCGGTCAGGTCGACCGTGGCGCCCGTCGGGGTATCGGGGCACTTGTCCTTGCGATCCGGCACGCCGTCGGCGTCGGTGTCCTTGGGCACGCCGCCCCACGCGAAGTCGAGCCCGGCCCAGTACTGCTGGTCGGCCTTGTTGGCCGAACCGAAGTTCTCATGCGGCACGTTGAGCACGTTCCGCGCTTCGAGCCGCAGGCCCATGTTAGTGCCGAACCACGAGCGGAATCCGACCGCCTGCTCGAACGTGCCGTAGTGCACGTCGTCGATGCCGTCGGCCTTGCGCTGCGCCCAGCCGCCGCCCATCGCGAGATATGGCGCGCCGAAGCTCCACACCGTCGGCGTGAACATGAGGCTGCCGTTCAGGTGCAGGTAGGTGACATCGGTGTCGGTGCGGCCGCCCTTGGCGGGCGAATAGGCGGCGCCGGCTTCGAGGCCCCACTGCTCGTTCAGGTGCATCCCGAAGCGGCCGCCGATCAGCAGCGCATCGGCGAGCGAGTCGTTGGCGAAGGGGTACGAGTGGTTGTCGGCGAACTGGCCGTAACCGACGAGCGGGGTGAACCAGCGGAACGTGCCTTCGGGGGCCGCGGTCGCGGTCGTCGCCGAGAAGCCGGTCGCCATGAGGATGAGAAGCCAGAGAGTCGAGCGCATGCGCATGAGGGCCACCTCCTGTGTGCCGATCGCGGGGGAGTGAGACGAGCTGGTGTTCACGGGTGCGGTGCGCGGTGCGTTCCGAATGCGGCTCACAGTAGGACGAGCGCGGCGCAAGGGGCAAGGACGGCCGTGTCGTCGTGGCGATGAGCTCACCCTCGAGGCGACGCTGCGCCCTTCGAGCATGCTCCCTTCGGGGAACGGAGCCCGCTGTGAAGGGCTCAGTCGAACGATGCAGTGAGCAGGATGGGCGGCCCCTGCTTCTGGATCACGAGGGTGTGCTCGTGATGCGCGCTCAGGGATCCGTCGGTGGTGCGGATCGTCCAGCCGTCGTCCATCTCGTAGGTGTCGCCCGAGCCCGCGGCGATGATCGGCTCGATGGTGATGACCAGGCCCTCGACCAACCAATCGCGCGCCGTCGGGTCGGCCCAGTTCGGCACCATCGGCGCCTCGTGGATGGTGCGACCGATGCCGTGCCCCTGCAGGGAAGGCACCACCGAGAAGCCGCGGGCGCTCACCACCGACTCGATGGCGCGACCGATGTCGAGCGCACGATTGCCGGGCCTCGCCTCGGCCAGCCCGCTGTCGAATCCGTCGCGTGCGGCGGCCATCAGCGCCGTCATCACGTCATCGGGCGGCCCGACCGGCACCGACTCGCAGGCGTCGGCCATGAACCCGTCCAGCTCGGCAGTGACATCGATCTTCACCAGGTCGCCCAGTGAGAGCTTGCGCTTGGGGCTCGGGATGCCGTGCACGACCTCGTCGTTGACGCTGATGCACGTGGCGCCCGGGAAGTCGTAGACCAACGTCGGCGCCGATCGCGCGCCATGCTGCTTGAACACGCGGCGCGCCACGGCATCGAGGTCGCCGGTGGTGACGCCCGGCTCCACTGCGGCGCGCATCGCGTCGAGCGTGTGGCGCACGACGCGCCCCGCCGCCCGCATGCTCGCCATCGTCTGGTCGTCGTCGATCACCATGCGCTGCAGGCTGCCCGCTGGAGGGGTTCGGGTGCAAACGGCGAGGCAGGGTGCGCTAGAATGCAGGCATGACCACCGACCGCACTCGCAGGATGACCGTTCGCCTCGCTCGAGTGGGTGCCGAGGAGGCGCGCCTCGATCGGGAGTTCTGGGCCGCGATGACTCCGGAAGAACGAGTCGCGGCCGTCTGGCCGCTGACAGTCGAGCACTGGAACCTGAAAGGTTGGGACATCGGTGAACCCGGACTTTCTCGATCTGTTGCGCGCATTATCCGTTTCTGAGGCCCGATTCCTCGTGGTCGGCGCCTATGCCGTCACGTTCCATGGCCCGCCTCGATCGACTGGCGACTTGGACCTCTGGATCGAGCCGAGCGCCGGGAACGCCGCGCGCGTATGGGCCGCACTCGAGAGCTTCGGCGCGCCGCTGGAGTCCCTTCGCGTGGAGGACCTCCAGGCTCCCGGGCAGGTCCTCCAGCTTGGGCTGCCGCCTCGCCGGATCGACCTGCTCACGTCGCTGACTGGTCTCGAGTTCGAGCATGCGTGGGCGAAGCGGGTGAACACGAACATCGAGGGGATCGCCTGCGCGTTCCTCGGCCGCGATGACCTCATCACGAACAAGCGTGCGCTCGGACGACCGCGGGACCTCGCGGACCTCGAGCGGTTGGGCGAGTCCGGGCAGGACTGAGCCTCGAGTCGGAGCGGGTGACGCAAACGAAGACGGCCGCCCTCCCTCTCGGGAAGGCGGCCGTGTCGTTTGCGATCGGTCTAGCGCAGGAACACGAACCGGCTGGTCGCGCTCTTTCCGCCGCTGGCGAGGCGCACGAAGTACGTGCCGGCACGCACGCGCGCGCCGCTCTCGTCGAGCCCGTCCCACGCGACGCTGTGCGATCCGGCGGACATCGCACCGGAGAGCACCGTGCGCACGCGGGCGCCCTGCAGGTTGTAGACCTCCAGCTCGACGTCGACGTCACGCGCCAGCGTGAACGACAGATTCGCGCGGCCCATGGCCGGGTTGGGCGAAGCGCCACGTAGCGCGAACGCCAGGTCGCCGCCGCCGACGCTGAGCGCTCCCTGAACCGTGACGTTGAAGCAGCACGTCTCGACCTCGGCGCCCGAGCCGTTGGCCAGTCGCAGACAGATCTGATTGACGCCGGCGGCTGCCGTGTCGGGGATCGTCACCGCCTGCTGCCACAGGATGCTCGACTCGGCCGGGATGTTGGTCGGCGTCGGCAGGCCGGGCAGGCCCCATGCGCGCTGCGATGTGTAGCTGACGAAGTAGAGGTTCTGGAACAGGTGATGTCGATTGGCCAGCGTCCAGCCGAAGTTGGCCACCGAGTTGGCGGTCACCGTGGTGTCCGCCTCGCAGGCCGTGATGTCGTGGTTCGTGGCGACCGACGAGGTGTACACGTTGACGTCGGCGTCGCGCGTATCGGCCCACGTCGCGTGGATGCGCGTCGCGCTCGCGGCGAGCGCGTTGTAGTCACCCATGTTGGGCGCGATGTTGGTCAGGCCGGTCGTGAAGTTGCTCTGGAAGTCCGAGATGCGCTGATCCGCCGCCCACGTCGTGCCGGCATCGGTCGAGCGCGTCAGGTACTGGTGCGTGCGCGAGCCGAAGGTGTCGTCGCGGTGGTCGTACCACTTCACGTACGGGTAGCCATCACCACCGACCTCGAACTCGGGCAGCCAGTTATCGAACCCGATCGCATCGTCGTTGACGCGCACCGGCACCGAGAACGAGACACCGTCGGCGCTTGAGGTGACGATGATGTCGCGCTGGTCACGGCCGCGTTCCCCGCTGTTGGTGGCCTGCACCATGCGGATGCGATAGCGGGCATTGGCGGTGGAGCCGCCGATGCCGGCGACGCGGATGAAGTAGGTGCCCGCCGTGGGAGCGGTGTACATCATGAAGCCCTGCGCGGCGGGAGCGGCCGCGCTCAGGTCGCCACAGAATGCGAGCCGCTGACCGTCCTGGGGGATCGGCGCGAACACGCGCAGCGTGTAGCCGATCGTGGACGTCAGCGAGTCCGCCCACAGCGCGATGCTCTGGCCGGCGGCCAGCGGCACGGCGAAGTAATCGAGGTCACTGGAGTTCGACAGCGTGCCGCGCAGCGTGTTGCCGACGACGGCAGCGCTTCCGGTGGCGGCGGTGTTGTTGGGCTCCACCTCGGTCTTGGCGCCGACGCCGGCGAAATTCTCGTCCTGATGATTCAACGACTCGTTCCAGGAGACGTAGATGCGACCGCGCTGCGAGCTGGTCGAACGATCGACGGTGATCGAAGGGAACGAGATGCCGCGCTCACGATTGAATCCCGGGGCGCCCGTGCCGAAGTTCGCGTAGAACTTGGCAGGGGTGGTCTCGGGCAGGAACGACAGGCCGTTATCGAGCGAGCGACGGAATCGCATGTTGTCGTCGGCCGTCACCTGGTCGATGGCGGTCCACACGACGTACAGCTCGCCGTTGGGGCCGACCGCCGGGCGCGAGCCCTGCACCCAGCCGTCATCGAGCCCGCTCGAGAGCTGCACCGCGGCCTGCCACGTGATGCCGCCATCCAAGGAGCGGTTGAAGTCGATGCTGTTCCCCGAGACGTCGAAGTTGGTGTACGACACGTAGACGTTGCCGGTGAGCGAGTCGGCGACCAGCCACTGCTTGTCGAGGAAGTTGGTGGCGTTGCCCAGCTCGCGGATCACGTTCGCGCTGCTCCACACGAACGCGTTGCCGACGAACGAGCCGATCGCGATGCCGATGGCATTGGTGCCCGCCGTCGCATCCGCGAGGCCGCAGTAGTAGAACGTGCCGGTCCGCTCATTGACCGCGACGAGCGGGTCGCTCGTCCACTCCCAAGCCGGATATCCAGCCGGGACCGGCGGGTTGCCGGCATCGGTCCACGTCAGGCCGCCATCGGTCGAATAGCCGACGCCCTGGCCGTTGCCGGGCGCGAGGAAGCCCTGGCCGTCATTCCAGCCGGCGAGCAGGTAGTCGCCCCACGCGATGATGTCCTCCTCGGATTGTCCGGCGTTCAGCCCATCGCCCGCGGGATTGTTGGCGCGCACGTTGGTCGGGATGCTCTGCGCGGCGAGCGGCGTGTTCACCGCCCCCCACAGACGCGAGGACACGACTTGCTCGGTGCTCGCTTCGAGTGCCGGGTTCATCGCCGGCTTCTTGCGGATCGCAGCGCGCACGCGCGCCATCGCCTTGCTGTCGCCTTTGTCGGCCTTGGCCACGAGCTTGGCGTTCCTCTCGCTCAGCGCGTGGCGCTTGTTCGCCTTGTCACGCAGCATCGCCTGGCGCATCTCGCGGAAGGTCTGGAGCTGCTGGCGGAGCTGTGCCTCGCTCGGACGCGAGACCTCCTGCGGATCCTGGGCGAGAGCGGGGGTCGCGAGAAGCAGGGCGGCGCCGAGCGCCAGGGCGGCAATGGAAGTCCACTGCGCGGGAGTGCGAAGCGTCACGATGTCCTCCGAGGATGTGGGAGCGGGTGCGAGATGGTCAGCGGCCCGAGAAGTCTATCGCGGCCCCAACCCGAGAGGCCACTTGCAAAAAGCCCTACGGCCAGGGGGGCTCGCCCCTCGGCCGTAGGGATAAGGCTCTGTGGTGCTTGTGGTTACTGCTTGTCGCCGCCCGCGGGCACGGTTCCCTCGCCTTGCTTCAGAAGGCGCCGGCGCTCGACTTCACGCTTGAGCACGTCCTTGTTGAGCACCACGAACTCGACGCGGCGATCGATCGCCCACGCCGCCTCGTCATTGCCCTTCGCGAGCAGATTGGTCTCGCCGTAGCCCTTGACGGTCATCGCGGTCGCCGTGAGCTCGGGGAACTTGCCGACCAGATAGGCTCGCACCGACTCGGCGCGCGCCTGCGACAGTCGCTGGTTGTGCGCGTCCGAACCGCGGCGATCGGTGTGGCCGCCGATCTCGATCCGCAGCTCCGACCACTTCTTGAGGATCGTGCCGACGGCATCGAGCGTCGGCATCGACTCCGGCAGGATGTCCGACTTGTTGGTCTCGAAGTTGATGTCGCGGAGCCGGATCATGCCCGTGTCGAGCAGCTCGGTCTCCTTCTCGGTGACCAGGATCGGGCAGCCGTCGATGTCCACCTTGAGGCCGGCCGAGGTGCCCGGGCACTTGTCGATCCCATCGAACACGCCGTCGCCGTCCTCATCGCTCGGGCAGCCCTTGGCATCCACGGTCGCGCCCTTCGGCGTGTTGGGGCACTGGTCGATGCCATCCCACACACCATCGCCATCGGAGTCGCTCGGGCAGCCGCGTGCATCCACGGTGGCGCCCTTCGGCGTGTCGGCGCACTGGTCGATGCCATCGAACACCCCGTCGCCGTCCGCATCGCTCGGGCAGCCGCGTGCGTCGACCGTTGCGCCCTTCGGCGTGCCCTCGCAGGCATCCAGGCCGTCGAACACCTTGTCGCCGTCGCTGTCGATCGGGCAGCCGGTCGCATCGACCTTGGCGCCCTTGGGCGTGCCCTCGCAGGCGTCGCGCTTATCGGGCACGCCATCACCATCGGTGTCGCGCGGCGTCGCGCCGAGTGCGAACGTGAGGCCGGCGCCGAGCACCATGTTGTGGAATTGGTTCGAGGGGCCATCCGAGACGAACGGTTTGAACGACACGTCGCGCGCCTCGATCCGCAGGCCGACCGCGTCGGTCATCCACAGCTTGAGCCCGGCGCCGAACTCGAACGTGTTCGTCTCCTTCGAGTCGCCGGCCGCGGGCTTCAACTGCGTGTAGCCGGCGCCCGCGAAGAAGTACGGACCGCCCCAGCGCCCCTGCGCCGGTGAGACCACGAGGTTGGCCGAGGCATGCAGCCAATCGAAGTCGCGTGCCCCCGCGAAGTCCTCGGCGGTCGGGGTGAAGCCGGCGGCGGCTTCGAGCCCGAGCCACGACTTGGTCTGATACGCGAGCCGGCCGCCGATGTGGAGGTCGTCGGTCAGCGGAGCACCGCCGCCCGGATAGCGCAACTTGCCGTCGAAGATCGTGATTCCCCCGAACGGGGTGAGCTGCCAGTGGGAGCCGAGAGGCTCGGCCACGGCCGCTCCCGCTGCCAGCAGGGCAGCCAGGGCGAGCGGGACGAACCGAAGACGCGGGTGCATGGCTTCTCCTCAATGAGGTGGGAGCCCGGTCAGGGCCGCAGATGGCCCGGGCGTGGGCTGCGTGAGGGCGGGAAGTTACGCGGCCTCGCCGAGCGGGCGCAAGCGGTTCCGCGCTGGGGGGATACCGCTTCCGGGGCCTCTCGGGAGGGGCTAGAGTGGCCACCACCCCTTGGTTTCCGGTGCGCGCCTCCAACGCAAGGCCCCGGCATGACCCCCATCGAGCGACTGCATGCGCTGCTTCGCCTGACCGAGCAGATCGGCCAGGCGCGGACCTCAGACGAGATGTACGAGGCCGCCCTCGACTGCGTCGAGGGCGCGCTCGGGGTGACGCGTTCCTCGATCCTGCTCTTCGATGATGATGGCGTGATGCGGTTCAAGGCGTGGCGCGGCATTTCCGACACGTATCGCGCCGCCGTCGAGGGCCACACGCCGTGGTCGAGAGGCGAACGCGTCGACGCGCCGGTGCTGGTTTCGGACACACACGCCGCCCCCGAACTCGACGGCCTTCGCCCGACATTCGAACGCGAGGGCATCCGAGGGCTCGTGTTCGTGCCACTGCGGATCGATGGCGGCGTGATCGGCAAGTTCATGCTCTATCACGCCGAACCCGCCGAACTGGATGTTGAGAGCGCGCGGCAGATGCTGGTCGTCGCCGACCAGATCGCGCTGGCCGTGACGCGACGCGACAGTGAGGGGCGTCTACGCGCGGCCAACGATCTCCTCGACTCCCTGCTCGAGAATCTGAGAGAGGGCATCATCTTCACCGACGGCGAGCGTCGGGTGCGCTACATCAACGGCGCAGCGCGGCGGTTGATGGGGCTGCCCATGGACGTCCCGATGGTGGGCCGCCGCACCAACAAGATGCCTTCGCAGGTGACGCGCCACTTCGAGCAGCGTGACGAGTTCCTCGCGAAGCTCGAGGAGGCCCTCGCGGCTCGAACACCCGTCGAGGACATCGAGCTCCGGCTCAAGGACGGGCGCGTGTTCGTGCTGGGCTACACGCCGGTCGTCTCGATGGGACGCTTCGAGGGACACTTGTGGCAGATCGGCGAGCTCACGGAGAGGCGCCGCCTCGAGGCCGAGCTGACGCACGCTCAGCGGCTCGAGAGTGTCGGGCGACTGGCGGGCGGCGTTGCACACGACTTCAACAACCTGCTGACCGCCATCCAGGGCTATGTCGAACTCGCCCGTCACGAGATACCGGCGGACGCCGCCGCCGTCAGTCATCTGAACGAGGCGCTGGTGGCCGCGCAGCAGGCGAATGCGCTCACCCGCCGGTTGCTCACATTCGCCCGGCGGCAGCCCGTGCAACCCAAGCCGATCGACCTGTGCGGCATGCTCGTCCGGATGGAGCCGATGCTCCGGCAGTTGGTGCGCGAGGACATCGAGATCGACTTCGAGCGCTGCGCCACATCGGGCTGGGTGCGCGCCGACGAAGGGCAGATGGAGCAGGTGTTCGTGAACCTCGTGCTCAATGCACGCGATGCGATGCCCCAGGGTGGCCGACTGAGCGTGAGCACCAACGCCTGCGAGATCGAAGTCCTGCTGCGCGTCACGGACACCGGTATCGGCATGGACGAGGGCACGCTGCGGCGCGTGTTCGAGCCGTTCTTCAC
>JAYWEM010000091.1:0-9719 GCA_043779265.1 bacterium | reverse complement strand
CCTCGTTTCCGGAGAAGGGCGGTGCTCGTCAGGGGAGTCGACGGGGGCACCTACCCATCGAGGCGATGGCGCCTCGATTCCGGAGAAGGGCGGAGGCGAGTCGGGTCCGGGTCCGGCCGGTCCGGTCGGGAGAAACGAAACGAGGCAGCCCCCTGCGGAGCTGCCTCGATCGATGGAAGGCGAGCGGACGAGCCTAGCGCTTCGAGAACTGGAAGCGGCGGCGGGCGCCCGGCTGGCCGTACTTCTTGCGCTCCTTCATGCGCGCATCGCGGGTCAGCAGACCCTCGCGACCGAGCAATCCGCGGAGCTCCTCGTCATGCCGCACGATCGCACGGGCCAGGCCCATGCGAAGCGCACCCGACTGCCCCGTGAGGCCGCCGCCGTGCACACGCGCGAACACATCGAACTTGTCCGAGAGGCTGGTCAGCACGAGTGCATGCATCGCGTGCTGAACCAGCGATTCGCGCTTGAAGTAATCCAGCGCACCGCGGTCGTTCACCGTCACGTTCCCGGTTCCTGCCACCAGCCGGACGCGAGCAACCGCTTCTTTGCGGCGGCCCGTCATCGGCTTGATCGTTGTCGTCGCCATGTCTCTCCCCTGTCTCAGGCCTGGAGTTCCAGCGCCGTCGGCTGCTGGGCCTCATGCGGGTGCTCGGCGCCGCCGTACACCTTGAGCTTCTTCACCATCGCGCGTCCGAGGCGATTCTTGGGCAGCATGCCCTTGACCGCCTTCTCGATGATGCGCTCGGGGTGCTTCTCGAGCAGCTCGGCGAGCTTCGTGAAGTAGCCTCCGCCGGGATACATGGTGTGACTGAAGTACTTCTTCTTATCCGGCTTCGAGCCGGTCAGCCGCACCTTGGCCGCATTGACGACGATGACATGGTCACCGGTGTCCATGTGCGGGGTGTACATCGGCTTGTGCTTGCCCTTGAGCACGGTCGCCACCGCGGTCGCCAGTCGGCCGAGGGTCCTACCCTCAGCGTCCACGACGTACCAGCGGCGCTCGATATCGGCTGCTCGGGCGGAATAGGTCTTCATCCTGCCTCCGGTCCACTTTGACTCCGAGCCCCCTCGGTCCCCTGAAACAGATCCGGGGCCGGGACTCGCATGGAGGGGCACGGATGACCCGCACCTACCTCCGAGAAACGAGGCACGATAGTCGTCGGGCCGCGGCTGCGTCAAGTCCGGGGCCCGCTGGAGCGGTGCCTCCGCCTCGCTCAGTCGAACTCGCCGAGCAGCGTCCGGAGGCGCGATAACGGCAGGCCCACGACGGTCGTGTAGTCCCCTTCGATCCGACGCACGAACTGCCCGGCCAGCCCCTGGATGCCGTAGGAACCGGCCTTGTCGAAGGGTTCTCGGCTCGCCACATAGCTCTCGATGTCCTCATCGGTGAAGCGGACCATGTGCACGGTCGTCGACTCGGCGGCGGTTCGCTGCTCGTCGCCCCGAACGACCGCGATCCCCGTCCAGACCTCATGCCGCCTGCCCCTCAGACGGCGCAGAACGGCCCGCGCCTCTTCCGCATCGGCGGGTTTGCCGAGTCGGTTGGCTCGCAGCACGACGACCGTGTCGGCGCCGATCACGAGCGCATTCGGCCGCGTGGCCGCCACACGCCGCGCCTTATCGAGCGCCAGGGCCCGGACTCCGTGCCTCGGTTCAGCCCGGCCCGGCCAGGCGCGATCGGGGCCGGGATCGACCACGGTGAACGTGGCTCCCGCTTGTTGCAGCAGGGTGACTCGGCGAGGCGAGGCCGAGGCCAGCACCAGTGGCGTTCGACCGCGATAGAACAGCTCCGGCCGCTTCCGGTTGCGTCCCGTCATCGTCCCTCCGGCCTCGGCGATTCGATCCACAGCGTCACGGGCCCGTCATTCATGAGACTCACCTCCATGTGCTGGCGGAACACGCCACGCTCGACGCGCAGACCGGCCGAGGCGAGCCGGCTGCAGAAGCTCTCGAACAGGGGCTCGGCCACTTCGGGGCGCGCCGCCGCGGTGAACTCGGGACGCCGACCCTGACGCGCATCACCGTAGAGCGTGAACTGGGGCACCACGAGCACGGCGCCGCCGGTCTCCGCGAGCGAGAGATTCATCCGCCCTTCGGAATCGGCGAACACCCGCAGCGTCGCGATCTTCTCGGCCAGCCACCGCACATCCGATTCCGAGTCCTCGTGCGTAGCACCGAGGAGGACCAGCAGGCCCACCTCGATCGCGCCCGTGACCTTGCCTTCGACCACCACCTCAGCGCGTGCAACACGTTGGACCAGCGCCCTCACACATCGTCTCCGCTCTCGCGCAGGTCCTCGTCACGGACTCGTCGCAGCCGCCGCTCGAGGCGATGCACGCCCGGCAGCTTCCGAATCGCATCGATCACCTCGCGCAATTGCGCGATGTTGGAGACCTCCACCACGAACACGCCGCGGAATGTACGGTCCTCGCTCTGCATGCCGGCGGTGCGGATGTTGACGCCGAGTCCCTGGATGGTCTTGGCCACATCGGCCAGCAACCCGGCGCGATCGCTCCCCTTGAGCGCGAGTCGGACCGGGAAACGTTCGGTCGGGCGAGCGTCCCAATCCACCGTGACGCGACGCTCGGGCAGCACTCGGCCACTGAACGTGTTGGGGCAATCCTGGCGATGCACGGATACACCTCGTCCGATCGTGACGATCCCGATGATGGGATCTCCGGGAACCGGCTGGCAACAGCGCGCGAATTGGACCATCACGTTGCCGATGCCCTGGATCAAGACGCCGCCCGTCGGTTTCTTTCCGACCCCGAGCGCCTCGAGCGGACCCTTCACGAGCCGTTCCGCGAACGTGTCGCGCTTGGGCTCGAGCTTGCGAGTCACCTGCGCCATCGAGATCGACCCCTCGGCGAGGCGCGCGTGCAGTGTCGGGAGATCCAGGCAGCCGAGCCCCTTGGCGATCTCGATCACCGTCTCGGGCTCCGGTGTCAGCCGCAGCCGCCTGAACTCGCGCACCAGCATCTCCTCGCCGAGCGAGATGCTGTCATCGACCCGCCGCTGACGCAGCCAGTGCCGGATCTTCGTCTTCGCCTGTGTGGTACGAACGATCTTCAGCCAATCCTGGTGCGGCTGCGCCTGCGGCGACGTGATGATCTCGACCATGTCCCCGTTGCGCAGTTCATGCCGCAGCGGCACGAGCTCGCCGTTGACGCGGGCGCCCACCGTGCGCTGGCCGACCTCGGTGTGGATGAGGAATGCGAAGTCGAGCGGCGTGGCGCCCTTGGCCAGTCGCTTGAGTTCGCGCCGCGGCGTGTAGACGAACAACTCCTCCTGATGCAGCGCCGTCCGGAGGAAGTCCATGTACTCGTCATCGTCGGTCTCACGCTGCCAGTCGGCGATCTGGGTGACGAAGCCACCGAGCCGCTGATCGAGCTCCTCATCGACCGAGCCGCCCTGCTTGTAGAGGTAGTGGGCGGCCACGCCGGTCTCGGCGATCCGGTGCATCTCCCAGGTGCGGATCTGCACTTCGACCATCTCACCGTCATCGGTCAGCACGGTCGTGTGGAGCGACTGGTAGAGATTGCTCTTGGGCGTCGCGATGTAGTCCTTGAAGCGCTCCGCCACCGGTGAGAACCGGTCGTGCACCACGCCGAGTGCGCGATAGCAGTCATTGCGCGACTGCGTCAGGATGCGAAGACCGAGCAGGTCGTAGATCTGATCGAGCGTCCGACCGGTCTTCATCTTGTGGTAGATGGAGAAGAAGTGCTTCGGTCGCCCGATGACCTCCGCCTTGAGCCCGGACGCCTTGAGGCCATCGCGCAGTTGGTCGCCCACCACCGTGAGAAACGCCTCGCGCTCGCCGAGCTTCGACTGGATGGTGCCCGCGAGATCGGCGTACGCGTCGGGATCGAGCACTTTGAGCGCCTGATCCTCGAGCTCGCGCTTGATGCCCGCCATACCGAGGCGATGCGCCAGCGGCGCGTAGATGTCGCGCGTCTCCTCGGCGATGCGCCGGGCCTTCTCGGGCTTCAGAAACTCGAGCGTGCGCATGTTGTGGAGGCGATCGGCGAGCTTGATGAAGATGACGCGCAGATCCTTCGACATCGACAGCAGCATGCGGCGGAAGTTCTCGGCCTGCTGCGCCTCGCGCCGTTCGAAGTGAACGCGCGACAACTTGGTCACGCCTTCGACCAGCGACGCCACCTCGCGACCGAACTGCTTCTCGACCTGCTCCAGCGTGATGCCCGTGTCCTCCACGACATCATGGAGGAGCGCGGCACAAACGATCGTGGTGTCGAGCCGCGACTCGAGCAGGTCGAGCAGGATGCGGCACACCTCGACGGAGTGCGAGACGTAGGGCAGTCCGGAGTCACGCGTCTGCTCACCGTGGGCCATGGCCGCGAAGTCATAGCAGGCGGCGACGCGGTCGCGATCCACCTTCGGGGCTTTCTCGGCGACGACGCTCATCAGCGAGGCGCGGAGCTCCGGGTGCCTCGAACCGCCCGTCATGACCCGAGCGGCTCCTCCGTCGCGGGGCGCCAGTGCTTCAGCTTGAGCTGCACCTCGGTCGTGCCCCGCCACTCATTGCGCGTGGGTGCGAACGCGAGATCCACGGGTCCGGCGGCTCGCATCTCGCCCGCCTGGGAACCGAGCCCGAAGCCAATCGCGGTGCGGTCGCCCGCCCCCGGCAGCCGAACGCGCAGGTGCTTGCCATCACCCACCTCCCGCACTTCCTTCGGCAGGACGCTCGCGAGCCGGAACAGGGGCTCGGGATTGTCGAGCCCGTGCGGCGCGAGACGCTCCAACGCATCGACGAGTTCGAGATCGCATTCATCCGAGCGCACCTCCGCATCGACGAGCAGGCGCGGCACGAAGTGCTCCGCCTGACTGCGCTCGCGCACCAGGCGCTCCATCCGCGCTCGCAGTTCAGGAAGATGCTCGCGCTCCACCGTCAGCCCGGCGGCGAACGCGTGACCGCCGTGGGCCACCAGCAGGTCGGAGCACGCATCGAGCACGCGCGTGAGGTCGAGATGGGGAAGACTGCGCCCGGAACCGCGGCCGCGCTCGCCATCGAGCGCGACCAACACTGCGGGCCGATGATAGCGCTCGACGAGTCGCGAGGCGACGATGCCGATCACGCCCGGGTGCCACTGGTCCGACCACAACAGGATCGACTGGCATTCGGGGTAGCCGATCTCGCGCTCCACCATCTGCACGGCCTCGCGCAGCACCTTCTCATCGCTCTCGCGGCGGCGGCGATTGTCATCCTCGAGGCTCATCGCGAGGTCCTGTGCCTCGCCGAGCTCGCGCGCCTGAAGGAGGCGAAGGCCCTGTTCGGCATTGCCCATCCGGCCAGCGGCATTGATGCGGGGCGCGAGAACAAAGGCGACCTGCCCGCTGGTGATGAGCCTCGCTCCGGCACCAGCGACATCGGCCAACGCGCGGATCCCGAGCCGCCGCTCCTGATTGAGACGGCGCAAACCCAATTGCGCCAGAACGCGATTCTCGCCGACGAGCGGAACGACATCGGCAATGGTCCCGAGCGCGACCGCATCGAGGTAGGTCTGGGCACGTTCCATCCCGCCACGCTCGCGCAACAGTCGTTCGGCGAGCTTGAACGCCACTCCGACGCCGGCGAGGGACTTGAAGGGATACGGGCACCCGGGACGCAGCGGGTCGACGATCGCGAATGCCTCGGGCAGCACGGCCTTGGGCTCATGGTGATCGGTGACGACGACATCGATGCCCTTGCTCCTGGCGTGCGCGACCGCTTCGACCGCGGTGATCCCGCAATCCACGGTCACGATCAGCGAGCAGCCACGGCGGGCCGCATCGTCGACTGCCCCGATCGAGAGACCGTAGCCATCGCGCACCCGATGCGGGATGCGCACCTCGGGTTGAGTCCCGAGGTCTCTCAGCACGCTGTCGAGCAGGAAGGTCGATGTGATGCCATCGACGTCGTAGTCGCCTTGGATGAAGATGCGCTCGCCGTTCGCGATCGCCGCGAGGATGCGCTGGGCCGCCAGTTCCAGATCGAGCATCAACGTCGGATCGTGCAACTGCTCGATCGACGGCTCGAGGAAGCGCCGCGCGGACGCCTCATCGGCGAGTCCGCGATTGACCATCACGTGCGCCATCGGGAGCGGCACATCGAGCGTGCGCGCCAGCGCCGCGGCCGCATCAGGCGACCGTCTCGGGTGATAGACCCAGTTCGTCGTCGGCGTCGTGGTCGGCGGCATCGTGACATCCTGTGGTGAGGGAGTGTGACGTTTCGCACTCTAGCCGGTCTCGTTCCCATGCCGCCACTGGGATGACTCGGGATGACTCGGAATCGAGATGCGAAGAGGGCCCGGTGCTTGCGCACCGGACCCTCGTTCGCGAACAGGCGAGTCCCCCGTAAGCCGGATTCTGTCGGAGCGTGCAGCTCCGTGGTGATCATTCATCTGGGGCCACCGTCTCCGGTGACCTCGGTGCGACCGACCCGGGGGTCGAACGGCGCGGGTCACACGCCTTCCCCTCTATTCGGTCTTGCTCCAGGCGGGGTTTACCGAGCCGGTGTCGTCACCGACACCGCTGGTGCGCTCTTACCGCACCGTTTCACCCTTGCCCGCAACGTGGATCACTCCACGTCCGTTGGCGGTCTGCTCTCTGTTGCACTTTCCGTAGGCTCACGCCCCCTGGGGGTTACCCAGCGCCTTGCCCTATGGAGTCCGGACTTTCCTCACGCCGCATCCTCGGCCGCCCGTAACGAGCGGAAGCGTCGGAGTACTCCGCGCGATCACCTGGGGGACTCGGACCTTCCCTGCGCCCGATCGAGTGCGTCGTTCACCAACTGATCGGCCCGCGCGTTGTGCTCGCGCCGCACCGAGTCGAAGGTCACCGACCCCAGCTTGGCCGCGGCACGTCGCGCCTCGGCATGCAGGGGCTTGAGTCCCTCGTTCTTCACCCGGTACTGCCCGGTCATCTGGCGGATCACCAGTTCGGAGTCCATTCGCACTTCGAGCGGCTGCGCCCCGAGACGGGCCGCGGCTTCGAGGCCCGCGATGAGGCTGCGGTACTCGGCCACGTTGTTGGTCACCACGCCCAGCGGCTCGCCACGTGCTTCCCGTTCCTGGCCCTGCGGATCCGTGATCACGAACCCATAAGCGCCTGGTCCGGGATTCCCGCGGGAACCTCCGTCGCAGCGCAACACCCATACCGCGGGAGTCGTCGTCATGGCCGCACCTTAGCCGAGCGCCTCAGCGGCCGTCCATCGCCGGGGCGAGCCATCCTGCACGATCGAGTGCGCGCCACGCATCGGCCTCGCCGAGTTCGATCAGTCGGGCCGCCTGCTCGGGTTCGAACATCAACAGCGTTCCCGGAAGCGGCCTTGGCGGCTCGACGACGCAGACGCGCGCCGGATCGCCCTGCCGCGACCAGCCACCGGGGAGCTCGCGGAGTTCCGTCTGCAGATCGCGCCAGTTGGCGAGCTCGAGCAGTCGGCCGGCGAGCACCGCCATGTCCGCGGGCGGCGCGGCGGCGGCGGGCGACTCGCTCGGCTGCAGCAACACGACGAGCACGGCATCGGCATCGTCGGCCAGCGCGAGATGGAGCGGCTGATTGGAGAACCCGCCGGCGTCGACGAAGTGCCGCTGATCGATCCGCTCCGGCTCGAACACGCCGGGGATCGCGGAGGACGCCACGGCCGCGGACACCGCTTCCTCGGCGGAACGCAGCACGACCACCTCACCCAGCGACTCGCGGACACGTGCCTCGAAAGCCGGCGTGTGGTCCGACCATGTGATGAAGTGACAGACCCGACCAGTGTCGACGGCGAGCGCGCTCATGACGAGTCTCGTCTGCCTGCCGAGCAGCGAGCTCGCATCACCCTGCTGGACCAACTCCTGGATGACCTTTCGGCGACGTCGCCCGGACCACAAGCCGCGTCCATGCGTGTCGGGCATGAGACCGAAAGCGAGTCCCCGGACGAACTGCCCGAGCCGCCCCGGGCCGCTCGCGAGCCAGGCCACGCTCAACAGCGCCACGGCGCTCGCACTGAAGCGATGCGGCCACGGCCACGCCATCAGCCAGACCAACCCGTGAATGGCCGCGGCGCCGAGCGCCAGGCGCCCGAGCGTGCGCCGGCCGGCATCGTGCGCATCGGGCGTGTCACCGCCCTGGCTCGCCAACCAGCGTTCGATGGGCCCCGCACCGAGCAGCACCAGCGTCCCGAGCACGGCGACCGCCACCCACAGCGTGATGTCGAGCTGGGTCGACAGCAGATCGAGCCGCGCACTGGACTGCTTCCAGAACCAGTACGAACCCGACAACTCGCGTGATCCGACGAGCGTCAGGAACGACTCGAGCACCGCCAGCGCCACGAGGAACAATCCGGCGACTCGCAGCACCAGCGTCACCCACTGGAGCCCGAGTTCGGGTCCTCGCAGACGCTGCCATGCCGCTTCCAGAGGCGCGGTGCGGCGCCCGTGTGCCAGCCAGACGATGGCGTTGATCGCTCCGATCGAGACGCCCACGACCAGATGCGGGGAGATCCCCAGCCGCTCCAGCACGCGCAGGACGCCGACCTCGTAGGCACCCAGCGCGCCCCCTCCCGAGAGGAGCAGGGCGATGCGTCGGAACGGCAGGTCCTCGCGCAGCCTCCGAGGCGCCGGATCACTCACGCGGCTGGATCCTCGGGCGACAACAACAGCAATCGGCCACAGCCCTCGCACATCAGCAGCGTCGCGCGCTTGCGAGCCTCCTGAAGGGCGTGCGGCGGTTGTGCGCTCTGGCAGGTGCCGCAGGCGTTGCCGATCAACGCCGCGATGGCCCGCCCCGAGCGGCCACTGCGCAGTCGATCGTAGCGCGTGCGCGCCGCGCCCTCGAGCGCCGAGGCGAAGCGCGACCGGCCGGCATCGAGTTCGGCGAGCCTCGCTCCGAGGCGGGCATCGCGTCGATCGAGCAGCGCGGACGCCTCGCTCCACGCGGACTCGACTTTGGCCAGATCGGCCACCAGCGCCGGTCGCTCGGTCGCGCAGGTCTCTTCGACCTCGAGTCGCTCGAGGGCCTCGGTCTCGAGCCCGTCGCGCTTCGCCTTCACATTGGCGATCTCGTGATGGACCGCCTCGAACTGTCGCTGGTCGGTGACGCTCTCCAGCTGGTGCTCGAAGTGGCGCACCTGCACATCGAGGGCGGCGAGGTCGCGCTCGAGCGATCGGCGCTTCAGCTGCGCCTCCTCGCTGCGCTGGTCGAGCTGCGCGAGCGATCGCTTCGAGGCGGCGACCCGGCGCTCATGCGTCTGCCGCTCTGCGGGGATCTGCGCGCGCTCGGTTTCGAGGCGCACGCTCTCCTCGTCCAGCAGGTGCAGTTCCCAGTGCGTGCGCAGTTCGTCGGTCACGGGATCGCCTGAGGAGAAGATGGTGGGCGGAGAGGGGCTCGAACCCCCGACCCCCTGGTTGTGATCCAGGTGCTCTACCAGCTGAGCTATCCGCCCATCGACACGCGATGCCCGCTACGGGGTGTGGGCCCACCTGGATTCGAACCAGGGTCTTTCCGGTTATGAGCCGGGAGCTCTGACCGCTGAGCTATGGGCCCAGCAGTGGACACCTCGTGTGACGGGACGCGCTTTGTATCAGGGGGTCGAGGGGCCGTCAAGCATCGCCTGCCGTCGCGACGGAAGTTCGCTCGGGTGCGACCGAGTGGCTCCCGGCTCCGCAAGGGGTCATGGCGAAGCGCTCGGGCAGCCGTCCAGGGTGTGGACTCGCACCTCGGCCGGTGCC
>JAYWEM010000090.1:0-9731 GCA_043779265.1 bacterium | reverse complement strand
TCGAACCAGTACCAGATCCTCCCCATCGGGATGGAGTTCGCCCTCGGTGGAGGGACGCCATGACCGCACGCGGATCCTTCGTGGCTGCTCTGCTTGCTGGAGTCACGCTGACCGCATCGAACGCCTCGGCGATCGGCCCGGAGCTCTCACTCGGCGTTCTCGGCGGGTGGTCCAAGCCCGCCGCCTCAATGGCCGACTATCAGTTCGAGATCACCCCGAGGCCGGCCCTGGGAGCTCGGGTGCGAGCGGGCCTCGGACCGGCGGATCTCGGCGTTCGCGTGTGGAGCGCCCCGAACACGCAGTCGCTGGGGCTGGCGGGCGTCGAGGATCCAAGCACTCGCACGACGACCTGGGACCTCACGAGCCGCATGCGCGTGGCCGATGTCCTCGGGCAGCGCCTGTCGGCCACGGCAAGCGCCGGGCGACTGGCGCTCACCTACGACCCAGCCAGGCTCTCGATCCCGGTGGGTGGTGGTCCCGACGTCGTCGTGGCGCTCGCGCCGATCCACGAGTGGGTCGCAGGTGCGGGGTTCGCCATCGAGCGCGGAGTCGGAGAGCAGTGGTCGGTGGATCTGGAAGTCGAACACCGGTGGTTCGGGCTCGATACGGCGCGAAGCGTCGCTGGGAGCCTCGTCGAGTCGCGTGAGCGGTTCGGCACATGGGATGTGCGCGTGGGGTGGAACTGGATCCACGGGCGCTGACGGCAGTTCCTCGGCAAGGAGATCGTTCGATGAAGAACCCTCGTCATGGGCAGGCGTGGCGAAGGCCGAAGGCTCACGCGTGGATCGCGGTGAGCCTGGCCGCCGCGTGCGCCGCCATGCCCCTGCGGGCGGAGGAGCCGCCCACGGCTCCTGCCGCCGAAGCATCCGCTCTCGCCCCTGTCGATTCGACCGTGGTGGCATCACCCTGCGCGGGCTCGGTGACGCGCTCCCATCATCAGCCGCTGATGATCACGAGCCGGATGGTCCGACTGCGTGAGAAGTCGAACGTCATCCGCACCGGTCCGGGCTCCGACTACGCCATCGCCTCGGTCCAGCCCCGCGACGCTCGGTTCATGGTTCTGGCCAAGCACGAGGGCTGGAACAACGTGAAGGTCTCCGAGAGCGCATCGGGATGGGTCCATGAGTCGTTGTGTGAGGAATACGACGACCTCTCCGGCCTGCAATGGCGTCCGAATCCCAAGCTCTACACGCGCACCGGAAGCTATGTGCTGAACGGCTATGCCGGCGCCTATGCATTCGACAAGAAGTCCAACTCGTTCGTGGCGGGTGGCCGGCTCGGCTACTACGTGTTCGATCGAATCCAGGCGGAGGTCGGCGTCGGCTGGACGCACATCGACCGCCCGGCCGAGATCGTCGAAGCACTGTTCGGACTCTCCCTCGAGGCCGAGACCTTCCACATGCTGTTCTACAGCCTCGGGGCGACCTACGAGTTCCTCCCCGGACGCCAGATGGTCCCGTTCGTCACGGCTGGAGTGGGCTCCACGATCATGCTGGGCCGCTCCGAACCGAGCTTCCACTACGGGGCCGGAACCACACTGTTCCTGTCCAAGCGCACGGCGATGCGATGGGAGTTCCGCGACTACCGCTTCACGTCCGGCAGTGACAACGCCCGTCGGACGAATGACAACGTCGAGTTCTCGCTCGGCACGCTCTATCTCTTCTAGGGGGCAGCCATGAACATCAGGGATGTGATCCATGGCGTGCGCACCATGCTGCTCGCCTGCCTGCTCGCCGCTTCGCTCGCCTCGCCATCGCGCGCCGGGGAGCGACCCTCGTTCGGAGCTCGCTCGGGATTCGAGCTGGCCTCGAGCGCGGCGCTGCGATGGGCCGCTGACGCACGTCTGGTCTACATCGAGAATGACGAGGCCCTGAGCACCGAGGGCGACGCCACGCGTTGGGGATACTTGTTCCGCTCGGCGAGTCTCGATCGCTCGCGCGCCTACTCGGTGCGTGACGGACGCATCCTGGTGGCCGAGGATCTCGAGATGCGCTTCGAGGCCCCGGCGCTGCAGACCCAGTGGCTCGATAGTGCGGAGGCCCTTGCGATCGCCGAGCGAGAGGGTGGGCGCAACTATCGCACCAAGCATCAGGGCAGCGCTCGCACCATGCTTCTGATGCGCGGTGCCTTCCAGGACAGTGACCCGGACCCGGCCACGTGGACCGTCGTCTACACCTCCCCCGGCGCTCCTGCCCTCTTCGTCATGGTGGACGCCATCGACGGCAAGGTCCGCCGCACGTGGAGGGGCTGACGATGCGGTATCCGCTTGCGGTGGCCCTGATCACGATCCTCGCGCTCGTGCCCACCGGTGTCACCGCCCAACCGAACACTCCCATGGAGCTCGAGGTCTCGCGCGTGCGCCCGAAGCGTGAGAAGCACGAGACGCTGCGCTTCCTCAAGGACAACAAGGACTTCATCCGCACTCGCATCGACCTGTTGCGCGAGAAGCAGTCGGCCGGACGTGCCGAGGGTGGTGGCATCGATCAGCGATTCCTGGCCTACGGCACGATGCTGACCGCGATCCACGCGGGCCGGGACTCCGCTTCCCGCTGTGAGGATGCGCGGGCGAGGCGCGAGTTGTACGCCAGCGTCCGTGACCTGGCCGGACTCGAGGACCAGCTCGACCAGATGGAACGACTGCTCGCGGCGCAGCGGATGCGCCTCGGCGTGATCGAACAGGACTTCACGGGTCTGCAGGGCACCGCATGGCTCGTCGTGCTCTCGGGTCATACCGCCTCACCGATCGAGGCGGTGATGTTGACCATGGAGGATGGTCGCAGTCACACCACCACGTTGTCGCAGGAGCATCGCGACCTGCTGGAGCGCGGCGGCGCGCTCGAGATCGCCCATGCGCGGATCGAGCCGCGCGAGCAGGTGATCTCCGTCCGCATCATCGGCCGGGGCTGGGCGGCGGACATCGACGGTTACGTATCCCTCGCGCCCGAACGGGACCGCCTCACGTTCGTCCGACTCGATCTTGCCGGCGCCACGCCGGAAGCCGGGGCTCCCGGCGTCCGCGCGACCACGTGGACCCATGAGCCGATGTCCGTGCTCGCACCGGGGGCCGCGGGGAGCCCGTGAGGTCGTCCGTCCTCGCCATCCGTCCGCGTGGAATCCTCGCGGGACTCGCCCTGGCGTGCGCCCTGGCGGCGCCCGCTGACGCTGCGCGTGCTCCTCTGACGCTCCAGAGCGTTCTCGCACCGCAACCGGCCGTTCGACTGATGCGCGCCGCCGCCGAGAGTGCTCGGGACTCCCTTCGCCGCGTGATCGAGCAACTGGAACCACTCGACTGGGCGACGCCCTCGTTCGAAGGCGCCGACCGCGCCGCGTTCCTGCTCGCCGAGGCCTATGCACGCACGGGAAGCCCCGCGCGACTCCAGGCGCTGGCGGATCAGGTCGAGTCCTGGCCCAGCCAGACGGCTGCCACGCAGTGGGTCGTGCAGCGTGGACGACTCGCGGCGCTCGAGCACGGCGACCGGAGCGGAGAATCCAGGCGTGTCGGGAGCGCGACGGCCGATGCCCTCTCGGCCAGCGCACGACTTCGGGCTGGCGACTCTGCGGGAGCGCTGGAACTGGTCCCGGATGAGGCGACGGCGTCGCCGCTCGGACTCGCCATCCGAGCCCAGGCACTGGCTCGCCTCGGACTCGACGACCACGCGAGCCTCGTGGCCCTCCTCACGGCCGACAGCCTGACCGTACTGGGGCGTGATCTCGCCGATGCCGCGCGCATCACGCTGGCCACTCGCGCCCTCGCTGCGGGCGAGGATCCGTCCCCCTGGTTGGGCAGGACATCCGATGCCGGCGCTTACGCCGGAAGACGCGACCATCTCGAAGGGCTGTGGCGACTCGAACGAGGAGAACTCGACGCGGGCCGCGCCTCGCTCGCTCGGGCCATCGAGCGAGCCGTCGATCACTCGGAAGCGCGCTCGGCCTGGAGCGCACTCGGAGGTCTCGCGCTGGACTCCGGAGATTGGAACGCCGCCTATCGCGCGTATGCCGCTGCCGACTCCTCGTGGCATCGCCAGAGCGAAGCGATCGATTGGCTGGAGGCCCTCGCGGGTGCGGATGCGCCGTGGGCCGAATGGTCGCGTTCCGCAGCGGGCATCGGCTTCGCGTGGTTGCCCGCCGAGGCCGAGGACATCGCATGGCGGTCGCGGGGGCGAGCAGCCTCCGATCTTCGTGTGGCCTTCGAGCCGACGCGCTCCACTCACGTGACGCCGGCTGGTTCGAGTCGGAAGCCGGCGGATGCACTCCCGCCGACCGAGGAGGAATGGCATCGGCTCGGTGCGGCTCGCGCGGATGCGCTGCACGCCCAGCATGCCTTGGACCGCGCCCGTTGGGCACTCGATGGCGAACGCGTCTCACTCGCCCAGTTGCGCGACTACCTCGGCGTCGGGCTGGGCGATGTCCGTGCCGTGCGCGACTCGCTGGACAGGCGACTGCGGCAACTCGACGCGCTCTCGCGGACGCTCACCGAAATCGACGAGCGGCTCCGTGCGCTGCGCGACGCGGCGATCCTCCGTGTCGGTCTGCGCACCGCACACATCCGCAGCGAAGTCGCCTCCCATCGACTGTGGATCGACGGCATGCATCGCCTTCGCCTGGCCGGGCCCGATTCCGCCCGCATGTCCTGGGCTCCCGCCGGGCATGCCCCACCGCCCACGGTGCTCGAAGCCGAACGCTCGCTGGGTGATCACCTCTCGGCTCTCGCGCTCCAGGTGTCCGAGCAGGCGCCGGGCCGGATCGCCGCCTCGTATGAACGGGCCTGGCGCCCGGGCCTCATCGATGGCGTGCTGGCGCAGCGCGCCATCGCCCAGGCCGCCTTGGCGTGGGCTATTCGCATCGAGGGCTCGGTGGATTCGAGCATGGCGGCAGCCCGGTCGAGTGACCGGGAGCGCGCGCTGCGAGCCGCACTCGCACCGCTCGAGCGCACCGTGCATGACAGCCAGCGCGCGTGGCTCGCCACTCAGTACGAGGTCGTGCAGTCCTCGATCCTCCGCACGCGCGAGGCGATGCGTTCGGAGCGCGAGGGTCTGGACTACGGCCTCGCCGCCGCATCGTACGGAGCCAGCGTCGGTCTCGATCGTTCGCACGCCGATGCCACGAACGCCGCACCCACGGCCCGCGACGCGGCCACGGTCGATGCACTCGATGCCGCGCTCGAGACGCCCGAGGCCATTCGCTGGCGTGAGACCGGCATCCTCCGGATGTCCGCCTTCCTCGAGTCCCACCTGCGATCGCCGGCTCGTGCGGAGATGCGATTCCGCCTTGCCGATCTTCGCATGATCGAAGCGCGGCAGCGCTTCCGCGAGTCGATGGCGACCTACCTGAAGCAGGGCGTCGATGCCGGTCGCGGCGCGCCTCCGCTACTCGACCACGCCTCCGCGCTCAAGCTCTACCGTTCGATCCTCGCCGAGGACCCGGAGTTCGAGCACACGGACGCGACGCTGTTCAACGCCGCCATGATCCTCTCGGATGAAGGCGCCGATGAGGCGCGGACGATGTTCGAGAGACTGGTGGCGGACCACGCCGGTTCCTCCTACGCGCAGGAATCCCTGCTTCGACTGGGCGACATGGCGTTCGCCGAGCGCGCGTTCACCGCGTGCGTGACGCTCTACGCCAGGTCGGCCCAAGGGCCCGACCCGAACCTGCGGGTGATGGCCCTCTACAAGCTCGGATGGGCCCACTTCAACGAGAACCGATTCACGGAGGCGGCGGGCGCGTTCAGCGCCGTGCTCGACGTCTACCTCGAGCGCCCCGAAGTCGCGCGGCAGACGGACCTCGCCGAGGAATCCGAGTTCTACCTCGTCCACTCGCTGGCGGGTGCAGGCGGCGCCGCGGCCTTCTCGGCGCACTTCACGGACTCACATCGCCGTCCGTTCGAGTTGAAGACTCTGCTCGCCCTCGGACAGCATCTCAGGCGCTACGGCGAATTCGCTCGCGCCGCCGAGGTCGATCGCGTGGCGATCCAACGCTACCCCGAGAGCCCCGAGGCGCTTACGAGTGCGATGCGACTGGTCCAGACACGCGAGCGCGAGGACGACCGTGCCGGGGCCTCAGCTGCGCGCCTCGAGGTGGCTCCGCACTTCACGCCGGGGAGCGCATGGGCCAAGGCACAGCGCTCGGACTCGCTGAGACGTGAGGGCGAGGTGTTCGCCCAGCAGGCCTGGCGGAGCGTCGCCCAGTCGCACCATCGCGCCGCTCGTGAGCGCGGTGCAGCCGCCGACTGGCGTGCCGCACGCGACCTCTACTCGGCGCTGCTGCGCACCTGGCCCGCCGATTCCACCACCGGACTCCTCCACCTCCACCTGGGCGAGACCGAGTCCAAGCTCGGCGATCCGATTGCAGCGCTCGCACACTATCGCACTGCCACGCAGGCGATGGATGACAGCGTGCGGATCCAGGCGAGCTGGCAGTTGGTCGCCGTCACCGACGCCTGGTACGAGGGCACGCGGGCCGGCGCCCTGCGTGGAACCGACGCCCTGGCGCTCGCGGTTCGACTGCAGGCGGCCACGCATCTGAAGGGTTTCCCGTCGCACCCCAAGTCGGCCGACTTGAGATGGCGGCGCGCCCAACTCGCGAGAGCCCATGACTGGAACGAGGAGGCGGTCGCGGATCTGGCCGAACTGATCCAGTACCACCCCTCGGACAGCCGGACGCCCGATGCCGCCGTCGCCCGCGCCGAGGCGCTGTTCGCCCTCGGCCGATTCGACGCGGCAGGCGCGGCCTTCGAGGAGGCGCGCTTGGTCGCGGTCGCGGCCAAGCGCGACACGCTGGCACGGCGTGCGGCCGAGGCCACTCCCATCAGCTGGCACCGCCACGCCGAGTCACTCGTGGCAGCCGACTCCAGCGCCCACGGGCGTCATGCCGAGGCGTTCGCCCGCGTCACGCGCGACTGGCCGCATTACGATCGCTCGCATGCCGTCCTCCACCGCGCCGGTCTCTCGTTCCTCGCCGCGGGCCGCACGGCCGAGGGCGTGAGCGAACTCGAGTCCCTCGCAACACGCTTCCCCCGTTCCGAGCATGCCCGTGAGGCGCGTCTGCAGATCGCGCAGGCCTGGGAGGCCGCGGGTCAGAAGGCACTCGCTGCCGATGGCTTCCTGAGCTTCGCGAAGCACCATGCTGACGATGCGAGTGCGGGAGACGCGTGGCTGAGGGCCGCCGACCTGCGCGCAGCGCTGGGTGACAGCACGTCCGCCGATTCGCTGCGACTCGCCTACATCCAGGCTCATCCGGCGGACCACGAGACGGCGCTCGACGTCCTCGAGTCCCTGGCCCGTCGGGAACTCCTCTCGGTCGGGCCCGAGAAGCCGGTGTCGGCGCTCCTGGCCACGACCACCCGCAAGGGCGCCCGGCCCGGACCCACGTCCCGACTGGGTCAGTACCTGACGTTGGCCACGGCACACCCGGCGCTGCTCTCGCGCGACCTGGTGGCGCAGGTTCGCTTCCTGCAGGGCGAGGAGGCGATGACCGCCTATCAGGCCGTCCGGCTCACGCTTCCGCTCAAGCGTTCCATCGCGGCACGCCAGACGCGGCTCGACTCGGTGCTCGTGCGCTACCGCAGGGCGGCCGACGTCGGGGAGCCCCGCTGGGCCAATGCGGCCGCCTACCGTATCGGAGAGGCCCTGGCGGACTTCGGGGCAGCGCTGGAGCGGAGCGAGCGACCTGCCGATCTCAAGGGGGACGATCGCCTTGCCTATGAGGACGTCCTGCTCGGTCAGTCGCACGGATTCCAGGTTCGCGCCCAGGACGTCTGGAGCGACCTACTCCGCAAGACGGCCCGCACGGCGACCGACGATCCATGGGTCCACCAGGCCCGATCCTCGCTCTGGCGTGGACTCGGCAAGCGCTTCTTCTTCCAGCCGGAGGTCGAGTTCCCCGTGGTCGAGTCGAGACGCACGCCGCGCGCATCGTCCGCCGACACCTCGGCTCCCCTCCGCGCATCGGGGGACCGATGATCCGGCATGCTCGGGCACTCGTGTCCATCCTGATCCTGGCGCTGGCGACCCAGGGCTGCTCGTGGAGGTCACTGATCTCATGGACCGGCCTGTTCCGGACTCCGCGAGTGCAGGTCGCTTCGGTTCCCGCGAGCGCGGTGCCCGGTTCGGCGACATCGCTCTCCACCTCCCCGCCGTCCGAGGAGACGGAGACGCCGGATGCCCACACGCTGTTGCGCGCTGCGGACCGTGCGTTCGAGCGCGACTCGCTCGAGTCGGCGGAAGCCAAGGTGCGCGAGGCCCTCGCGCTCGAGCCCTCGAATGCCGCGGCGCTCTCTCGACTCTCGCGCCTGTTCCATGTCACGGGCCGTCACGCGCAGGCCGTCGAGCGCTTCTCGGGGCTGCGCGATGGTCGGCTGAACGTCGCCCGAGCGGAGCGTCACACGCTTCTCGCGGGGCTGGCGCTTCATCTGGATGCGCTCGGCGAGTGGGCCGAAGCCGAAGCGGTGCTGAGCGAGATCCCCGCGAACGAGCGGACCCTCGACGGAGGTGCGCGCGTCTTCCTGATGCTCCGCGGCGAGACGCCCGATGCCGCCACCGAACTCGCCGAAGCGCAGATGGGGCAGCAGAGCCGAGATGCCGTGCACGCCAACAATGCCGGCATCGTGCGCTTGCGCCGAGGCGAAGCCGAGTCCGCGCGCAAGGCGTTCGAGCGCGCCATCGAACTCGATGCCAAGCGCCCGGGCCCCTATTACAACCTCGCCATCCTCGAGAAGTACTACCGGCTCGACGACGATGCAGCAGCCAAGTGGTTCGCCCGCTACCGGGCCCGCTCCAGTCAGGACCCCGACAGCCTGTTCGCGGTGTTCGGGCGTGATGAAGCCAAACCCTTCGCGGAGCGAGAACCATGAGAGCGCTCGCACTGCTCCTGATCCTCGGATCACTGTCGCTCGCCGCGCCGACGGAATCATCCCCCGCGAAGTCGTCGGGGAACAAGCGCACGACAGCGGTGCGCACGCCCTCGCGCGCCGATTCGTCCACAGCCGCGGCCGCTCGCAAAGCCGGGCCACGCATGCTGGAGGACATCCATATCGAAGGGGACATCCCGGTGCCCCAGGTGTTGTTCGTCACGGCGCGCGACCAGCGCCGATTCCTCGAGTTCCATCATCGACGCTATCTCACCACAAGCCTCCGACTGGGCCAGGCCACACCGCTCCCGACCGGAGTGGTCGTGACTCGCATGCCCAGTGAACCTGGAAGGGAGACTCCACGATGAACGTGTTGACCGCTCTTGCCGCGTCCTACCGCGACGGCGGCGTTTTCATGCACTTGATCCTCGCGACCGCCGTGGTCATCCTCGCCATCGGCGTGGAGCGGTTCATCGTCCTGTCCAAGGCCGCCAGCATCAATGCGCGACGCTTCTCCGACGACCTCGCCACGTCGATCCAGAAGGGCGACCTGAACAACTCGCGTCGGATCAGTCAGGGCTCGAGCACGCCGGCAGCCCAGGTCGCACAGGCGATGCTGTCCGCGACGGGCGATGACTCCCGCATCCAGGCGGCGGCTGACGATGCCGCCACCTTGTCACTGCCCAGCCTGTCGCGGCGTCTCCCGCAACTCGCTGTGCTGGCGAACGTCGCCACGCTGCTCGGGTTGCTCGGAACCATCCAGGGGCTGATGCAAGCCTTCGCCGCCGTCGGCGCCGCCGATCCGTCGCAGCGCTCGGCGTTCCTGGCAGCCGGCATCTCGACAGCCCTCAACACGACGGCATTCGGACTGATCGTGGCCGTTCCG